>CAZBNG010000101.1:0-6877 GCA_964493095.1 uncultured Pseudobdellovibrionaceae bacterium
AATTGGTCAGATGGCTGCTTAACAAAGGTATTTGATCGCTAAGTTGGTCCGTATGAGGGCTAACCTCTGGAAAGGGAAAAGAAAATGAGAACTGGATTGATTGCACGTAAGGAAGGGATGACCCGCGTCTTTGACGAGGACGGGCGCCACGTTCCTGTGACTGTATTGAAAGTTGACGAGTGCCAGGTTACGGCTGTGCGTTCCGAGGAAAAAGACGGCTATGTGGCCGTTCAGCTCGGCGCGGGTAAAGCCAAGATCAAGCGCACAAGCAAGGCTAATCGCGGCCATTTCGCCAAGTCCAAAGTCGAGCCGAAGAAAAAACTTGCCGAATTCCGCGTTACGGGTGAAAACGTGCTGGAAATTGGCTCGGAGTTGAGCGCGGCACACTTTGTTCCCGGCCAGTACGTGGACGTAACTGCGACTTCCAAGGGTAAAGGCTTTGCCGGCGGTATGAAGCGCCACAATTTCGGCGGTCTGCGCGCGTCTCACGGCGTGTCCGTATCGCACCGCTCTCACGGTTCCACAGGTCAGTGTCAGGACCCGGGCCGCGTGTTTAAAGGCAAGAAAATGGCGGGTCAGCTTGGTAACGTCCAGGTAACGACCCAGAACCTGCAGGTGGTCGCCGTTGATCTGGAAGACAACCTGATCCTCGTGAAGGGCGCCGTACCCGGCGCCAACACGGCATGGGTTCTGATCAATGACGCGGTTAAAAGACCGCGCCATGCCGAAGCCCCTCTGCCGGCAGGTCTGAAGCAGTCTGCTTCACCCGCGCCGAAGGCCGAGGAAGCCCCGGCCCCGCAGGCACAGGCAGAAGAAGCACAGGTTGAAGCTCCGGCTGCAGAAGAGAAGAAGGACGAATAAGCTATGAAACTCGCTGTCAAAACATTAGAGAACAAGGAATCCGGCGAAATTACGCTTGATGATTCAGTCTTCGGTGTCGAAGTGCGCAATGACATTCTGCACCAGATGGTTAATTACCAGCTGGCAAAGCGCCGCTCCGGCAACCACAAGGTAAAAACACGTGCCGAAGTTTCCGGCACGGGCAAAAAGCCTTGGAAACAAAAAGGTACGGGCCGCGCCCGCGCCGGCGACCTGAAACGTCCGCAGGATATCGGCGGCGGTGTGGCTCTGGGACCGCAGGTGCGCGACCATGGCTTCAAGCTGACCAGGAAAATCCGCCAGCTGGCACTGAAAACGGCTTTGTCCGCCAAGGCTGCCGCAGGAAAGCTGATTATCCTTGATGAAGCCAAAGCCAAGGATCACAAAACAAAGCCCATGGCCGAAGCGATGAAAAAGCTGGGTCTGGACAGTGCCCTGATCGTGGCGGGCGGCGAAATCGATGTGAATTTCGCCCGTGCGACCGCGAATCTGCCGCGCATTGATGTGCTGCCGTCGCAGGGTGCGAATGTTTACGACATCCTGCGCCGCGACACGCTGGTGCTGACGAAGCAGGCTGTGAACGACATCACGGAAAAACTGAAAGGTTAAGACGATGGCTGAAGCGAAGAAAAAACAGGAAGTGCAGGAATGGATGTATGAAATCATCCGCAAGCCGCACGTAACGGAAAAAGCTACACTCGGTTCCGAACACGGACAGGTCAGCTTCATCGTACCGATGGATGCCACCAAACCCCGCATTGCACAGGCCGTCGAGGCGCTGTTCAAAGTGAAGGTAAAATCCGTAAACACGCTGATCCAGAAGGGCAAGAACAAGCGCTTTAAGGGTGTTGCGGGCCGCCGCTCCGATGTCAAGAAAGCGGTCATCAGCCTCGAAGAAGGCCAGACCATAGACGTGGGAACAGGAATTTAGGAACAGTTTTTAACTATGGTGGTCCGCCGATAAGGGGCAAATAAGAGGAAGAAGAAAATGGCACTAAAGAAGTTTAACCCTACATCCCCCGGTCAGCGCCAGTTGGTGCAGGTTGACCGCAAGGATCTGTATAAGGGCAAGCCCGAGAAAAAACTGACCGAAGGTCTGACCAAGACCGGCGGGCGTAACAACCATGGCCGCATTACCTCCCGCCACATCGGCGGCGGGCATAAGCGCCGCTACCGCCTGATCGACTGGAAGCGCACGAAATTTGATGTCGAGGCAACGGTTGAACGCATTGAGTACGACCCCAACCGCACGGCCTTTATCGCCCTGATCGTTTATACGGACGGTGAAAAAGCCTACATCATCGCGCCCCAGCGCCTGAATGTCGGCGACAAGGTTGTCTCTGGCGAAAAAACCGACGTTAAGCCGGGTAACGCCATGCGCCTTAGAAATATGCCCGTGGGTACTATCATCCACAATATCGAGATGAAGCCCGGCAAAGGCGCGCAGATGGTGCGCTCCGCCGGTACGTTCGCCCAGCTCGTGGGCCGTGATCAGGGCTATGCCCAGATTAAACTGGCCTCCGGCGAATTGCGCGTTGTGCGCGGCGAGTGCATGGCCAGCGTTGGTGCTGTTTCCAACCCCGACCACATGAACGCCAATGACGGCAAGGCCGGGCGTACACGCTGGAAGGGCAGACGCCCGCATGTTCGCGGCGTTGTGATGAACCCCGTTGACCACCCTCATGGCGGCGGCGAGGGTAAGACTTCAGGCGGCCGTCACCCGGTATCACCGTGGGGACAACCGACCAAAGGTTATAAGACACGTACAAAAGGTAAGGCGAGCGATAAATACATCATCCGCCGCCGTAAGAAGTAATTAGGAGTGAATGATATGAGCACTGAGGTATTGGCAAGCGAGTTTTTGCAAGAAGAAGTTGGTTATCCGGCAGTCGGAACCCAGCCTTTGGACCCGGGCGGTTATGCCGAATTGGATAGAAGAGTTAAGGCGCGTTATGGTGCAGAAAAGAGTTCTGTGGATTCCCCTGCGCTGGTTGTGTTAGTTGCCGACTTGGTACTTTAATTAGGAGAATAAAAATATGGCACGTTCAGTCTGGAAAGGACCGTTTGTAGAAAAAAGCCTTCTGAAGAAGGTGGAAGAGGCAAGAGCCGCGGGCAAAAACACCGTGATCAAGACATGGTCGCGCCGCTCCACGATTTTGCCGAACATGGTTGGCCTGACATTCGGCGTTCACAACGGCAAGAAATTCATCCCCGTGATCGTGAGCGACCAGATGATTGGCCACAAGCTGGGTGAATTTGCGCCGACACGCACCTACACGGGGCACGGCGCGGATAAGAAAGCCAAAAAATAGCAAGGATTTTTTAGAAAAGGATTAAGAACATGGGACAACAAGCAAACCCATCACGCACGAAAGAAAACGAGGCAAGAGCCTTTGCGAAGCATATCCGCACCAGCCCGCAGAAGCTTAACCTGGTGGCGCAGACTATTCGCGGCAAGAACGCGGGCCGTGCCCTGGTTGACCTGCAGTTTTCCAAGCGCCGCGTGGCGCAGCATGTTCGCGATCTGCTGCAATCCGCGGTGGCGAACGCCGAAAACAATCACGGCCTGGACGTTGACCGCCTGGTCGTCGCCGAAGCCGTCGTAGGCCGCAGCCTTGTGATGAAACGTTTTCGCGCCCGTGCCCGTGGCCGCGGTGTGCGCATCGAGAAAAAATTCGCCAATCTGACGATCGTCGTCAGAGAACAAGATCAGCAATAAGGAGCCTGAAGCAGTATGGGACAGAAAATCAATCCAATAGGACTTCGCGTCGGAATTAACCGCACATGGGACAGCCGCTGGTATGCAGGCCGCGATTATTCTCAAAAGCTGGTCGAAGACCTCAAGCTCCGCGAATACATTCAAGAGCGCCTGAAGCCTGCCGGAATCTCGAAGGTTATCGTCGAGCGCGCCGCCAAGAACACAAAAGTGACCGTTCATACCGCCCGTCCCGGCGTGATTATCGGTAAAAAAGGCGCCGACATTGAAAAGCTGCGCTCTGATCTCTCCCGTATCGCCGGTGGCGATGTTTCCCTGAATATTGTTGAAGTACGCAAGCCCGAGCTGGACGCCCAGCTGGTTGCTGAGGGTGTTGCCCAGCAGCTGGAGCGCCGCGTATCTTTCCGCCGTGCGATGAAGCGCGCCGTGCAAAGTGCCCTGCGTCTGGGTGCCGGCGGTATTCGTATCAACGTTTCCGGCCGTCTTGGCGGTGCCGATATCGCCCGTACGGAATGGTACCGCGAAGGCCGCGTTCCTTTGCATACGCTACGTGCCGATTTGGATTACGGTTTCTCCGAAGGTCTGACAACCTACGGTATTTTGGGTGTAAAAGTCTGGATTTATAAGGGCGACATCATGGAGCATGATCCGATGGCGCGCGACAAACGCCTGTCCGATGCGCAGGGCGGGGCACCCAGAACTCATAAGTAGTCAAAAAAGGATAAAAAAGTACTGGCAATTGCGCCAAATTTCCTGTAAGGTCCGGCGCAATTTAAGGAAACATCCTTTAAAAACCATATGGGAACTATCGTTTTAAGGAACGGAAAGTCCATGTGAGCAGTTTTTTATTGTTTGTATGCCCGCTGGGGCAAAGTGGTAGTAAAGCAAAAAGAAAGCATTGAAACATGTTATCGCCAAAGAAGTTTAAACATCGTAAACAGCACAAAGGCCGCATTCACGGCAACGCAAAGGGCGGCTCTACGCTCGCTTTTGGTGCTTACGGTCTTAAGGCGCTTGCGCCCGAGCGTATTACGGCCCGCCAGATCGAAGCGGCCCGCCGTGCGATTACACGTCATATCAAAAGACAGGGTAAAATCTGGATCCGCATTTTTCCCGACGTGCCGGTAACATCCAAGCCGCTGGAAGTTCGTCAGGGTAAGGGTAAAGGTTCTCCTGAATACTGGGCCGCGCGCGTGAAGCCGGGCCGTATCATGTTCGAACTGGATGGCGTTCCGTTGGAAGTGGCGCGCGAAGCCTTCGATCTGGCCGCGATGAAGCTGCCGATTAAAACCAAATTTGTTCGCCGTATCGGTGATGCCTCCTAAAAAGGATTAAGAAAGACCAAGAGCCATGAAAGCTGAAGATTTAAAAACAAAAAGCGAAGACGAGCTGAAGAAAATGCTCCTGGACCTGCGGAAGGAGCAGTTCAACCTGCGTTTTCAAAGATCTGGCGGCACCCTGGAAAATACGTCCGCTATCCGCAAGACACGTCGTTCCATCGCACGCGTAAAAACATTTTTAAGCGCCAAGACTGCCGGTCAGACGGCGGCTCCTGCGGCGAAAAAGACTGAAACCAAAACCAAGGCGCCCGCCAAAAAAGCTGCGGCTAAAAAGGCGGCAGCTGGACAAGCAGCGTAAAAGGAAAAGAAGATGCCAAGAAGAATATTAGAAGGCGATGTAGTAGGCGATAAAGGAGACAAGACGATAACCGTTCTTGTCGAGCGCCGTTTCCGTCACCCGGTTTACAAGAAATACGTTCGTAAAACGTCCAAATACGCTGCGCATGATCCTGCCAACCAGTATAAGGTGGGCGACCGCGTATCCATCATCGAGTGCCGTCCGATTTCCAAGTCAAAGCGCTGGATCGTAACGACGGCCGATGGCACAGAACAGCCAGCAGCGAAGGTTCCGGCCGAAAAGAAAGCGGCGGCTCCCAAAGCTGCTCCCAAAAAAGAAACGGCAAAGGCCGTGGCACCGGCAGAGAAAAAGCCTGCCGCCAAGAAAGCGGCAGCTAAAACGACAGCTAAGAAGAAGGACGCCTAAGTCATGATACAGATGCAATCACGCATGGATGTTGCTGACAATAGCGGGGCCCGCGAAGTTCAGTGCATCAAGGTTTTAGGGGGGTCGCACCGCCGCACCGCCAATATCGGCGATGTGGTCGTAGTTTCCGTTAAGGATGCTATTCCCCGCGGTAAGGTCCAAAAGGGCGCTATTCACAAAGCCGTTATCGTACGCAGCCGTTACGGCCTGCAGCGCGCTTACGGCGAGAAAATTCGCTTCGACACCAATGCCTGCGTTCTGATCAATAACGCTGGTGAGCCGATCGGAACCCGTATTTTCGGCCCCGTAACTCGCGAACTGCGCGTTAAGGGCTACATGAAGATTATTTCACTGGCCGGGGAGGTGCTCTAAGCATGACACAGCCTAAACTGAAAATTAAAAAAGGCGATCAGGTCGTTGTTCTTACAGGCAAGGATAAAGGTGCCAAGGGCGAAGTCCTGAAGATCGTCAAATCTGAAGATGCCAACAAGATCAAAGTGGTGGTGCAGGGCGTTAACCTGGTTACCAAGCACGCGAAGCCCACACAGTTTTCTGCCGGTGGCATCGAGAAAAAGGAACAGCCTGTTCATATCTCCAACGTGGCGCTGGTCGACCCCAAGGGCGGCAATGCCACGCGCGTTGGTTATAAGACTCTCAAGGACGGCAAAAAAACCCGTGTAGCCCGTAAATCCGGTGAGACAATAGGATAAGAAAATGAAACCACGTTACAAAGAAGTATACGAAAACGAGATCGTGCCCGCTTTGAAAGAAAAATATGGATACAAAAACGTCCATGAAATTCCGAAGCTGGAAAAGATTGTCATCAATATGGGTGTTGGCGATGCCACCCAGGACCGCAAGCATATTGAAAATGCGGCGAACGACCTGGCGCAGATTGCCGGTCAGAAGCCGGTTATTACGAAAGCCCGCCAGTCCAATGCGTCTTTCAAGATCCGCGAAGGTCAGGCCATCGGCTGTAAGGTAACCCTGCGCCGTGCCCAGATGTACGAGTTTCTCGACCGCCTGGTAACGATTGCCCTTCCCCGTGTTCGCGATTTCCGCGGTATCAGCGGCAAGAGCTTCGATGGTCGTGGCAACTACGCCATGGGTCTGAAAGAGCACATTGTTTTCCCGGAAATCAATTACGACAAGGTCGACAAAATCCGGGGTATGGACATTATTATTTGTACAACGGCAAAAACTGATGATGAGGCGCGGGAGCTGTTGAACGGCTTTAAG
>CAZBNG010000102.1:0-6837 GCA_964493095.1 uncultured Pseudobdellovibrionaceae bacterium
ATGTAAATGTCAAGGGTGATTAAGGCCATTTGACTTCCGGGGGCAGGGACATAAGGATGGCCTCTGTATTACCGCCGGTTTTCAGGCCAAATTGCGTGCCGCGGTCGTAAAGCAGGTTAAACTCCACGTAGCGCCCGCGTCTGACTAACTGGTGTTCGCGTTGTTCCCCGGTCCATGTTTCGTTTAGGTGGCGGCGCACGATCTGCGGGTAGACGGAGAGGAAAGTCCGCCCGACATCCTGCGTAAAGGCGAAGTCGGCCTCCCAGTCATTCTCTTTATAGTCGTAGAAAATCCCGCCAATGCCGCGCGGCTCCTGCCTGTGGGGAAGGTAGAAATAGCGGTCGCACCATGCCTTGTATTCGGGGTAAAAGGCCGGGTCGTGGCGGTCGCAGCATTCTTTAAAGGCAGCGTGGAAAATTTGCGTATCTTCCTTATCCTCGGTCATTGGCGTTAAATCCGCTCCGCCGCCAAACCAGCATTTGGAGGTACAGATCATGCGCGTATTCATGTGCACGGCGGGCACAAGGGGGCTTTGCATGTGCGCAACCAATGAAATGCCGGAAGCCCAGAACGCGCCGCCGTTTTCCGCCGCGCCGGGAATTTGCGCGCTAAATTCCTCGCTGAACGTGCCGTGAACTTCGGAGATGTTAACGCCTACCTTTTCAAAAACGCGCCCCCGCATCAGGGAAATCTCCCCGCCGCCTTTCAGCGTGCCTTTGCTCTCATCCTTGCTCCAGGGGTTGCGCTCGAAACGCCCGGCTTCTTTGCTGGCATGCGGCCCTTCCGCAAGTTCATCCTCAAGCTTTTCAAATTCCGCACAGATCAAATCACGCAGCTCCCGGAACCACGCGGCGGCCTGTGTCTGGCGAGCGGTTAAAACCTCTTCTTTGAGCATTGTTTTCGTCATTTATACGGCCTTTACAAATCCGTCCAGTTGCCGCAGCCCTTCCCCGAGGATCATGGCACTGGCCGTTACAATGTTGAGCGACCTTAGCCCGCCATGCATGGGAATAGCAATACGCGCTTCGGCGGCGTTATGGACATGCTCGGGCACACCCGCGCTTTCCCGGCCCGCCAGCAAGGTATCCCCGCTTTCAAAGGTAAAACTGGTATAAGGCTGTGTGGCTTTGGTGGTCAGGAGAATCAGCCGGCCTTCACGATTTTCATTGAATTGTGTCCACGAAGGATGGCGGGTCAGGCTCGTATACTCTACATAATCCATGCCGGAGCGCCGCATTTTAGTTTCATCCCACGGAAACCCGCATGGCTCAATGATATCCAGCGGTACGTTCAGGCAGGCGCAAAGCCGCATGGCGGCGCCCACATTTTGCGGGATATCAGGCTGGTACAGGGCAAGGCGGAGCAGTGTCATGGCGCGGTTATACTATTACCGTGTGGAAAAATATAAAAAAATTAATGCTCTCTGGATATCAGGGGATTGATCCTTTATAAAGAGAAGAGTAAAGACTTCTCTCATATAAATATTATCCTTATTGAAAAAACGGAATCAGATACTATGGCAGCAGGATCAAAAGCAGCTAAACCGGGGGCGGGCAAAGTGGTCTCCGATGAGACACGCCGCGATTTTTTACAGCTTTCCGCCGGGGCTTTCGGTGCAGTCGGGGCAGGCGTGTTTGCGTGGCCCATTATTGATTCAATGAACCCTGCAAAAGATACGTTGGCGTTGTCCACAACCGAAGTTGATCTGACTCCTATCGAAGTGGGGCAGTCTATTACGGCGATCTGGCGCGGCAAGCCTGTCTTTATCCGTCACAGGACACCTAAGGAAATCGAGGAAGCCAGAAGCGTGGATCTATCCGAATTGCGCGACAGCCAGCCGGATGAGGCCCGTGTGAAGAAAGCCGAGTGGCTGATTCTGGTTGGTATTTGTACTCATTTGGGCTGTATTCCCGTCGGGCAAAAACCGTCCGATCCGCGTGGCGATTACGATGGCTGGTTCTGCCCGTGTCACGGCTCGCATTACGACAGCTCCGGGCGCATTCGTAAAGGTCCCGCGCCCAGGAATCTGGCCGTGCCGCCTTATGAGTTTGTGTCTGACACACTGATTAAAATTGGATAATAAAGGAATTAAGAGGGTATCATTATGGCAGGCGGTGAGCGTATAAAGTTTAAAAACCCCGTTGTTGACTGGATAGACGAGCGTCTTCCGGTTTTCACGATGATGGAGCGTGAATACGGCAGTTTCCCGACCCCCAAAAATTTTAACTATTTCTGGAATTTTGGCGCCATTTTGATGGTGATGCTTGTCCTTATGATCGTCACGGGCATTACGCTGGCGATGAATTACACACCTCATGTCAGCATGGCTTTCAATTCTGTCGAGCGCATTGACCGCGATGTAAACTGGGGCTGGCTTTTGCGCGACCTTCATATGAATGGTGCGTCCTTCTTCTTTGTCGCCGTCTACGTTCATATTTTTCGTAGCATGTATTACGGCTCTTATAAAAAGCCGCGCGAGCTTTTATGGATTTTTGGCGTGGTGATTTTCCTTCTCATGATGGCCACGGCCTTTATGGGATACGTGCTGCCATGGGGGCAGATGAGCTTCTGGGGCGCGACCGTGATCACCAACCTGTTCTCCGCCATTCCCGGCGTAGGCGAGAGCATCGTTACGTGGCTTTGGGGCGGTTTTTCCGTAGACAATCCGACGCTGAACCGCTTTTTTGCGCTGCACTACCTGCTGCCTTTCGTGATTTTTGCTGTTGTTTTTCTGCATGTTGCGGCCCTGCATATCTGCGGTTCCAACAATCCTGCGGGTATCGAACCCAAAAACAAACAGGATACGCTGCCTTTCCATCCATATTACACGATGAAAGATACGTTTGGGGTGATTGTATTTCTGATCGTTTACTGCATGTTCGTGTTCTTTGCGCCCGATATGCTGGGGCACCCGGATAACTATATCGAGGCCAATCCGATGGTTACGCCGCCGCATATTGTTCCCGAGTGGTATTTCCTGCCCTTCTACGCAATGCTGCGGGCCATTACGTTCGAAATTTCCATCCCGTTCACGGATGTTGTGCTGATTTCGGCCAAGCTGGGGGGCGTGATTGCCATGTTCGGCTCTATCGGCCTGCTGCTGATCCTGCCGTGGCTTGATACACATCCACTGCGCTCCGCTCGTTATCGTCCGCTTTACAAGACGTTCTTCCTGATTCTGGTCGCCGTTTTTGTCTTGCTTGGTTATATCGGCGCGCAACCTGCCGATGCGCATTTCGGTCCCTTGCCGCTCAGTCTTCTTGGCCTGCTGTGTACCGCCTATTATTACATATTTTTCCTGGGGGTTATTCCCTGGCTGAACAAAAATGAAAAAGGCAAGAAGCTGCCTGCCAGCATCAACGATGCGGTTTTGAAAGATCAAAAAGCAAAGAAGGGAAAAGTTTAACATGATTACCCGTTTCGTCCTTTTCGCCTCTGTTCTTGCTTTCCTGCCTTTTGCTTCGGCACATGCTTCCGGCGGAGAAAAGCTG
Organism: uncultured Pseudobdellovibrionaceae bacterium; assembly: GCA_964493095.1. GTDB lineage: Bacteria > Pseudomonadota > Alphaproteobacteria > Micavibrionales > Micavibrionaceae > CAYXSX01. The sequence continues at coordinate 3,492 of CAZBNG010000102.1, forward strand.
CAGCATCAGGAATGGCATTTTTCCGGAGCGGCAGGTACTTATGACCGGGCGGCCTTGCAGCGCGGTTACAAGATTTATCGTGAGGTGTGTTCTGGTTGTCACTCTATGAACCGGCTTTATTTTCGTAACCTGGAGGATCTGGGGTATAACGAAAACCAGATCAAGAATATTGCCGCCGAATACAGCGTGATGGACGGTCCCGATGACGAAGGCGAAATGTTTGAACGTCCGGCCCGTCCAAGCGATCACTTTAAGGCCCCGTTTGCCAATGAAAAAGCAGCAAAGGCTTCTAATGGCGGCGCTCTTCCGCCCGACTTGTCCCTGATTACCAAGGCGCGCGAGGGAGGGGCTGATTATGTTTACGGTATTTTGACCGGTTTCGAAGAACCCCCGGAAGGCACGTCCCTGATGGAAGGGCAGCACTGGAACAGGCAAATGCCTGGTCATATAATCGCCATGGCCCCTCCGCTTTCGGATGGCATGGTGTCTTATGATGACGGATCTCCTGAGACGGTTCAGCAATATGCCAGAGACGTGGCTGAATTCCTTACATGGGCGGCAGAACCTCACATGGAAACACGTAAACGTACAGGTATTAAGGTTATTATTTTCCTGCTGGCATTTGCCGGAGTCATGTATTCCTATAAGAAGAAGATCTGGGCAAAAGTTCATTAAGCATAAGTATTTGAGCTGAATAATTTTAGGCTCTTATTTAGACCGTTTAGGTGCTATAATTATATGCTATGAATGAACGTACGCGTCGTCAGTGTAAGGAACTGCTTATTCGCGCCAAGGTATACAGGGCGCTGGCGCTTATTTTTTCCCTGGCAGGTGTAGGAATTCTTTTATCGTCTTATTACAGCAATTCCGGTGGCGGTTTCTTTTTCCTTTTAATAGACCCGTTTTTTCTGGCTTTGATCGCGCTGCCTTTTGTTCCGGCATTTATTTTTATATTGGTCGCCCAGCACAAGGAAAAAAAGATATTAAAACTTATGGAAGAGGCGCGCAATGCTATGGATGTAAGCAGGTCAGCGTTATTTTCAACCGATTTGCGTAACGAAGAAGGGAGAAAATAAAGTTTTTCATGCGTGATACCAAGCAGGAAATTATACATTTCTGGTTCGAAGAAACACAGCCCCAGCAATGGTTTCAGAAAAGTCCTGATTTTGATGCGCTGGTTCGTAACCGTTTTTCCACCATTTATGAAATGGCCAAGGACGGGCTTTGCAACAACTGGAGCTCCGATGCTGAAGGAGCATTAGCTCTTGTTATTGTGCTGGACCAGTTTCCACGCAATATGTTCCGGGATACGCCTGCGGCTTTCGCCACGGATGAGCAGGCGCTTCTGGCAGCAAAACAGGCGATAGCCAAAGGGTTTGACCAGATACTCGAGCCTGTTAAACGCGGTTTTTTATACGTTCCTTTCCAGCATAGCGAGAATATGAACGACCAGAATCGTTCGGTTGAGCTTATGGGCGCCATGCAATATGATAACCCCGCCGGATATGATTATGCCCTGCGTCACCGCGTAGTAATTGAAAAATTCGGTCGTTTTCCTCACCGCAATAAAATACTGGGCCGTGAAAACACACCCGAAGAGGAAGAGTATCTCAAACTTCCCGGCGCCGGATTTTGAAACACCGAAAAAGGAGCTTCTTATGGGCGATTATCAGTCGTTATTAAAGGATTTGGATCTCGGCAGGCTTGTGGGAGTTTCTGGCAATCTTGATATTTTTTCGCCGATTGACGGTAAAAAAATAACTTCTTTAAAACAGCAAAAAGTTGCGGATGTAAAAAGTATTGCGCAAAAGGCTCAGCAGTCTTTTGTGATCTGGCGCGCCGTTCCGGCTCCCGTGCGCGGTGAACTGGTTCGGTTACTGGGGGAAGAGCTTCGTGCGGCCAAGGAAAAGCTGGGCAAGCTGGTCACAGTTGAATGCGGTAAAATCCTTTCCGAGGGGCTTGGCGAAGTACAGGAAATGATTGATGTATGCGATTATGCCGTCGGGCTTTCCCGCCAGCTTTACGGCCTGACTATTGCCTCTGAACGCCCGGGGCATCATATGCGCGAAATGTGGCACCCGCTGGGGCCTGTTGGTGTTATTACGGCTTTTAACTTTCCAGTCGCCGTATGGTCATGGAATACCGCGATCGCGCTGGTTTGCGGAAATCCTGTCGTGTGGAAGCCTTCGGAAAAAACACCGCTGACCGCGCTGGCTTGCGCAAAGATTTTTGAAAAAGCAGTAAGCCGGTTCAGGCAGGCTGGGCATGAAGCGCCGGATAGTTTGCTTCAGGTGGTTATAGGAGGAAGGGAAGTGGGGGAAGCGCTAACCAAAAACGAAGCCTTTCCGCTGATCAGCGCAACGGGAAGCGTGCCGATGGGCAAGGCTGTCGGTGAAGCGGTAGCATCGCGGATGGGGCGCAGCCTTCTGGAGCTGGGCGGCAATAATGCCATGATTGTAACGCCTTCTGCGGATCTTGATATGGCGGTACGGGCTATTTTATTTGGTGCTGTGGGAACATGCGGTCAGCGTTGTACATCGCTTCGTCGTCTGATTGTTCATAAGGATGTGCGTAAAAAACTCCAGCAGGCATTGGTGAAAGCTTATGGGCAGGTACGTATAGGCAACCCGCTTGCCTCCGATACGCTTGTGGGGCCTCTGATTGATAAGGCGGCGTTTAGAGCCATGCAGGGTGCTCTTAAAAAAGCACGGCAGCAGGGCGGGCAGGTGCTGGCAGGCGGGGAGCGTGTGACAGGTGCCGGTCTTGATGGTGGGTACTATGTGAAGCCTGCTCTGGTTGCCATGCCCGGGCAAAGCGCCGTGGTTTGTGCCGAAACCTTTGCGCCGATCCTCTATGTCATGGGGTATAAGGATATGGAGGAGGCGATAGCCCTTCAGAACGGTGTGCCGCAGGGGCTTTCTTCCTGCATTTTTACGCGCGATATCAGGGAAGCCGAATGTTTCCTTTCGGCAACGGGCAGCGATTGCGGACTTGCCAATGTAAATATCGGTACCAGCGGCGCGGAGATCGGCGGGGCGTTCGGCGGTGAAAAAGAAACCGGGGGCGGGCGCGAAAGTGGCTCTGATGCTTGGAAAGCTTATATGCGCCGTCAGACCCAGACCGTTAATTACTCCGATCAGATGCCTTTGGCGCAGGGCGTTGTTTTCGATTTTTAAGCGAAAAGCAGCGCTGAGCGGACGTTTTAACGCGGCGTTAATCTTTGCGGTGATATGCTGAAAGAATGTTTGCGAATCGTTTCAGTGTTCAAGGCATCCTTTTTAAAAACAGCAATGTAAGAAGCCATATCAATAGGGCGGCGCAACGTATTATTACCAAAAGGTAATTC
>CAZBNG010000103.1:0-6803 GCA_964493095.1 uncultured Pseudobdellovibrionaceae bacterium
CCTCTGGGCGCGTTACGGGCTTTAAAAGCCAGTTCAGCCCTTCATCTTCCCGCGCAGGTATTCCGCCACCTTGTCTATCGAGATGCGCTCTTGCGCCATGGTGTTGCGGTCGCGCAAGGTTACCGTGCCATCCGCCAAAGTATCATTATCAATCGTGAAACAGTACGGCGTGCCGATTTCATCCTGCCGCGCATAGCGCTTGCCAATATTTTGCTTAATATCCAGATCCACGGCAAATTCCTCCCGCAGTTCCAGATATAGCTTTGTCGCCGGACCCGCATGTTCTTCCTTGGCCGTCAGCGGCAGGATCGCAGCTTTTTTCGGCGCCATGGCCGGGGTAAAGTTCAGATATACGCCCGAGGGACGATTCGTATCCACCGTATAAGCTTCGCAGATCAGCGCCAGCACGCCGCGCGTCAGGCCCGCCGCAGGCTCAATCACATGGGGCATGTAGCGCTGGTTCGTAACCTGGTCGAGATATTCCAGCTTCACACCGGAATGCTCCTGATGCGCCGTCAGGTCGAAATCGCAGCGGTGCGCGATGCCTTCAAGCTCGCCAAAGCCGGGATCTGTGAAGGGGAATTTATATTCGATATCGGAAGTGCCCAAACCTTCCTTGGCATAGTGGGACAGCTCGTCATCGCCGTGTTTGCGCATCTGCAGGTTATCACTGGTCAGGCCGACAGAGCGCCAGAATTTCTGGCGTGTTTCAAACCAGAAATCGCGCCACATTTCCACTTCGTCCGGGTGACAGAACCATTCCATTTCCATCTGTTCGAACTCGCGGGAGCGGAAAATGAAGTTGCGCGGATTGACCTCGTTGCGGTACGCCTTGCCGATCTGCGCGATGCCGAAAGGCGGTTTCACACGGCAGGAATCCAGCACGTTTTTGTAATTCAGGAATATGCCCTGCGCGGTTTCCGGGCGCAGGTAAGCCTTGTTATCCTCACTCTGCGTCGCGCCGACATAGGTTTCAAACATCAGGTTAAACTGCTTGGGCTCGGTCAATGTGCCGGGCTCATTCACATCGGGACCGACAATCTTCGCATAAGTGTCAACACCAAGCTCCGTCAGGTTAATCTTCTTAAACAAGGAAATATCTTTGGGCATGCCAAGCTTCTTAAGCTTTTTCTCTATTTCCTCATCTTCGGTTTCCTCGTGGAAAGCGGGCCAGCGGTCGGCCTTGTCGGAAGTCAGGACAATCAGGTGATCCTGGCGATACCGCTTCTTGGTTTCCTTGCAATCCACCATCGGGTCGGAAAAACCGCCTACGTGACCGGAGGCCACCCACGTTTTCGGGTTCTGGATGATCGCGGAATCGATACCGACAATATCCACCGGCGCGCCGTCGGGACCGATGGGCGGCGTAATGACCATATCTTTCCACCACGCGTCGCGAAGGTTGTTTTTAAGCTCCACCCCCAGCGGACCAAAGTCCCAGAAACCGTTAAGGCCGCCATAAATATCGGAAGCCGCGAATACAAACCCGCGGCGTTTGCACAGCGCTACGATGTCTTTCATATCTTTGGTGGCGTCTGTCATGGTCATTAATCCTTTAAATACTATTCAAAACAGCGCCCATCATGCCGTGAGAGCCAAGCAAAGACAAGAGGAAGCGCGCGGGTTTTGCAACTCCTTCTGCGTTTGCGTTTACGCGGCAAGAAAGCCCGCCGGTTTCTTTAGTTTGTTTGTATGAATTTAGTGCCCCCGGGGGGATGCCCTTTGATTTTAAAGGATATTCCTTTAGTTCGTTGGTTAGTTTGACGGTCGGTCTTTTCGTCATTGCAACCCCGGCCTTGCGCCGGGGGAAGCGATCCGGAAATCTTGCTTGTGACTCCGGATTGCTTCGTCCTGCTTCGCAGTCCTCGCAATGACGTCTGTGTGATATTGCGTTCGTTACCATTCCCTCTCCCATTTCCGAGCCCATTATATGAAATTATTCCTATTTTTTCAAGATTTTTTTAGGTACTGGCATTTTTTCGTCACAATATAAATTTTTAAATAAATACTTCGTATTTAATCACTTTAACCAAACATTAATAATTTTTACTTATATTTTACTGAAATATACAGTAAATATAAAATTCATATTTCGTGAAACAACTGCCCGTCTACTTGTTAAAACTTTTGGTTTTTCTTGACTTTTATTGCCGTTTCTTCTATAGTGCACTTAAACAAGGATAGAGAAATGTCATTATATGGAACCGGAAGATTAGAAGAAGAGGGTATCAGCACAGGCGGCATTGCCTCTTACGTCATCCCAGGATCTCCCCTTGCTAAAAGTCTTGGCGCATCCTTCGCCCTTACGGTTCGACGCATTGCCACCAACAGCGTTGCGAAAGCCAAAAAAGCTGCGTCCGATCTTTCCAATTATATTTTCCGGCTGGAAATGGCTGACTGGTACCGCCGTTTATATGTTTTGCCCTTACGGATGGAAAACGGCGGGACGTTCTTCGCTTCCGCCCTAAGTGTCGCTTCTGTTTTAGGGGTATCTCTGCTGCAAGTTCGCAATCTGGGGCTTACTCTGGAAGACACATTGCAAGCTTATGCGGAACGCGGCATTAATGACCCCTTCGCCCACATGAAGCTCGAAGTCGCTTAACCAGAATTTTTACCGCAACACCACCTGGCGGGTATTGCCATTACGCTCGAAAATAAAGCGCCAGCCCTGCTGTCCGCCTGACGTCAGCGCCTTTTTAACGTCCCCCACGCGAACAATCTCCTGTCCGTTGATATTGCGGATAATATCGCCCACCCCGACAATGCGCATGGCACCGGAGCGCGGCACTTTCGTAACCACCACGCCGTCCTCTTCGTCATGCAGGCCAAGCTCCACAGAAACCGCGGGGTTGAGATTTGCAACCGTAACACCGTTCAGCGGCCCGGCCCCGGCAAGGGTTGTTTCCCCGCGCGGCGGATCATCTGGCGGCGCCATAGCCTTAACATGGAAATCCAGCACCTGCCCGTCACGCACGACGGTAAAATGGGCATCATCACCCAGCGGCACGGTCGCCATGCGGAATTTCATTTCGGCGGCGTCGCGGATATCCTTATCGTTAATGCTTTGCACCACGTCCCCAACCTTCATGCCCGCCGCCAAAAGCGGGCTGGCCGAATGCAGGCCGGAAATCAGGGCGCCCCATGGACGGCGCAGCCCCAGCGATTCCCCGATCTCCGATGTAACGCTTTGCGCGGAAATGCCCAGCCATGGCCGGATAACGCCCTGCGTGCCCGTACGCCCGGCCTTGGCGGAAGCCACCACGCTGGCCACCATTTCCGAAGGAATGGCAAACCCAATCCCCAAAGAACCACCGTCGCGTGAATAAATCGCCGAATTAATACCAATCACGCCGCCATCCATGGATACCAGCGGCCCGCCGGAGTTACCGGGGTTAATCGCCGCATCGGTCTGAATAAAGAAATTAAAATCGTTGATGTTCAGGGAAGAGCGCGCGAGCGCGGAAACAATACCGCTGGTCACCGTTTGCCCGACACCGAACGGATTACCGATCGCCAGCACCAGATCGCCGACCTCAACCGATTCGCTGGGCTTCAGGGTCGCGTGGGGCAGTTGCTCCTGCACGCCCTTAAGCCGCAGCAAAGCAAGATCAGAGGCGGAGTCCTGAAGCACCAGATCGGCGTCGAATTCCCTGCCGTCGCTTAAACTGACCGTAATTTCCTCGGCTTCCTTGATCACATGGGCGTTGGTGACCACGAGGCCATCTTCTTCGATGATAACCCCGGACCCCAGCGAGTTTTCGACCTGTTGGCGCATCCGGCCGCCAAACATGTCGTTACCGAAAAACTGGCTGAAAAACGGGTCGTTCATGAACGGACTGACCATTCTTGATACGGTACGTTTCGTATATATATTTACCACGGCCGGGGTGATTTGCCGCACCAGCGGCGCGTAAGAGAGCTGGACCTGCCGCCTTGATTCCGGCATAGCGCGCTCCTGCGCCCAGGCCGGCGATATGGTCACTATTGCTAGAAAGACAATGAAAAACCTGATAAACATGAACGGAATTTAGGACACATGATGGCAAATCTCAAGAGGCCAAATAGGAGGGATTATCCATGAGCCGGGATAACAGGCATATCACCGTTGCCGATATTCGTGCCCGCAAGGGCGCTGCGGAGCCGCTCGCCTGCCTGACCGCCTATACCGCGCCGATGGCGCAGTTGCTGGATGCGCACGTTGACCTGCTGCTGGTAGGCGATTCCGTCGGCATGGCGCTGTACGGCATGGACAACACGCTGCAGGTCACACTCGAGATCATGATCGCCCATGGCAAAGCGGTGGTGCGCGCTTCAAAACGCGCCTGCGTGGTCGTCGATATGCCCTTTGGCACTTACGAGGAAAACCCGGAGCAGGCCTTCCGCAATGCCACACTGATTATGCGCGAGACAAACTGCGATGCCGTAAAGCTGGAAGGCGGCGCGGCCATGGCCCCGACTATAGAATACCTGACGCGGCGCAATATCCCGGTTATGGCACATATCGGCCTGCAACCACAATCCGTGCTCAAGGAAGGCGGCTACCGCGTAAAGGGCAAAACGCCCGAAAGCGAAGCAACGATTATGGCCGACGCAAAAGCCGTGGAGGCCGCCGGGGCGTTTGCCGTAGTGATTGAGGGCACGGTCGGTGATGTGGCTGATTCCATCACGAAAGCCATCCGCATTCCCACCATAGGCATCGGTGCTTCCGCCGGGTGCGACGGGCAGATACTGGTCACAGAGGACATGCTTGGGCTGCTCTCCGGTCACACACCCAAATTTGTAAAAAAATACGCAGACCTTGGCGCGGTTATTGATAAGGCCGTCAGCACTTATGCCGCCGAAGTGCGGGCACGCCAGTTCCCCTCCTCTGAGTATTTATACTCCCGTCCCAAGCTGGTGGAGACGGATAAAAAGGCATCGTAGAATCTCCGATGGAAACGCCCGTCACAAAAACGGATCTGCAGACCTTGCGGCGGCAATGGGGCGGCAATGTTGCCTTCGTCCCGACCATGGGCGCGCTGCATGAGGGACATTTATCCCTTGTCCGGCTGGCGCAGGAAAAGGCCGATAAAGTGGTCGTTTCGATTTTTGTTAATCCCACGCAATTCGCCCCGCATGAAGATTTTGATGCCTACCCCCGCGATGCGCAGGGCGACCTTAAACTGCTTGAAACAACGGGCGTGGATGCCGTTTACCTGCCCGGCGCAACGGAAATCTATCCGGACGGCCCACAAATCACCACGCACGCAGGAAAGGCCGCAGAAGGACTGGAAAGTGATTTCCGCCCGCATTTCTTTGACGGCGTATGCACGGTGGTGCGCACGCTGTTTGAGCATGTGCAACCGGACATCGCCATTTTCGGGGAGAAGGATTACCAACAACTGATGGTGATTAAAGAGATGGTGGAAGCGCTAGCCCTGCCCATAGAGATCATCGGCGGGCCCATTATGCGCGACGAATGCGGCCTGGCCCTCTCCTCCCGCAACGCCTATCTCTCCCCGGAAGAGCTGGAAATTGCCCGGAAGATGAATGTGATATTGCGTGAAAGTGCATCGTCATTGCACGGCTCGTCCGTGCAATCCATGGATCACACGCATAAAGCGTGTGATGACGCAAAGGAAAAGCTTCTCACTGCCGGGTTTGATAAGGTGGATTACGTGGAAGAACGCTGGAACCGCCGCCTCGCCGCCGCCTATGTCGGAAAAACACGGTTGATTGATAATATTGCGCTATGATTAGAGGCACCTTCCAAGCAAGAAACAAACATAGGCAAGTAAGACCATTAGATAAGGATAAAAAAGCACGGCAGACCCCAGAATATATGCCATAAGTGAATAGAGTAGCCGTTCTTTATCCTGCTGCAAATATTTCAATATGAATATACTGGGTAAATAAATTATAGAAAAATATAGCGTCGCATGAAGCCAATCGCTCAAATATCTTTCCAACTTGACAACAAGGTCAAATATTGGCGGGCTATTTATGAGCATAGCTATAAACAGCGGTAGCGTATATACCAATATCCAAAGAAAAATTCTGTTCTTATTCATGCAATAAAAAACGGGCCTAACGGCCCGTTCCTCATTCTTAGCTTAAGCCGCTGCGGCTTTCTTTTTCTTCGGCGCTGCTTTGGGCGCTTCGGCGGCCGGGGCCTCCGGTTCGTCATCGAACTCGACGGGGCCGCTGTCCTTACCCTTGGCATCGACGTCGCGGTCGACCAGTTCGATCACAGCCATCGGCGCGGCATCACCGTAGCGGAAGCCCGCCTTCATGATGCGCGTGTAACCGCCTTCGCGGCCTTCGTAACGCTCGGCCAGAACGTCAAAGATTTTCTTAACCTGCGTTTCGTCACCCATGACGGAGATAGCCTGACGGCGCTTCGCCAGTGCCGTGTCCGGCTTGGCTGCGGCCTGCTTACCCATGGTGATGAGTTTTTCAACATAGGGGCGCAGTTCCTTCGCCTTGGGCAGGGTCGTCTTGATCTGCTCGTGCTTGACCAGAGCCGCCGCCATATTGGCCAGCATGGCCAGGCGGTGGGTTGATGATCTGTTCAGTTTGCGCTGTTTAATACGATGTTTCATTGTTTTTCACCTTAAATTACGCGGCCCCTATTAATAAGGTTCGTCCGCTTTCTTTGCCAGCTCCTCGATATTTTCCGGCGGCCAGCCTTCCGTCTGCATACCAAGGTGCAGACCCATGGTCGCCAGGACTTCCTTGATCTCGTTCAGGGATTTGCGGCCGAAATTCGGCGTGCGGAGCATGTCGCCCTCGCTCTTTTGAACCAGATCACCGATATAGATGAT
>CAZBNG010000104.1:0-6671 GCA_964493095.1 uncultured Pseudobdellovibrionaceae bacterium
TTGCGGATTGCGAATATAAAGAGCCAGATCGCGGGCTCCTTCTTTTTCATTACGCAAAATTTCGGCGATACTTTCATCTGTTTTGAAGGTATGACCAAATAACAGGCGCCCCCAGCCGCATTCTATTACAACATTTTCTTTTGGCAGGTCTGCGGGATCACCCCAGTTTTTCAAACTGGGTGCCTGTTCAGGATTGTAGATATTGTTTTGTAATTTTTTGTTCATATCCCTTGTTCCTGTAGCCAGTATTCAAGCAGCGTAATCTGCCAGAGTTTGGACCCGCGCAAGGGTGTAATGTGGTCCATCGGTTCGTTTAATAGCATATTGATATACGTTTGATCAAAAAGCCCACGCTTTTGGGCCGAGCTCTGATTTAGTATCTCACGCGCCATCTCCAGGTAATCGCCTTGAAGGTATTTTAGGGCAGGGACAGGAAAATAACCCTTGGGCCTGTCAATAACCTCGTTCGGGATAATGCGACGCCCGACTTCCTTCAATACATATTTGCCGCCATCCTTAATTTTGTACTGTGCCGGAATTTTAGCGGCCAGTTCGACAAGCTCATGATCCAGAAACGGTACACGTGCCTCCAATCCCCAGGCCATAGTCATGTTGTCCACGCGCTTAACCGGATCATCGACCAGCATCACGGTGGTATCAAGCCTGAGAGCCTTGTCGACAGGCTCTTCAATATTCGGAAGATCAAAATGATCGCTAACGAATTGAGAAGCGTAGTCATCACCAATATAGGCAGCATTGATGAAGCTTTTATACTCTTCAAAATCACGGTCAAAAAATACTCCGGCATATTTTTTTGCCTCGCTGCCGTCTTGTATGTCTGCGAGCGGCGGATACCAGTGATAGCCTGCAAAAACTTCGTCCGCCCCCTGGCCGCTTTGCACAACTTTTACATGCTTTGCTACCTCGCGGGAAAGCAGGTAAAAGCCAATTACGTCGTGGCTGACCATGGGTTCGGCCATTGCTTTGATGCAGGCCGACAGGTTCTCCTGTAATTCTGCATGATCGACATGAATTTTATGATGATCCGTCCCGTATTTCGTCGCAATAATATCGGAGTAACGGAATTCATTGCCTTCTTCCTCGGCTACATCTTCAAAGCCTACAGAAAAAGTGCTTATGTCTTTTTGCCCTAATTCACTGAGCAGACCGACAACGAGAGAAGAATCCAGGCCTCCGGAAAGCAGGACACCAACAGGGACGTCTGCGACAAGACGGCGCTTGACTGAAGTTTTAAGTGCTTCCTCCACCCTGTCGATCCATTCATTTTCATTGGTTTTGAGGTCTTCGTTATTACGTCTGTAGTCGAGCCTCCAGTAGATTTCTTCTTTAGTTTTACCGTCCGGCTCAATCGTCATGATAGTGGCGGGTGGAAGTTTTTTTATGCCGTTGAAAATCGTATGAGGGGCAGGCACAACGGAGTGAAAACTCATGTAATAATGCAGGGCAACCGGATCAATCGATGTGTCCACCTTTCCTGTTTGCAAAAGGGCCGGCAATGATGAGGCGAAACGCAGGGATTGATTATCCCTGATATAATAAAACGGCTTAATGCCAAGACGATCCCGAGCCATAAAAACGCGCTTTGTATCACGTTCCCAGATAACAAACGCAAACATGCCCTGAAAACGCTTTACGCAGTCTTTTCCCCATGCGTGATAGGCTTTCAGTATAACTTCCGTGTCACCGTTAGAGAAAAAGCTATAGCCTTTGGCCTTGAGTTCTTTACGCAGCTCCGGATAGTTATAAATGCAACCGTTAAAAACAATTACAAGCCCCAGCGCACTGTCGACCATCGGCTGTGCGGCCTGGTCGGAAAGATCTATGATTTTTAGACGGCGGTGACCGAGACACACCGCATTTTGCGAGAATATACCGGAGCCATCCGGCCCACGCGGTGCCATAACACCCAGCATTTTATCAATTTTTATAGGTGACGCCTGCGTCTTATCAAAGCGCAATTCACCGGCAATACCACACATAATTCCTTCTAATATCTGTTATTTTCGTTCAAAAAACCGTGCCAAGGGTAACAAGTGGGCCAGATATTGCAATGGCAAGCCTGAGATTAATTTATATTTTAATGAGAAAAGAAAAAGGTATAGTTATCTCAATAGCTAAGAAAAATATGGTTCAGCATAATTGATACATTGCGCACCCATTACTATCATAATGTGATGGCTATTTTTCAAAACATTCCATTCTCTCATGGTTTTTATATATCGTAATTAAGCGGCGGCTTTTTGCTTATGAGGGGTGTATCGGCGTTTGCTGTTACTGTTATTCTTCTTCTTTTTAACAAAAAAAGACTTAACATTGTCGTCTGAACGTTTCTCCGGTCTTGCTTTTCTTCGGGGTTTGGCATTTTTCCTAGGTTTCTGCTCAGTGTCGGGTTTAGCTTTACTGTCCGGGTTTAGTAACCTTTCAATCGCATGCCATTTTCGACCATCCTGATTGGATACAAAACTGATGGCGGAGCCTTCTGCACCCGCTCTGGCGGTTCTGCCCATGCGGTGAATAAAATCTTCCGCCACTTGCGGCAGATCATAATTGATGACGTGTTCGATATGGGGAACATCAAGACCGCGGGCTGCAATGTCTGTCGCTATTAGAACGCGGAAATTTTTCTTTCTGAAATTAACCATGACTTTGTCACGTTTGCCTTGGCGCAAATCGCCATGCAAAGCTTCGGATGTAAAACCATCTTTGCGTAATTTATCTGCCATGCGATCGGCTCCATGCTTAGTTTTGATAAAGACAATCACTGAACCCTTACGTTCATGTAGTTGCACTATCAATTCATTGTATTTTTTGTCTTGTTCAATGCGGATGACGTCCTGCTTGATATTTTTTGCAATCACATTTGTTTCACCAACGGAAATCCGTTCAGGATTGTTCAAATATTTTTTCGATATTGAAAGAATTCCCTGAGGCAGCGTTGCAGAAAACATGAGGGTTTGCCGCTTTTGGGGAAGGAATTTAACGATCTTGTCGAGCTGGACACCAAATCCCATATCGAGCATGCGGTCTGTTTCATCCAGAACCAAAAATCCGGTTTCATTCAGCATCAAGGAGCCCCGTTGCAGATGGTCGTTAATGCGTCCGGGGGTGCCGACGATAATGCGGGGTTTATCTCTTAATTGTTTTAACTGTTTGCCCATGGACTCGCCGCCAATAATAAAGGCGGTTTTGATTGTGCTGTGAGGACCCAACAACTGATGTATAACGTCTAAAACCTGTTTGGCGAGTTCGCGGGTCGGCGTTAAAACCAGCGCGTTTCCTCGCGGTGAGCGCAGAATGGCTTCTACAAGGGGAATACTAAACGCTGCTGTCTTTCCTGTGCCGGTTTGCGCTGTGCCCATAATGTCATGTCCTTTAAGTGCCAGCGGAATAGCTTGCGCCTGAATAGGGGTGGGCATTGTGTATTTCATATGCGCGAGCGATTTGTTCAGCGTGGGAGATAGGCCGAAGCCTTCAAAATTTTTCATTCTAATTCTTTCTTATCTATAAAATATTCCGGCAAAGTTATTCCTGCACACCATGTACAGGAACCAGCCCCATAATCGGGGGCATAAACTTGTAAATGTGAACTTTGCGGAAAAAAGTGAGGTTTTGATCTTCACGCAGCCCTAAGAAAGACTGCTTTTCTTCTGTAAGCTCTGTTCTCCGTTGAGAGAGCATTTATCAAACTGGGTGCATTAGTGACAGGTCTCATGTCTTCTGTCAAACTTTATATTATTTAAGCTTATTTTCGATCATTTGGATGGTTGAGAAAACACCATCTTGAAAACGACGAAATGCTAAGGAAAGAATGGCTCCTCGACCAGGATTCGAACCTGGGACCAATTGATTAACAGTCAACTGCTCTACCGCTGAGCTATCGAGGAATGCCCGGTAACAGGGGTTATTGTCTAATTCCTTGGGCTGGTTTTGTCAATTAAGTTTTTTAGCTTATCCCGGAAGCTCTGAAAGGTTATAAGGTGTGCCCTGGTAGACCATGTTAATCCAGTTTGCGAAAAGCAGATTGCGGTGGGAACGCCACATTACAATTGGCGGGTTTACAGGGTTATCGTCGCGAAAATAATTGGCCGGGAGGTTGATAGGCAGTCCGGCTTTCACATCGCGTTCATATTCGTCACGCAAATTGCCGGGGTCGTATTCCAGGTGGTTAAACATGTAAACGCGGTTGCCGTCCTCTTCATGTAAAATACACGGCCCGGTATCGGGGGAGGAAGCGAGGATCGTCAGGGAGGGGCGCTTTACGATATCCGCTGTTCTGACTTCCGTATGGCGGGAGACGGGAACATGGAAAAAATCGTCAAAGCCGCGCAGAAGCGGGTGACGAGGCGCATCCGTCCCATGAACGTAAATGCCGAACTGTTTCGCCGGGGTTTCATGTTTGGGCACGCCGTGAAAATGGTGAAGCGCCGCCTGCGCTCCCCAGCATATAAAGAAAGAGGAATAAATATGGCCGCGCGACCATTCGAAAACCTCCTGTAATTCCGGCCAATACCGAACATCTTCATAAGGCATGGTTTCCACGGGCGCGCCGGTAACGATCAATGCGTCAAAGCGCTGGTTTCTGATTTTCTCGAAGGTTTTGTAAAAAGCAACGAGATGATCTTTTGCAGTGTTTTTACCTTCATATGTGCCTGTGCGCACCAGCGTGATGTTGAGCTGCAAAGGCGTATAGCTTAGCGTGCGCAAGAGTTGTGTTTCCGTGCGTATTTTGTCGGGCATCAGGTTGAGGATGGCGATTTCCAGGGGGCGGATGTCCTGCGTGTTCGCGCGGTCTTCGTCCATAAAGAACACATGCTCTTTACGAAGGGTTTCACGGGCCGGCAGGTCGTTTGGGATGCGAATGGGCATTGTTCACTATAACACCGTTTCGCAAATTAAGAATGGAAAAGATATGGACGGACCTCTATCGAATTGAGCGGATAAACTCTTGAGCTAACAAGGAAACCACCAATTCGATTTTGCCCTTACCCCCAAATTTGCCCCTGATTATACGAGCTTGAAGGACTTTTGTTCATTATCAATCAGGGGCAATCATACACGGTTGAACCCTGAAAACAAAGCATTATTCAAGATCATTTCGGTTTCCAATCCACCCCCCGGGGACCCCCAACACCCGGTGCGCAAAATTTTATCTGCTGCCGGTAGAAAATTTCTGGCTGAAAATAACTGGCCTACTTTTTGTCGCCCTCGGGAATAGGTGTGCCTTTCTTGTCAATGACACCACGCCGAACCAGCTTTCCCAAAGCCTTAATATATGCTTGTAGCGCCTGTTCTGCGATGCTCTGGGGCGTTTCAGCTTGAAGTATGGTTATCGTAAGACCTACTAAGATCGCTATATCTCTCAAGCGGCTTTCAAAATAAGTGTCCTGTACATTAACGTGTGGAATACCATCATCTCCGGCGTACAATACTGTGTTTCGTTCGTTGGCTCTTTGACGGATAAACTGAATGAAGCCTTCCATGTTGCGGTCGCTTGCAATGTCTTGAAGCTGGCTGGAGAAATCAACAGGTGACACCTGCTCTCGATCTTCTTCTTTTTCAGACAGGTTTACGGACCAGTTTAACGGCTCGTCCAGCGTAGCGTATATGTCCTCCGGGCCGCTGTATCTTTCAAGGTTGGTAATGTAAGCGTCTATCCGGGCAGTTTCAGGCTGAATATTTAATCTGATATTGTCCATACCGCACTCGTGAAGCAGGCGGCCTACGGCATGAGCCATGTGGATTACACCCACTTTGTGGGGATGGGACCAAGCGTTTAATGCGTCAGCGCCAGAATATCCTTTTTCTTTTAAGGCGGCTATCACGGCAGATGCGGCTTCTTCCTCTGCTGTCATTGCGCTAAACACCGCCATTTCAGGATCAATCGACCTTAGACGCCAAGCCTGCTTTATTCTGCGGAACGCATTTCTACAACAATGTCTTGGGCGACCGTCCGGCAAGTTCAGCGCAGTTTTTTCAATACCTTCCTGTGCTTCGGAAAATAACAATTCATCAGCTTTTTCGTCTGTTACAGATTTCGCCGCTTCCATCAGCTAGCTCCCGTCAAAATAGTGGTTGGATAGGCCAAGCTCGTTCTTGATAAAGTATCGGGCAAGGCGGCGCAAAATATAGGCAACATTATGAAGCCTGTTCAATTCTTCAAATTCATCCGGGTCAGTGGTCTCGGGCTTGTTAGCATGGGCGACTGCCGATCTACACGCATCATACAGGTAATTCTCTACAGGTTTGCTACCGCAGTAGGTTTCAAATCTCTTGATAACATCGGGATCGATTTTGTCCCTGATGGCCGTGTAACTATCCCTGAACCATGTCCGCGTCTCGGATCGGCCCCTATATTTTATTTCAATAATTTTATAATAAGACAACACGGCAAAACTAATCAGAAAATTTTGTTCGGCATTTCGGCCTTCTCTGTATATGGCAAGCGCCTTCCGTCCATCTTCATCCGGTAGTTTACGGTCGAATATCCAATGATGCGCTGTGGCAAATGCCAAATTCCGCTTAGGTGCGGGTACGGGGACAGGGTTTCCTGACCATCCCTCCTGCACAACGGCATACTGGTCGTCACACCACGTCAGCAGGCTTAAAAATCGATTTATGATCGTTCTGGCTTCTTGTCGGCTCACCCTGTT
>CAZBNG010000105.1:0-6388 GCA_964493095.1 uncultured Pseudobdellovibrionaceae bacterium
CTTTTGCCTGGCCTTGATCTGGTCGAGCATAAGAATGTAAGGCCAGTCTGGATTAGGCGGCTTTTTTAAGGCCAGTTCCTGTAAATTATTTTTTTCATGCTCGGTGATAAAAGCCCTGATTTCTGGGGAAAGTAAGGATTTGTAAGGCATTCCAAGGCTTTCAGATAGATTGCATTTGTCGAAAATTTAATGGTTTTTACACCGCTTGTTAAGGGATCTCAAGCATAATTTATTATGTAAATAATAATAATGAGTTTGGGGCAAAAATTATGACTATTATAAAGACAAGTGCTGAGCACCACTTTCTAGCGCTTATCGACGATCTCAAAAACAATTCCGAAGGCTGGATTATCGGCTCTTTTTCCTTTCCTAAAGCGCATACGCAGGAAGATTTACAAGGCGATTATGCAGCCATAGCCGATCATATGGCACAGGATTATGCCAGAAGCGAGGCCTTTGCTGAAAAACTCCTGCCGCTGGTAAGCGCTGTAGAGAACGGCAATGTTTATTTGTTTACAGATAGCGACGTCATTTTCCTGGGGCATGTCGCGGAGGAGAGCCAGCGCGGTCTTCTTGAGAAGTCTTTTGGCGAGCTTGCCCAAAATGAGGGCGCTGAATATGCCGGTTGTGGCCGCCTTAAGAATGAGATTTATGCCTATCAGAAACTGGCCGATCAGAAAATGCTGAGCGCAAAATTAGCGGAAGCCTACGAAAAAATAGGCGATAAAAGCCGTGTTTCCAGTATTGTAGCCCGCCGAAACCGCCGTGAATATCCATTGGTTTTGGTAATTGAGGACGATCGTTTTACAGGTTCCTATGCGGCCAATATTCTGAGCAAGGATTACGATATGCTTTTATGCAAGACGGGCGAGGAAGGTATAGCCAGTTATATCGAGCACGCCCCTGATGTGGTGTTTATCGATATACACCTGCCCGGCATTAACGGACATCATACGTTACAGGCCATCAGGGCGGTCGATCCACAGGCGTTCGCTGTCATGCTTAGCGTCGACACCGTAAAAGAAAATATCCTGGGCGCGACGAGAGGCGGTGCCCGCAACTTCCTGAAAAAACCTTTCTCAAAGGAACGGTTGCTTAACGCCGTGCAGACCTCGCCGCATATTCGCGGTATAGAGGTGGTGTCGGCGGAAACAGTTGCTGCGACTTAAAGATGGATTAGCGTTTATATGTGACGAGATCCAGAAAGCGGCGCTGCTGGTGCTGGTCTTGTTTGAAAATACCGGAAAACGTGGTGGTGACGGTTGCGGAATCGCCCTTGTTGACGCCGCGCGTTGACATGCACTGGTGATTGGCCTCAATCATGACGGCTACGCCTCTGGGGTTAAGGGCGCGTGTGATTGAGTCCACGATCGCTTTTGTCATGTTTTCCTGTGAAACGAGGCGGCGAGCAAATATATCGACGACTCTTGCCAGCTTGCTGATACCCACCACCTTGGCGTCAGGCCAGTAAGCGACATGCGCCTTACCGATGATCGGCACCATGTGATGTTCGCAATGGGATGTAAAATCGATATCTTTGACGATAACCATGTCGTCGAAATTCTCGATATCTTCGAAAGTTTTGGTCAGTTCGTCTTCGGCGTTCATGCCGTAGCCGGCAAAAAACTCTTCATAGGCCTTGACCACGCGCTTGGGCGTTTCCAGCAGGCCTTCGCGTTCCGGGTCTTCTCCGATCCAGCGCAGCAGCGTCTCGACAGCTTTCTCCGCCTCTTCCCTTGAAGGGCGGTTTTGCTGCTCAATTGCTTTCTTTGTCACGAGTTCTGCAGTCATAATCGTCCGATTTCAATATTTAGGGCTTGGTCTTACAGGGAATTTCCCGTATTTTCCAGTAAAAAACGACCCTGAAGAGTAATAAATATGCCGAAACTGCACGTTTACAACAGTCTGACCCGCCGGAAAGAGGAGTTTGTTCCTCTCGATCCCGCCCATATCCGGGTTTATGCTTGCGGTCCGACGGTTTATAACTATGCGCATATCGGCAATGCGCGTATGGCCGTGGTCTTTGACCTGCTTGCCCGTGTTTTACGTCAGCTTTATCCGAAAGTCACTTATGCCTCCAACATTACGGATGTGGAAGACAAAATCATGGTGGCGTCGAAAGAAACGGGTGAGCCGATCGAAGCCATCACGGAAAAATTCACCCGCATTTATAACGAGGATATGGCGGCGTTGGGGGTGGCGCTTCCCGATGTGCAGCCGCGCGCGACGGAGCATATCGGTGAGATGATTGCCCAGATTGAACAGCTTATTGAACGCGGCCATGCCTATGAAGCGGAAGGGCATGTGCTGTTCAATGTTCCGTCTTTTAAAAAATATGGCGGGCTTTCGGGTCGCAGCCGCGATGAACAGATCGCCGGTGCGCGGGTGGACGTGGCGCCGTATAAAAAAGACCCTGCCGATTTCGTGCTGTGGAAGCCCTCAAGCGAAGATCAGCCCGGATGGGATTCCCCATGGGGCCGCGGGCGTCCGGGTTGGCATATCGAATGTAGTGCCATGAGCGCGAAACATCTCGGCCTGCCTTTCGACATTCATGGCGGCGGTGCGGATCTGAAATTCCCGCACCATGAAAACGAAATCGCGCAAAGCTGCTGCGCTTCCGGCCACGAAGATGATTTAAGCGCCTTTGCCAAATACTGGATGCATAACGGATTTGTTACCGTCGAGGGTGAGAAAATGTCCAAATCACTGGGCAATTTTCTGCTGGTGCATGATTTGATTGAAGAATTTCCAGGGGAAGCGCTGCGCCTGACATTGCTCTCCGCCCATTACCGCCAGCCGCTGGACTGGAGCATCGACAAGGTCGCGCAAAACAGGAAAATGCTCGATAGATTTTACCAGCGCCTGCACCAGATGGAGAATATACAGATCGATGAGGCGGCGGAAATACCCGAAGGCGTTATCAATGCGCTTTGCGATGATTTGAATACGCCGCAGGCATTCGCGGAAATGAATGCACTTTTGAAACAGGAAAATTCTCCGGCGCTTAAAGGCCGGTTACTGGCATGTGGCAGGATAATCGGAATTTTGCGGGGTGATGCTGCTCAGTGGCTGGGTTATGCCTCCGGTGAAGGCGATAATGCAGATGTTGAGGCTTTGCTGGCCGAGCGTACAAAAGCCAAGGCCGAGAAAAATTTCGCCCGCGCTGATGAAATTCGCGATGATCTTGCCGCGCAGGGCATCGAAATCGAGGATACGCCCGACGGGCCGAAGTGGCGTAAAATCGGGTAGTTTTAACGCGAAATCAATACCTTATAAAATGTATATTTCGCCGGATTATCCGTTTTTTGGAAGCAGGCGGCTTTCTTGCCGATCAGGGCTTCCCCGCCGGATTCATCACCGATCGTTTCCGCATAACCGTAAGCGCCGATGAAACGGGTGGTGCCGATGGCGCTGTCTACGGGCGGCGCGCCAGACGGGTTATCAACGCCCAGAAGTTCGTTAAGCTTGATGCATACATCCAGGTTTAATTCATCCGTAACCATCAAAAGGTCGGCGCATGACGCCGCGCCGCAGGTCGAGCCAACGTTTTCCACCTCGTTATCGGCATAGAAATGCCATAAATTGTCCGGCGTTGCGGTTGTGTCCATTGCTTCCGCCGGGGCGTTGGCCCAGGTAACGCCGCCACCGTCGAGGCTGAAAATCCGGTTTTGCGTGTTGCTGCATCCTGCGTGATCGTAATCGTTAGCGCCCCAGTTATCATCGTCGTAGCACAGTAGAGAGTCGCTTCCGGCGCGCAGGCGCAATTGCGCCGTGGCGGAAGTAACGACATTGGCGTATTCGATGATTTCGCTGGCTAGCAGGCGGGCTTTCTCGTCTGTGAGGTGAGAAAGATTTCCCCGACTGCTCTGGGTGATGGCGTAGGAAAGCGCGGCCAAAAGAGCCACTGCAACAAGAATATATATGAGAGCGCTGCCGCGCTGTCCGCGGCGCTGTGAAAGGCGTTTCATAAAGCCTAGTCTACCTTAGCGAGAAACGCTTTGAAATCTTTTTCATTGGATTTAGGGATGTGCACCGGAATTTCGGTTAGCCCTTTGGCAGCCAGAGTGAGGAATTCCGCTCTTCCTGCGCCAATTTCCACGTTGTCCTGAATGCCGATGCCCAGAACAGGTTTGGAGATAGGGACACCTTTTGAAAGCAGTTCTTCAACCGCGCGGCGTTTTGCCTGTTCCTTTTCCGGCATATCCGCAAATGATTTAATGGTGCCATCGGGTGCCAGCCATTCAAAGCTGAACAGTGAGCAGTGCCAGCTTTCCAATACGCGGGCCACATCAACCGTGATGGAGAGATATGTGTTTTCCTGTCCCTGGGCGGCTTTATTGTCTGTGAAAGTAATCGTATTCATGATTTCGGCCTTGCCGTTTTTTATTTCCTATGGACAGTTATAACCGCTATTTTATAAAGAATTGGTAAAGATAAAGGAGCCGGAATAAATGAGTGCAAAAGCCCCCGAAACAATCATGGTCGATAACGATGCTGACGAAGTTTCCTGCGATGGCGGGGGCGGCGCACTGGGACACCCCAAAGTATGGTATTCTTTTGATGGTCAAAACGAGGTGCGCTGCGGGTATTGTGACCGGTTATTTATCAAGAAGACGGCTAAAACGAAGGCGGCATAAGGTTACATATTTCAAGTTTTCTTGAAATTTTTATGCTATAATTCTATATGTTAATGTGAAGTTTGCGCCGCCTGGCGGGCATGCTCATTTTAAAAAAATTAACTCGCTCATGATGAGGAGGCATAATGACGACACGCTTAACGCTTTTTGACAGCCCCCTGTTTCTGGGGTTCGACCATTTCGAGGAAACGGTCGAGCGCTTGAGAAAATCTTCCAACGGCGGTTACCCCCCTTATAACGTAGAGCAGATTGGCGATTTCGGCTTGCGCATTACGCTGGCCGTGGCCGGTTTTTCCATGGACGACCTCGATATACAGGTCAGCCATAACCAGCTTAGCGTACGCGGCAAACAGGAAGACGATACCGAACGCCTTTATCTTCACCGTGGCATTGCCGCCCGTCAGTTCCAGCGTGAATTTTACCTTGCCGAAGGCATAGAAGTGAAGGGAGCGCATCTTGATAACGGGCTTCTTCATATCGATATGGAACGCATTCCCCCGGAATCCCAGTCCGTAAAAATTGAAATCCAATCCTCGCCAGGTAAGGCAGGCGTTATGCAGGCTATAGATGTTGAGACGGATGAGGCGGAAAAGAAGCCGGGCAGGAAAAAACCTGAATAAGTTTAATTCCCTGCGAAAGCGTTTAGCTTTTGTTCATAAATTCTATAGTATGATTTCTACCGAGAGGGCCTTATGAGAGACAAAACAGATACCACCCGCGAAGTATTGTTAAACCTGACACCCCAAGATTTTCTTAGTTTTGGCATGCATGACATAGCGTATATCCGTCCCGTCGTGATTGAAGGAAAAAAGGCGTATGCCGTGCATGCGGCAAACGGCATTCCGCTTTCGGTTATGGAAGACATGGACCGGGCGCTGGGCGCCGTTGCCGATAATGATCTGCACGCTACGGCTCTTCATTAATCAGTTTATTAAGCGGCGATCATCCAGCCTTCTGTTCCTGACACGGCGGCGCGGATAGCTTCGATACGGTCCGCATGCCGGATCTTTTCACAAATTTCGTTATTGCTGAAAGTTCGGGACAGGCGCGCCAGGCGGCGCAGATGAAGCGGGCCGTCGGCTTTAGGAGAAATCAGCAGGCATGCAATATCAACGGGCATATTGTCCGGGGCATTGAATGTAATGGGTTTTTCCAGGCGTGCCAGCACGGTAAAAGGCCTGTCTGCACGGCGAATCTGTATATGAGGCATGGCAACTCCGCCACCGATACCTGATTCCGTCAGGCCGTTATTTTTATTGATGTGCATCATGAGCGATTGCGGCGTGGTATGCAGATACTTAGCCGTTTCCCGGGCCAGAATTTGCAGGACCTGCTTGCCGCTCATCGCTTTTACACGAGGCAGGATAAGGTTTATATGAATATCTTTATCAAAATCCTTCATTTTCTCCCCACACAAACTCTAGAGAAACGAGACTTTTGCCAGCCTTGTACATTTAAAAAAACGGGGCGTCCAGTATAAACGATGCGGCAGTGCAATCTAATGTGCAGATGGTGAAAAATGTTCCGGTTGTTTTTGATATGAAAACAGCCCCGTTTGAGGAAGCGGGACTGTTTTTAAGGAGAGAAGTTAAAAATGTGGAAAAGACTTTAGGCTTTTTCACCGTTGCCTGCCGGGTCCACCCAGCCTACATTGCCATCGGGCCTGCGGTAGATCATGTTCAGTTCCCCATGGGAGGCGTTGCGGAACATGAGCGCCGGCGCTCCGGACAGGTCAAGTTTCATAACGGCGT
>CAZBNG010000106.1:0-6346 GCA_964493095.1 uncultured Pseudobdellovibrionaceae bacterium
CCTTTGATCTGGATTTGGGAAGTTGTCATCAGAGTTAATAGCCAGTGCACGGTCAAAAACCTTTAACAAAGAAATGCTGCCCCAGTAAGGGTCATCCATACTTTGGCGCGCGCTCACAATGGCTTCGGATGCCAGCCGCCTGCAATATTCCTTCCGCTCCTCGAATTCTTCCTGACTATCTGCGGGACCAAATTTCACAACCAATTCTTACCTGCCGTATTTTTTACATATGTTAAAAATACGGTAATTTGCCATAACATAAAAGAATATGCAAGTTTTACCGGCATCACAGATCCGCCGTTAATAATTCGTTAATAATTCGTTAACCTTTCGCGCGTAGCTTTACCCTAAGGACAATTTTATCAGGGGAAGTTCAATGTCCGTATTCGACGATCACATCAACGCCATAGGAAACGCCCAAACCCCCGGGCAACAACAGATCGAAATCCTGCGCTTCGCCGCCTATTTTATGGATATCGTGGGAAACTCCCTTTCCGGGGCTTTAACCATGGTTAAACGCAACGTAAGGAACAGCGGCATATCCACGGATCAGGTCGAAGCGCTGCAGGCACAGACCGCCGATATTCCGCAGACCTTTTCCGATGCGCACAGGGAAAAGGCCGCCATGTTGCGCGAACGCCTAAACCTGCTGGAGAGCGGCACAATCCCGGATATCAGGGGCATACTGCAACTGCCCCCGCTGGCGGTAGCGAGCAGGCCCGGCGGCCCGCACCTCCCGCCCTTTACTCCGCCTGCGCCTTGGTAAAACAAGAACAACGCTGACCGTTAGCAGACGTTTAGTTCTAGCTTATGTCACGCACAAAGTCGTCCCAGGAAGCTTGAACCTTTTCGTTTGGATCGTGTAAACAAACGGTAATAAGACGGCTGCCATCTTGCTGGATATCTAACGTAGTTGTAAGCGCCCTTTTTTCTTCGGGGATATCAAAAGGATGCTCCAATATTTCAATTCCGGAATACTGGCGCGGGGCAATGGGTATATTGGGAAGACCATCATTTTGCCGTCTGTATGGTCCTGTTAACTGACAATCCATGATACGGTTTTGCTGCTGTGTCTCTGGCGACCAAAAATTCTGCCAAACCATCACAATACGCTCGGGGTGAGCGCCATCATTCGAGCCCTCAAAACGCAGCGCATAAGAAGAATCATCGGAACCTTCCCCGCCAACATTCTTTAATACAAGCTGCTTTGAAATTTCCGTTTTTCCGGCGCCGGGCTCTCCCTCGACGGCAACAATCATAACTTGATGCTCTGTCCCCGGATCAGGCTGAAGACAGTGCCGATTTTCATACAGATTTTGCACAAAAAAGCCCAGCTTTTTTGCAAAACCTTCTGTTTCCTGTGCTGATCGAGATGTAAACGTGTGGGTTAGCAAACTTTTTCCTATTTTCAGAATATAGAAAAAGATATCAAGAACTTGAAGTTATGTCAAAAAAAATTACGCGCCAGCAAACATATCACGCACATTGGCGATAAATTGCTGCCCGGTAATCGCCTTGCTTTTATCGGGGGCGAGGTCGCCGGTCAGGGCACCGGTTTTCAGCCCCGCCTCGATTGTTTTCACAACGGCGGCTTTAAGAGCCTGAGCCAGAGCGGCCTCTTCGGCCTGACCATTAATATCGGCCTTATGGCGGATCGCCTCGGCATAGGCGAAAATATGCGCCGTCGGATTGGCCAGCAGTATCTGTTTTTCATGCCACGCGGGTTCCAGATCCGGCGCGGTGCCGTGCGGCGGATCGGCCAGCAGGATACCGTCGGCGCTGACCAGCGTGGAATCCATGAGGCCCAGAGATTTATGCTCCCCCGCTACCTGATCGGAGACGACATCGCCGTCATAATTTTTAAGGGCAATCATCATGTTGTTCATCTTGCCCTGGGGGATTTTGGAGACAACCGCGTCAATCAGCTCGACCTTGCCGCTGAAACTCAAACCCGCCTTTTTAAACCGGTCGGCAAAATCCTTTTTGAAAATCTCGTTAAATATATCGATGAAACGGCCATCATAAACGGGGCTGATCGTGTCTTTTCCGGCAAAAATCACCGATTGTTTTTGCGCTAGGGCCATAGCAAATACAGCGCTGGCGTAATCACGGATCGAATGGTCGGTTTCGGTCGTCAGCATCATCACGCCGGCATCAACCGCGCGGCCCTCTACCAGAGTCTCGGACGTTCCATCCTCGCCTTCATAGACGACTTTAACAGTCCCTTTGCCGGGAATGGCGACATTGGGCGCGCCGTAAATACCGCCCACGGCCTGACGGGCAATCGTGACGTCCCGCATCTGCGGGGCGAATTTATCGATGCCGTTAATTTCAATCGTATTGCGCAAAATCGCCGCGCCGTTAATCGCGCGGCGGATAATACCGTTGGGCGAACCCCATTGTTTGGAAAGACCGAATTTTTTCGTTTCTTCCTTCGTGGGCGTAATGGTCGGCCCCTTGATGGCTGCCTTGTGCGCTTTAAGATCATCAAGCGCCGCTTCCAGCGCACCGTCATTGGTTGTATCGCGTGCCTGCAGGGAAATATCATGCACCTTCCAGTCAACATCGAAGAAAGGCGCAATAAGCTCTTCCCGGATTTCACGGGACATATGCGGCCAGACACCGTCGCCCGTCATATCGACAATTGAACCATTAATTTTACGGGGCGCTTTTGCCATGAATAATCTCCTTCTTGCGCGAATCGCGCAAAGCCAAGGATACGCTATTCAAAACGACTTTTCTATCTGGCCGGGGATGAAATTCTTCCCCTGTCCAAAAGCAGTATTTTTTATAATAATGCTTGATTTCGGGGTTCGCACATGATCGTATTCATGCTCTGAATTTAAACCTCACCAGCGCTTTAAGGACGTTGCTTTGGACACATTTACCCCGGATTTTAGAGGCGCTGCGGCAGGCTTGCCCGTTCAAACCGCCCCTACCTTGCGTATCAGGCATATGCAGGTTACGCCGACCGACAACAAGACCATCATTGTTGTTCCCAACCCGGATCTTAGTTCTGCGGTACGGGGCATAACGCTCACTGCGGACAGGGATAAAAAAACGGCAAGCGTTGATGTTTTGGGAGATGACTGGCAAACGCTTGTAAGCTTCATAAGAAGGCGGCTCTCCACACAGGTAACTGCACTGCGCCTCATACCTGTCAGCCGTCAAATTTTAGCGCCAAACATCGCGCAGGCAATAGAAACGCTTATGCCCAGTGTCGCCAGCAATGGTCCTGTAGCGGCTAACGTGCTTTTTACCTCTCAGAACCTCGGCACCATTTTCAGAGAAACTGCCGCAGAAGGCCTGAGCGCCAGCACAAGGAACGGACTGCACGATCTCGCCAAAAACCGGATTTTCAGCGATGATCCCACGGTCAACGAGGCGATTGTTGACTTTATGCTGGAAAAACTGTTTGAACAGCCTGAAATAGAGGCCGGAGCACAACCCGGCACACCGGGACAGCACACAGCGTTTCCCGTCCTGCTCTAAACCTTTAGCTTTTCTGATCCGGCGCTTTCTGCGGTAAAAAGTACAGCAGCAGGAAGCCGACCGTGGCCGATATCACCGAGCCCACCAGCACACCAAGACGAATGGAAGCCTGCTGATCGACCCCTGCGAATGCCAGCCCGCCGATAAACAGCGACATGGTAAAGCCGATCCCGCACAGCACGGAAACGGCGTAAAGCTGAGGCCATGTCACCCCGCTTGGCATGGGCGAAAGTTTGGTTTTCACGGCCAGCCAGAGCATGGTGAAAACGCCGAGCTGCTTGCCGACCACAAGGCCGCCGATAATGCCCAGCGTCAACGGGTCCTGCAGGGATTCAAGGCCGATCCCCTTAAACGGCACCCCGGCATTGGCGAAAGCGAAAAGCGGCAAAATACCGAAAGACACCCAGGGGTGCAGGGCATGCTCAAGATGCTTGCACGGCGAATGATTGGGGTCGTGTTTACAAGTCATGGGAATAAAAAACGCCGTAGCCACGCCCGCCAGCGTCGCATGCACGCCGGATTTCAAAACGGCAACCCAAAGGATGAATCCCAGAAGCGCGTAAGGCGTAATGCTGGAAACGCCGCGCCGGTTCAAAATAAACAAACCGATCAGCGCCGCCGCCGCGTAATAAAAAGACCCGATGGCAAGATCGCTGGTGTAAAAAAGAGCGATAACAATAATAGCGCCAAGGTCGTCGATCACGGCAATGGCGGTGAGCAGGATTTTCAGGCGCACCGGGGCCTTCGTCCCCAGTAGGCTGAGCACGCCCAGCGCGAAGGCGATATCGGTAGCCGCCGGAATGGCCCAGCCGGAGATGTTTTCCGGCGTATCCATGTTCAGGTAGTAGTAAACAAGCGCCGGAACGACCATCCCTCCCACAGCGGCGAGTGCGGGCAGAAGCGCCCGCGAACGGTAGGCGAGCTCCCCCTCCTTGACCTCCCGTTTGATTTCAAGGCCGACAAGGAAAAAGAACAGCGCCATAAAACCGTCATTGATCCAGTGCAACAGGGATTTATTGAGCTGGAAATTATTTTTGGTGTCCAGCGTGTCGAAACCGATATGAAAGTGCACCTGGTTCAGGAGATGATCGTAAAAAGCGTAAAGCGGCGAATTGGCGACGATGAGCGCCAGCGTGGCGGCAATGACCAGCAATATCCCGCCCGAGGCCTCCATGCTGAAGAAATACTGCGCCATTTCGGCAAGATCCCTCGCCTTTTTAACGGCGGCGTTCTCAGCCTCTTCCACGACCTCTTGCACTTCTTTCATTTTTTCCTCCGGTTTGATATCCGGGGAAGAATACAGCCTATTTTCAGGGTAAAAAAGTGCCTATCGCCCGATTTTCTTCTCTTCGCTGCGTTTATACACATAAACTCCCAGCACGGAGAGGCCGACCGCCCAGATGGCGCTCAGGCCGCTCATGGCGTTAAGTACCACCCCCGCCTTGTCGGTTTCAAAGGCAATCACATAGGCAAGGCCCAGCATCTGCGCCGCCCATGTAATGGCCAGAAGGTAACCGAAGGTCGGGCGCATGCGCCGCACGTATAAATCCTGCGAAGCGATTTCATTGCGCAGGGATTCATTGATCTGCGTCAGCTGTATCTCCTGCTCTTTAAGCGCAATCTCCGCCATTTTTTCCGCATGACGGTGCGCCTCATTCACCTGTTGCTGCGTTATATGACCGCTGGCGATTTCACCATCCACCTGTTGCAGCACTTTCGACGCCGTTTTCGTCACGGGGTTGTCAATCGCGCCCAGCGCCTCCGCGAGTATATTGGTAAGGATCGGCAGACCGATTTTTGTCAGTAATGCGGGTATCATTTAAACCTCCTCCAGCGCATAAAAAATGTGGCTGCCGATCACGGCACAGGGTTTCTCGCTCTTGGCCCAGAACGGCGCAACCCCGGCGGCGTGGTAATGCGTGGCGCCGTTCGTGACATCTTCCAGCACTCCGGCCACCGCGCGGCGGGCCAGACGCAAAGCCGTGGCGAAGTACAAATCCTCCTCGCCGATCGCCTGCAATTTCCTGAAATTAGGATCGGAGCGGTTCCAGCAACTGAACTGGTATGGCTTTTGGCAGACCTGCACGATATTGCCGCCCCACCAGTATCCGCCGTGCCGTTCAGCCACACGGACACGGTTCAGGACCACGGACGCAATGGCGTGCATCCCGGCCGTGCCCTCCCCGCGCGCCTCACCCCACAACGTACGGGCAAGAACGTCAATCTCGATCTGGTTGTAAAATTCCTCCATGTCTTTTTGCTGGGTCTCCCCGGAGGAGCCCAGCGCAATCAGCGTCGGTTTTTTCATGATGTTTTCCTTTTTCTGCAATGTCATTGCGAGCCGAAGGCGAAGCAATCTTTTAGAGATTGCCACGTCGGCCTTAAAGGCCTCCTCGCAATGACGATGAAATTTACTAAGATTTGTTCTTGTAACCGGACATCTCCGCCGCCTGCAGCGCGGTTTTATCCAGCTTGGATTCAATACGCAGCAAATGCTCGACAAGGCGGGATTCCAGCGCCCGCATATCGGTGCGCGATGCATAGGTCTTGGCAACTTCGAGCTTAAAAGCGCTCAGCGCGTCGCGTAGTTGCGAGCATCTCTGATCGAGCAGAGTATGCAGGTGGTCCACCGCCGCATCGCTTTCGCGCCTGCCGCGCCAGACCAGCCAGAACAGCGCACTGATCACCGGAATTTCAACGGCGGTAATCCACCACACAAACCCTTCAGGTATGGTTTCCATGTCATTTATCCTTTTATATTGAAATAATTACGCCCCTCTTATACGCTTATGTCATACCTCGAACCCGGTAAGGCAAAGTGATGACGCAATCCGGCCTGTTAACGATCCAAGCA
>CAZBNG010000107.1:0-6068 GCA_964493095.1 uncultured Pseudobdellovibrionaceae bacterium
GCCTAACCTTTATCATTTGAGGAATTATTCATGTTTAAACGCAGCCTTTTACTATTGGGGAGTATTTTCATTATGGGTACAGCAGCCACACAAAACGCAGACGCAGCCGAGACTGTCGTCATGGAACTATCAACAGGCGGCCCCGTCGTCATTGAACTCAAGCCCGAGATCGCTCCCAAGCATGTCGAGCGCATTAAAACACTGACCAACGAAGGCTTCTATAACGGCATCGTCTTCCACCGCGTGATTGACGGCTTCATGGCGCAAACGGGCGACCCGACCGGCACGGGCACGGGCGGCTCAGAATATCCGGATGTTCCCGCCGAATTCAGCGAAACCGAAACCTTCGGCCGCGGCACAGTGGGCATGGCCCGCTCCTCCCGCCCGGACAGCGCCAATTCGCAATTCTTCATCTGCTTTGAAGACTGCAGCTTCCTGGACGGCCAGTACACGATCTGGGGACAGGTGACCTCCGGCATGGAATTTGTAGACGGCCTCGCCAGAGGCGAACCCCCGGCCAACCCGGATAAAATCGTGAAGATGACAGTGGGCTCATCAGAGGACTAGATGAATTGAGGACTGGATGACTGGAGATGCCAGTTAAGGAATATTCCGATCTGGAAGTCTGGAAAAAGGCATATGAGCTGTCTCTGAAGATTCATAAAGCAAGCCTGTCCTTTCCAAAAATCGAGCAATATTCCCTGGCGGACCAGATACGGCGCTCCAGCAAATCCGTCTGCGCCAATATAGCGGAGGGATTTGTTAAGCAAAAGTCATCCAAAACCGAGTTCAAACGCTTCCTGCTTATCGCACAGGGTTCAGCTACGGAAGTGCATATGTGGCTGCAATACTGCCTTGATCTTGAATATCTGGATACGCGGACAACTCACGAATGGCAGGAAGAATGCCAAACCGTTATTAAAATGCTCAGTTCCTTTCATGCCAAAGTCTGATATCCAGTCCTCCAGTCATCCGGTTATCGAGTCATCCGAATGGTGGCGCGGCGCGGTGATTTACCAGGTGTACCCGCGCAGCTTTCTGGACACGAATGGAAGCGGCACGGGCGATCTGCGCGGCATTTGTGAAAAACTCGATTACATCGCCGCGCTGGGTGTGGACGGGATATGGATTTCCCCGTTCTTTAAATCGCCGATGAAGGATTTCGGATATGACGTATCGGATTACCGGGATGTCGACCCGCTTTTCGGTGCGCTGGCGGATTTCGACGCACTGCTGGAAAAGGCTCACAAACTTGACCTGAAAATCATCATCGACCTTGTGCTGTCCCATACCTCCAACGAGCACCCGTGGTTTAACGACCCGGCGAAAAAAGACTGGTATGTCCGGGCGGACGGGAAAAAGGCATTCTCCCGCTTAGGGAAGGAAAATGCTGCTCACAATGGTCAAAGTGATTTTTCATCTAACAAGGCGCAAGGAGCGCCGTGTAGAAATCGCTACATAAGCGACGAAGCAACGCAGTTAGAAGGAAAATCACAAAGACCATTGCCGCCGAACAACTGGGTGTCTGTATTTGGCGGCAGCGCATGGGAATGGGACGAACGCTACGGACAATATTACCTGCACAACTTCCTGCCCGAGCAGCCGGATCTGAATTACCACAATCCGGAAGTACAAAAGGAGGCGCTTGATATCTGCCGCTTCTGGCTGGAGCGCGGGGTAGACGGTTTCCGGCTGGACGTGATCAATTTCCTGTTCCACGACCCCGAGCTGCGCGATAACCCGCCCCGCCCGGATGAGCTGGGCGCCGCCACGCAGTTTGAAGGCAACGATCCCTACTCCGCGCAGGCGCATATCTATGATAAATCCCGCCCTGAAAACCTTGAATTTATTTCTCGCCTGCGCGCGCTGCTCAATGAATACGGCGCGATGAGCGTGGGGGAAATCGGCGACGATCATCCTTACGCCCGCGCGCATGAATACACGGAAGGCAATAACCGCCTGCACACCGCCTATAACACCCATATGATGGCGGGCACGACCAAAACGCTTACCGCCGGTCTGATCCGCAAGCCGATCGAAACATTCCTGAGCCTGCCCGGAAAAAGCTGGCCCAGCTGGGCCTTTTCCAACCACGACGTCGTGCGCGCCGCTTCGCGCTGGCTTCCTTCCAAGGGAAGTGAAAGCGACGGTTTCGATCACAACCCGCAATTCTCAAAAATGCTCATCGCCCTTCTGGGCTGCCTTTACGGCACGGCGTTTCTTTATCAGGGGGAGGAACTCGGCCTGCCGGAAGCCAAATTAAAGCGGGAGGAACTGCAGGACCCGTGGGGTAAAAATCTCTGGCCCGCATGGCAGGGACGCGACGGTTGCCGCACCCCGATGCCGTGGAACGGCGCACCGGTGAAAAACGGCTGGCTGCCTACCCCCGCTACGCACATACCGCTCAATGCAGAGGCGCAGGAGCAGGACCCGGAATCGCCGCTGAATTTTACCCGGCGTTTCCTGAACTGGCGTAAAACGCAGACCCCGCTCATCCACGGTAGTATCGCGTTTTTTAATACCGGGGAAAACGTCCTGGCCTTTCGCCGCAGCCATGAAGGAAAAGAAGTTTTATGCGTTTTCAACCTCGCGCAGGAGGACGCCGCATTTGAGGATAAAGCGCTCGCCCCCTTTGCCTTCTTCATCGAAGGCTTCGCAGCCTAGCTTTTCTCCGCCGGGGCCTCGTCGTCTTCCAGCTCAAAAAGAGGCGTATCTGACGTATCATCCAGCTTAATGGCGCGTGCCGCTTTTTCGGCGCTTGCCTCTTCCATCAATTTTTTACTTTCGCTTTTCTCAAGCTCAAGCAGTTTCGCCGTTTTAATAAGCCTTTGCACAGTGTTTTCGATCTTCTCCAGATCGCTTAGCGCGTCGGGGGTATCTATACGAAGCAGCGTATCCCGGGTCGTGAAAATAAAAATGACCCAGGCATTCTTCATTTTCATGAGCTTAAGCAAAGCGCCGAGCCTGTCTTTGTTCAGATATGCCTTCATAAACCGGGCGTTTTCGGAAAGAATGATGTGCTCTTTGTCCCACCCCTTCACTTTTGGCCTGTATTCCTGCCCGTAATTCATCTTTTGGATCAAGGAAACCATATTGCCGCTGCCCACCGCACCGGCAACAGGCATTTTATTATGCAGCACGATCTCAACGGCGCTCATTTTACGAGTTGTGCGCGACTGATTATCTCCGTGCTCGCCCGTGAACAGGGCGATACTGTAACCGTCGATAACCCCCGTTACTTCCGGCGACAACATCAGGCCGGAAACCTTGTAACGCAGATTGTGTTTTTTTGCGAATTCCTTCCATGCCCGTTTCTGGCGCATCAGAATCACGAGTGTCCACCCCAGGAACAGCAGCAGCGTTCCCGATAGCATGACCCAGATAACAATTCCTAAAGACAAAAAAACCCCGCCGGAAAAAGAGAAATCTAAAAACCACTAATGTTTATTGTAGCGCCTGCGGCAAAAAATGGCCACACGATTAACTTTTAGCGCGCCTAGTTTTCCCCTCATCCTCTTTTAAAAACATAAACCGGCCACGATTGAAACAGCACACAGCGGCACACTTAATTCAATCCCGCTTGACTTTTATCCCCGGGGCCGTAGGATCGAATATCAACCGACGGGTGGGAAAGAGACGCATGATTACAATCGAGCAATGCCGCGCCGCACGGGGCCTTCTGGGCTGGACCCAGCAGGATCTCGCCGATGCATGCGGTTTGTCCAAAACGGCAATCAATAATTTTGAAAAAGGCCATTCCGATATCAAGGCGGAATCACTGCGCGCCATCCGCACGGCTTTTGAAGCGGGGAATGTAGAGTTTATGGGCGACAACGGTCTTCGCAAACGGCGGGACCAGGTCGACATACTATACGGGGACGGAGCGATCGAACGTTTATTCGATGACATTATCCAGACCGTATCGGAAGAGCAAAGCGAGGTTCTTATTGTTCGCGGCCAAAGGCCACTGAACGACAACGCACCATCGCAGCGCCTGCAAAACCAGATGGAACTCCTGCGGGAACAGGGGGTGCGCGAACGCACCCTTTGCGGGGAAGACCTCCAGCCCTTCTGGGGGAATGAAGAATTCCAGCGCTGGATGCCCGGCGCCGCAAGGCAGGCTTCCATGACCACGTTCCTGTATGGGCAAAAGGTAGCGCTTCAACTCTGGGGAGGAGAAACCATTATCGTTCTCGACAGCCCGGCGGCCAGCACAGCAGAACGGCAACGCTTTGAACACCTTTGGTCCCGCGCCATAGAACGAAGCGCCGCCCAGGATCAGAAAGAAAAAAATTCTTCCTTCTAGGACGTCCATAAAAAAATAAGAGAAAACTTACTTACGCTGTTTCTTTTCAAAAATTTTCTCAAGGTCTTCGGAGACCCTGGGAGCATAATCGCGTTTCACCGGAACGATCTTAAGCTCCTGTGGCGGGGCAAGCTTGGCACGCACATACATAATCGCGGAGCCCGCCGTGCGCTGGTTACCGTAAGGAAATACGTTGCTGGTACGCACAGCCTCCCACCCGTCACAACCGACAAGAAGCAACGGCATGGCAAACAAAGCGTATTTTAAAGATCTGAAAGGCATGATGCACTCTCTTGGAAAATGGCCGCCTGCCGGAAACGGCAAACTACATACCAACAATACCGTGTTTCATCACGCCGGGCAAGAGCGCGGATCATCCTTGCCTATATGATAGAGAACAAAATGCCCGAGCGGATGCTGCTTGCGCATACCGGGGTAATCGAATTCGCCGCCTTCCACCTGATTCATGCCGATCTTTTCCATGACACCGATGGCGCGCGTATTATCGTGCACGGTGAAGGATACGATTTCCTTAAGGTCCAGTTTTGTAAACGCGTGCCCCAGCACGCCGCAGGCCGCCTCGCTGGCATACCCATGCCCCCAGCATTCGTAATCCAGCCGCCACGCGATCTCCACCGCCGGGGTAAACGGGGCCTTAAACTCCACATGGCGCAAACCGACAAACCCCATAAACGAGCCGTCTTCCTTGCGTTCCGCGACATAAGGGCCATAGCCGTATTTTTTGAAATGCTCCTGGAAACGATCGACAAGGTGGTTGCTCGCCTCCTCGTCCAGCAGGCGCGGCAGGTATTCCATGATGACGGGATCGCCGTTCATGACGGCAAAAGGCGCGCGGTCCTCGTCTTTCCATTCACGCAGTATGATCCGCTCTGTCTCTATATGTTTTTTCATGCGTCCCTCACTATAACGGCGGTTTTCTCCACAGCAAGATACAAACACAGATATAGGGCGCTTTGTTCACAGGGCGAAATGTCTTATAATGCGTGTCATGAATCGCTTCCTTTGCCTGCTTTCCTGCGGCGCCTTTCTCTTTAGCCTTCCCGTTGCCGCCTCTGCGGATGAGGGACTGGTGCGCGAGCTGGAAGTCAGCCGCCAGGGCGACCTGGAGCTGGGCTGCGGCGCGTTGTCGCGCGAAGCCATCCTGATGCGCGACATCATCTCGGTAACACAAGACATTCAGGACACGAAAGAACTGGAAAACCACGGTATCAACGCCGTGGGCGCGGTCGGCGGCCTGCTGGTGGGCACGGCCACAGGGGGGCTGGGGCTGGCTGCGGCGGGTCTGCTCGCCACCGAAGTAAACGACGCCAGCAGCGATGAGGCCGAAGGCGTTCAGGACATCGCCGAGCAACGGCGCAGCTTTATCATCGGTATCTTTAACGCCAAGGGATGCGAAGGACCGATCGAAAACGCCATGCAGAATATCGAGCTGGACTTCCCCAACATCGCCCCCGCCGCCGGCGAAACCCGCCACGCCAGCGCGGGTGCGGATACGTATAATAACTAAATATTCTATATTGCCTTCCTTCTTCTCTCTGTCCTCTTCTTTCTTCTTTCTTCCTTCTTCCTTCTATTCTTCTTCCCCTTAAAAAGGGGAGCATGAGCCCATGCTCTTGTTTGTGGTTCGGTCAAAGACAGGAACTCGGCATATGATCCTCGTGCGTGCAGGGATCGCCTCAATCTGTTTTGCCGTACCGTAGCCGGCCAGCTATAAGAACATAAATAGAACATTTTAAATTCC
>CAZBNG010000108.1:0-5865 GCA_964493095.1 uncultured Pseudobdellovibrionaceae bacterium
CCGACCTTCAAGTCCCGCAGGGATAGGCGGAAGAAACTCAAACACAACGGTTCCGGGGCGTTTAAGCCATGAATGGCGTGGCCAGAAATAACCACTGTTTGTGGCCATGGGAATAACCGGCAACCCCGTTTTTTCCTGTATGCGGGCTATCCCGTTTTTATAGGGCTTTTCTTGTGGCGTGTCATCAATCCGCACGCGTGTTCCTTGCGGGAAAATAACGAGGGGGCGAGCTTGCATCGCTATTTCCTGCGCTCCGCTTGTAATCGAGCTTAACGCTGTTTTTGGGGTGCTGCGATCGATCGCTATCGGGTCAGTTTTCATGAGGTACATGCCCCAAAGGGGAATACGAAGCAGTTCCTTTTTCAGGATGATTGCAGGGTTTTTAAGGATGAGGCGCAGCTTGAAGGTTTCGTAAGTCGAAAAGTGTTTCGCGGCGATAAGTAAAGACCCGTCAGCAGATATGTGCTGCGTTCCGCGTACTTCAAAATTTAAATCTAATATTCGCCGTTCAAAGAACGCGATGGCATACAGATAAAAATCAACCATTTTTAAAAACGCGGAATTAGGAAGCAGCAGGCCGGGGAGATAGAGAATGCAGATGGCTAGATTGAATAAAAAAAACACGGTATTAAACACCGCTGAGCGCAGCCAGTATGTTTTCATGACAGACTCTGCTTAAGATGTTGTAGCGTCAGGACCATGCGACGCCATATCGTTTTGTGATATTCGCTTAAAGTTACCTCCCAGAAATACAGGTCCTTTTTTCCGATATCGCCCTCCATGACTGGGTAGGGATAAAGGACAAGCTCCGGATTTTCCGCCTGCAGTTCCATCAGTGCCCGGCGCATGTGGTATTTAGAGGTCACGATCCGGGCGGAAGTTATATGGTTCTCTTTCACCCATTTTCGGGTTTCCTGCGCGTTTCCTGTCGTTGTTGTCGCTTTATAGTCCAGCGTTATACAACATTCGGCAATAGCCGGGTCGCCCTCCCACTGGTTGAGAATATGGGCAGGTGTATAGTTTTTATGAACGCCGCTGATAAGCAGTTTTGGTGCCGCTCCACTTTTAAGCAGTTCCAGCCCGGTTGTAATCCGGTTCTGACCGCCTGTAAGCACAATAATGGCGTCGGTTGTCTGATCCGGTGAAACGGGCGTTTCCATCAACGCCGTTTCTGCGTACCACGCAAAACCTGCCAGCCAGGTGGCGAGCAGAAGTGCGAGAAAAAGAAGTGGTTTTTTTAAATTTTTCATTAAAACCTGGTTAGTTGCATGCTGTTTCTTTTCTACGGCATTTGCGACAGGGACCGCAATACTGTAAAGCGTGCGGTCAGCGTTCCGATAATGCAGGTGATCAAGGGCAGTGCGGCGAGGATCCCGGTTTGTATGGTAGTGAGTTCAAAATGTGGAATCAGCACGGATTCAGCGCGTGCGGAGAGCAGTCCCAGAAGAGTAATGAATAAAGCCCCGGTTCCCACGCCGATAATGCTGCCGCGCAAGGTCAGGATAAAAGCGTGGCGCTGGAATTGTCGGGTGATATATTCGTCGCTGGCCCCCATGAGGTGCAGCAACTCCACATCGGCTTTGTGTACTGCGATGCGTGAACGGATGGCGCCAGCTATGGCGATTACGGTTGTAATGCTGATAATTATCACGATCATGGCGGCAGCGAATTGTAAAGCGCCCGTAAAGCGCAGGATATCGCCGAGCCAGCTTTCATGGCGGTCAATTCTAATGTCAGGGGCGATTTTTTGCAGCTTTGCTTTTATATCGGCCAAGTCCTCTTCAGGATCCATATCTTTTTTAAACTCGACACCAATCAGGCCGGGCAGGGGGATATCTTCCAATGCCGCGCCATCTCCAAGCCAAGGTGAAATGAGTTTCTGAATATCCTGCTCATCCAGCATTTTCGCCGATTTTATAGCTTTATGAGTTTGAAGTGTTTTCTCTGCTTTTTCCGTTAACTCTCTTATTTTTTCATATGTTCTTAATTTTTCACTGGCTGTTTCTGCGGGTATTTCAATGGTCGCCTTATTCTCCAGTCCGGAAGACCATCTTTCTCCCATAGCGCTTAAAGCGAAAGAGCCGCTTAAGGCGGCGGTAGCCAGAAATGTCATAAGTATAACCAACAGAATAAGGAAATCTGTTCCCTCGCTTTTGTTCAGCGGAAGGTCATAACGGCGTTTGCCCTCGGCTACGCCGAGCTTTCTGTCTTTTTTTTGCCGGAACATCAGAATACGCTCCCCACGGTTTTTTCAAACCAGCCTTGCGAATTTTCTACAGCAAGATGTCCGTTACCGAGTACGAGGCGCGGGTGATTGAACTTGTCCATGATCTGCTGGCTGTGTGTTGCAATGACAATCGTCGTGCCCATGCGGTTTAGCTGTTCAAAAAGATTCATGAGGCGGAAACCGATCTCATCATCCAGATTTCCGGTCGGTTCGTCAGCAAGCAGCAGGCGGGGGCGTGCGACAACAGCGCGGGCAATGGCAACCCGCTGTTGCTGTCCGCCCGACATGGTCTGGGGCAGGGTTTGTTTATGTTCACCCAGCCCAACCCATTCCAGAAGTTCGTTGACGTTGTTTTTTATTTCTTTTTCCGGGCGCCCTAAAATACGCAGGGGAAGCGCCACGTTGTCGAAGGTGGAAAGGTTAGGTAGCAGGCGGAATTCCTGAAACACAACACCGATCCGTTGGCGCAGGGGAGCGAGTTCGCGACGGGAAAGATCGCTGATGTTATGGCCAAACATCGTAACAAGTCCGCGCGTTGGGTGGCGGCCGAGGAACATCAGGGAGAGGAGAGAGCTTTTGCCCGCGCCGCTGGGGCCGGAAAGAAAGTGAAAGGAGCCGGGTTCCAGCTTGAAATTAATATCGCTGAGAACTTCAGGGCCGATGCCGTAACGTAAACCGACATGTTCGAAACGGATCATCTATTTCTCCCGGGGCTTTTGCACATCAAGAACATATTGAAGGGCTTCTGCTTTCTTATATGGATTATCAATTTTTTCTGCCGCAGCAAGAGCGGGTGCCAGCAGTTTTTTATCGGCCAGGATCTTGGTAACGATGGTATAGGATTTATTGCGATAGGCTGTACTGTCAATCATGGAGATACTTTTCATAGCAGCTGCAGTATGTCCTTTTTCTGCCTGTATTTCCGCCGTTTCTCCATAGGCTTTATGGCGGAGGGCGTCATTTTCCATGTCTGCTGCCGTGGCCCACGCCCCTTCGTCGTCACCGGCGAAAGCCTGCGCCATGGCAATATAGGTCAGGGCGATCGCATAGGAGGGGGGATGCTTTATAGTTTCGGCCTGTTCCCGTAATTTGGTGAATAGCGCACTATATTCTTCCTGTTTCAAATTATTGTCCGCCGCAGCCATGCCGATGCCGCGAATAGTCATGGCCTGTGTGTCCGGGGTTTTGATTTTGGAAATAAATGATACGGCTTTGTCCAGTTGCCCATCGGCGGCATAGGTTTTCGCCAGTTCACGCCAAGTCTGATCTTGCCATGCCTGTTTGTCGATTTCACCGGCGGTTTTCTCCAGCATTTCCAGAACGCAGGAACGATTTTCAACAGAACAGCCGCTTTGCCCCTCTTGCGCGAATGCTGCGGAGGCGCTTAATAACAGTACCGATAAAAACATAAGTGTTGATTTGTGCATTCCATGATCCTTGTATTGCGGGCCGATGGGTAGTGCCTTATAAATACTAAATGACGCTCTTAAAGGAAAGATATAGCGACTAATGATTTTAACTTGTCCCAAATGCGATTCACGGTTTGTTTTGCCCGACCAGGTGCTGGGAGAAGAAGGCAAGCGTGTGAAATGTTCTGCTTGCGGAGAGGTGTGGTTTCAGAAGCCGCAGGATACTGCCTCCGAAGCAGTGCAAGAAAGTTCGCAGGAAAAAATACCGGAAGAGACGGGAGAGCAAGATGAGGGCGCAGGATCGTTCGGCGCTATGCTGGCCAAGGTTCAAGAGGAAACGGAAGGGCCAGAACCGGAAGAGATGCCTGAAATATCTGAGGAAATAAACGAATCTTCTGTCGTGCATGAGGATGAAGGCATTGACGACCATATGCCTGAAGGAGAAGCAGGGGAACACGATTCTATCCCCGAAGGCATCATTCCGGGTGAGAGTCCCGTTTCGCCTGATGAAGAAAGTTCCTCTGGTGAGAACAAGGGAAGAAAATCAGGGCGCATTGCCGGTTATCTGGCTGCTATCGTTGTCTTCTTCCTTATGGGCGGTGGGCTTTTGATGTTACACGACAGTGTTGTAAACGCCTGGCCGGCCAGTCAGAGTTTCTACCGCTGGTTTGGCTATGAAATGGCTGTGCCGGGGCAGGGGCTGGTGTTTGATTCTATTACGGCGAAAATCGATACGGCTGATTCCAAGGGGGAAAAAATTGTTGTTAGAGGCAAAGTGTTGAATTTAACAAGCGAACCTAAGGACGTTCCGCATATCGAAGCATCATTGCGTGATGATAACGGAAAAATTATAGCTCACTGGATTATCATACCTGTAGCCAATCAATTACCTGCCGAAGGAGAGACGGAATTCAGCTCAACGTATGTGAGCCGTCATAAGGGCGGGCAGGATGTAAGACTGGGGTTCCGCGTAGATCGTTAAACCGGGGATATCAGAATCGTTTCAACAGGCGGCGGTAATATTCCAGTTCCTCCGGCGGGCGGCTTCTGTCTCCTGCTCTGTCTCGCAGCAGGTTTAAAATTTCATGGGCACGCCGGCGCTCTTGTTCGTCGGGTATTTTTACTTTTTTTCCAGGGAATAAGCCGTTCGGCTGGTCGCCCTCTTTTACAGGACGTCCCAAGGGGTCGAATTGAGGCATTGCTCCGCCAAACATGGCGTTTCCTATAATCATTGCGGCCATTTGCCGCATGCGATCCGTAAGTTGCTGTCCCAGCTGTTCCTGGGCATCCTGCAGGTTTTCAAGAGCTTCTTGTTGATGCCTCGCCGATTCTTTAGGGGCGCCTTCCTCCAGCGCTTCGGAAGAGCCGCGCATTTCCTGCTCTGCTTGCCCCATGGAGTCAGGAATACTTTCCAGTAATTCTCCTGTATCAAGCATCAATTGACCGAGATCGAAACGTAAAGATTCCTGCCGTTCTCTGGCCTTCTGAGAACTGGAGCTCATTTGTTGTTGTTCCTGTTTTTCAGCTTGTATAGTCGTTTGGCTAAGAAGTTCCTTTTGTTTGTCTACCAACTCCTGCAGCTTGCTGAGACCTTCGCTCATCATGCGCATATCAGGAGGAATTGGCGGGCTGAGTGTAGGGTCCATGGAGTCTGCTATTTGTTGTAGCTTGGAAAGCATTTCCCGCACGGCGTTTTTATCCCCCGACAACATTTGCTGTTCCATCTGGTCGAGAAAATCCTCAAGTCCCTGAGGGTCGATAATATGAGAGAGCGTCTCCGGGGAAATAATAAGCGGCATGCCTGATTGTGAGAGACGTTTTTGCAACTCTTGCTGTAATTCTGCGATATAATTCCGCATGGCATCGCGCAGCTCCTGCATAGCCTGCGCGATCTCTTCAGGAGCGTTTTCTTCGCTGCTCAACATATCCTCCAGAGCCATTTGTTTTTCCCGAAGCTCGCGCGCGGCAAGCGACAGGTTGCCGTCTTCGATACGCAGGGCGGTGTCCCAGAGCAGCGGAATTAGGGATTTTGCCGTTTCTTCACGTGTGTCGGCAAAGGGTGGCGTATAAAATATCCGTGACGCGGCCGCGCGCAGGGTCAAAAAAACGACCGGATCGTTTTGAAAAATATCAGGGTAGGCCAAGAGCGTTTCCAGTTCTTCACCTATATCTGTATGGTTTTTTTGTGGCTCCCAGATCAGACGCTTGCGCATGTCGATCAGGATTTTA
>CAZBNG010000109.1:0-5428 GCA_964493095.1 uncultured Pseudobdellovibrionaceae bacterium
CAGTTCGTTTGTAACCCGGTCATTGTCATCAAGCGCCTGCACCATGGCAAGAGCGTATTTTATAAACATCTTGTTCATCTCGCACATACGATCAGTGTGCTGACGCGCTCTCAACTTTGCGCGGGAACGTTTACCATGCTTCACAGCATTCAAACAAGACCGCTTTTTCCCCGCTTCCGTCTTTGGGCCCGTCGATTTTTCCCACGGGCGGTTTTGCCGGATGATCTCCGCCTGTCTTTTGCGCCGCTCTTCCGTCCATCCTTTGGTCACCGCCGTTCCTCCTTTGAAATAGAACAAAGGCGATTATAGGAAAAAATTCATATTTTGTCAATGTTTGTTGACTTGCACTTATGGAAACACTATAAAGCCCCATGCCACCAGAAACGCATATACCTCTAAGCCAAATTACTCTCAATAATATAGTTGAAGAGGCTATGAAGGCCGCCTACGAGGCTTATGCTACTGTTAACCCGAAAGTATTCGACACAGTCGCTGAAAATTTAAACCGGAAGATAGGATATCATGCATTTCGCGCTCGCGATGTCCTTAAAATCTTAGCTTGTCTAACTGACGATGAAACAAAAAAACGTATAACGGATACGCATAAAAGCCTGCACGGCAAACTATCCTACGCCTATGGTGAAACCGAAGCAGACAATATCTTAAAGAAAATAGAACAAGAAATTGGACACGGATACACACCGAAAACCCAGGTTGATCCTTATTGGAAATCAATGAGAGGGGGGACACGACATTCCGGATGTATAAGCAGAGAAAAATTTACAGAACTTATTGGTGATGAAGAGATTTCACGGTTATTTTTCCCTATACCTTCAGAGATTTTGTATATTGACCCACACACATTCAACGGCTTCAGCTACACAACTCCTTTATGGGGATCGTCATCTGGCAGAGACGTACCGCAGGATATAAAAAAACAGTACTTCCTTTCCACCGAAGACTTTAAAGATTTCATTCTAAGACGGACTCTTACGAAACAGCATTTATTGGATGCTATCGCTGAAATATCAGGCAGAAAAGCCTATACCAGTTTCAGTCAAGCAAAGCCGGATATTGAGGATATACTTGGTAAAAAATTCGATTTTGCCCCTGTGAGTTTTTTATTATTGGGCGCTCTTTTTAACGAAATCTACGATGCCGAACAGGAACAAGTAATACGCGATATAACAGGCAAAGCCCCACAATCAGGGCATACTGCTTTCGCACGAGCAGCAGATATACGGCGTATTTTTGAAGAAGCGCGGCGCGCGGCACCTAACCATTCAAGCAACAGTAGGGTCACACCGACAAGAGTCCCCGTACGAGGCTTTAGCGACAGAAGCAAAGGACCTGCTTAAGCTCTAGGCCGCATTCCCCTTGGCTTTTTTCTGTAGCGCGGCGAGTTCGTCGGGCAGAGCATAAGCCCAATAGGTGATATCGCCCGCGCCCATGCAAACGATGATATCGTTTGGTTTGGCGGCATCAAAAAGCAGAGCGGCCAGTTTTTCTCGCGAGGGCAATTCGCGCACATCGCGGTGACCGTGCCGGGCGATGCCCTCCACCAGATGCGCTTTATCCGCCCCTTCGATCGGGGGTTCGCCCGCCGCATAAACATCGGCGATAAACACCGTATCGGCATCGTTGAAACAGGTGCAGAATCCTTCGAACAGATCGCTAAGGCGGGAATATCTATGAGGTTGCATCACGGTAATCACGCGTCCGTTTTTCGCCGCCACCGCCATGCGCGCGGTTTTTAAAACCGTTTCAATTTCCACAGGGTGGTGGGCGTAATCATCGATGATCATCACGCCGTTCACTTCGCCCGTTTTGGTGAAGCGGCGCTTCACCCCGGTAAAGCCGGTAAGCGCCTTTTTCATGATGGCGTGGGGCACTTCAAGCTCGTAAGCGATAGCCAGCGCAGCCAGAGAATTCTGGACGTTATGGCGCCCGAGCATGGAAAGGTGAACATCCTTCATGCCGCTGCCATCGGGGAAGGTCACATCAAAAACGCTGCCCGTTCCGTCGCTGCGGACATTTTCGGCCCGCACATCGGCCTGGGGTGAAAACCCGTAAGTGATGATCTTGCGGTCCTGCACGGAAGGGATCAGAC
This sequence comes from uncultured Pseudobdellovibrionaceae bacterium, assembly GCA_964493095.1. Taxonomy (GTDB): domain Bacteria; phylum Pseudomonadota; class Alphaproteobacteria; order Micavibrionales; family Micavibrionaceae; genus CAYXSX01. The sequence goes on from CAZBNG010000109.1 coordinate 2,111, forward strand.
CCTGCACTTCCGGGTGGTCGAGACAGAGAACGGCAAAACCGTAAAAGGGTAAATTCTGGATAAACTGGCGGTAGGCAGCCTTGACGTTTTCAAAACTGCCGTAATGCTCCATATGCTCCGGGTCCATATTGGTGACCACGGCGATGGTGGCGGGAAGGCGGGTGAAGGTGCCGTCGCTCTCATCCGCTTCGGCGACCATCCATTCGGATTCGCCCAGCCGCGTATTGGTGCCGTAGGAATTCACAATGCCGCCATTGATGACGGTGGGGTCAAGATTGGCCGCCTCCAGCATTTCACCGATCATCGATGTTGTCGTGGTTTTGCCGTGCGTGCCGCCGATGGCCACAGCCTTTTTCAGGCGCATGAGCTCGGCCAGCATTTCGGCGCGGCGCACGATGGGAAGCTTTGCCTTGCGCGCGGCGACAAGTTCCACGTTATCGGATTTCACCGCCGAAGAGACAACAACGGCGGCAGGCATCGCGCCGTCTTTGCCTTTCAGATTCTTGGCATCATGCCCGATATGAATAGTGATCCCCGCCTCTTTCAGGCGTTTGACGTTGGCATTTTCGGAAAGGTCCGAGCCCTGAACGCTATAGCCCAGCGTATTAAGAACTTCGGCGATACCGCTCATGCCGATCCCGCCGATCCCGATAAAATGAAGGACGCCGATGTCCAGTGGCATTGCTTTCATAATTTTATAACCCTTCCCTTCGTAAGCAGTCATATGTTCGTCATTGCGAAACCCGCAGGGTTGAAGCAATCCAGAGCCGCATACCTTACCAGATTGCTTTGTCGGCTTCGCCTCCTCGCAATGACGGTATTTTTTACAACATCTCTACTTCTTATCCCACCCGCTGGCCAGCGCGGTCACGAGATTTCCCAGCTTGCGCGCCGCATCGGGCCGCCCGCAGCTTCGGGCATTTTCCGCCGCGCGGAACAATGTCTCGGGATTTTGCAGAAAAGTTTCCATCCGCGCAAGTAGGGCTTCTACCGTAAAGCCCTCCTGCGTCATCACCCACGCCCCGCCGACATCGGCAATCGCGTTGGCGTTCATCTTTTGCTGCTGATCCTGATGATGCGGGTAAGGCACGAATATGGCCGGGCGCCCGGCGGTGGCAACCTCCGCCACCGTGCTGGCGCCGGAGCGGGAAATCACCAGATGCGCGGCCTCAAGCTGCGCGGGGACATCTTCGAGAAATGTGCTCAGCTCCGCCTTAATAGAAGCGTCTTCGTAAGCTTTGCGCGCCTTTTCAAGATCATTCTCCCGGCATTGCTGGACGACATGAAGACGCGCGCGGTATTCCGCGGACAGGCGGGCAAGGGTTTGCGGCACCACATCGCTGAAGACCTGCGCCCCCAATGAACCGCCCATGACAAGAATGCGCATGGTCCCGGCATTATCGAGAATCGGATAAGGCCTGTTGTATAGTTCGGCAATTTCCGGGCGCACGGGATTGCCCGTTACGACGGTGCGGATGTAATCGGCCGCGTCCAGCCCGGAGACCTGCGGCAGGGAAATGGCGATGCGCTCCGCCTTGTGCGCCAGCATGGCATTGGCCTTGCCGATAATCGCGTTTTGCTCGTGCAAAATAGTCGGGATATGAAGGCGCTGCGCCGCATAAACAGCCGGAAAAGAAGGGTAACCGCCGAACCCGACGACCACGGCGGGCTTTAAAGCCCCCAGCAACTTAAAAGCTTTTAAAATGCCCAGCCCCAGATTGCCGCCGCCGCTGAGCTTGCCGAAAATTCCCGGCCCCATAGTGCCGGATTTAATGATATGGATAGGCATATTCTTAAAAAGCGGGGCGAATTTCTGCCCGCGGGAATCCATAATTACCTCGACACGGTAACCGCGGGAAAGCAGGTCCTGCCCCAGCGCCTGGGCCGGCATGATATGCCCGCCCGTGCCGCCCGCACTTAATATGATCAGTTTTGAATCGTCCATACTTGTCCCGTTATCCTGCTACTTTAAACTGAAAGACTGGCCTTGGAAACACCGCCTTTGGATTTACGGCGCATCAGCGCCAGAACCATACCCATAGACAGCGACACCGACAAAAGCGAAGACCCGCCATAGCTGATAAAAGGAAGCGTCATCCCCTTGGCGGGCAGCAGGTGCAGGGCCGACCCCATATGCACAAAGGCCTGCAGCCCCAGCATGGCCAGAAGCCCGCCCGCGGCAAGAACGACGAAAAAATCCTCTCGTTCCAAAAGACGGCTGAAACCGCGCATCACGATAAAAGCGTAAATCGAGATCAGCACGAGTATAAACCCGGCACCCAGTTCTTCCCCGGCGACGGAGAAAATAAAATCGGCATGGGCGTCGGGCAGGCTGTGCTTGACCGTGCCCTGCCCCGGCCCGGTACCGAGAAGCCCTCCATTCTGAAAAGCCTCAAGGGAACGCTCCACCTGGTAATTATCCCCCGCATCGGGATTGATAAAACGATCGATACGGCTTTGCACGTGGCTGAAGGAAAAATAGATAATAACCAGCGCCATGAGTGCCGTGCCGATCAGACCGAAAACAAAGCGCAGAGGCAGGCCGGCAAGGAAAATCTGCACCCCCCATGAAAAGGAAAGCACAAAAGTCATGCCGAAATCCGGCTGGAGAAGCAAAAGTGCGACAACGAGAAAATAAAGCCCCGCCGTGGCCACGTAACCGGGAAAGTTCGTCTGCGTTTTTTGCAGGCTCATCAGCCATGCCGCCACCAGCAGGAAAAGCGGCTTGGCAAACTCGCTGGGCTGGATGGAAAAACCCAGAACATGTATCCAGCGCCTTGCGCCCTTCACCTCGAACCCGGCAAACAAAACGACCACCATGGCAAGCATCGTGCCTATAAACAGCACCGTGCCTATGCGCCTGATCTGGCGGTGAGAAAGCATGGAAGTACCGATCAGCAACACCAGCGAAGGGATAAGAAAAACAACATGGCGCACCAGGAAATGATACTGGCCGACCCCGATCGTATGGGCGACGGACGGGCTGGCCGTCGTGACCAGCATCACGCCCATCACCATGAGGATAAGCGTTGCGGCCAGCATACCGCGATCGACCGTCCACCACCAGACACCGAGAAAAGACTGATCAGCGCGGGAAAATAGTTTCATGAAAGGCCTAATAAAGGAATTAACAACTCTGTAAGGCTACCCTCACCTTCCCGCCTGCGCAAGCGGGAAGGTTTTAAAGTTTGGACAACCAGGGACGTTAAGTTTTTTTTCAATGTCATCCCGGTGAAAACCGGTATCCAGGCAATCTAATCAACTTCCTATCGATTCCGGCTTTCGCCGGAATGACGCCCAAAGAAAAGAGACCGAAGA
>CAZBNG010000109.1:5447-5761 GCA_964493095.1 uncultured Pseudobdellovibrionaceae bacterium
CATAGCAATCTTTTTTATCTTTGTCGCTTTGCGATGAATATCGCAGTTTTTGTTGACATAATCATAAAGGTTGGTATAGTCACTCCAATTTTTTTCAGGAGTAATAAAAATGAACTCATCCGATATCGATTTAACGGCAGCTTTCAAGGCTATCGATGACGACCGCCAAAAGTTTTTAACCCTGAGCAGATTGGTTCTGGTATATTTCGATCAGTTCGCAAAAAGCGAACTCGGCCGCGATTGGACATTTGGCCCTTTCTTTGATGATGGACCAAAAGATGTTTTTAGTCTTTTAAATGGGAAACAACCTATTG
>CAZBNG010000110.1:0-5724 GCA_964493095.1 uncultured Pseudobdellovibrionaceae bacterium
AGCGACCAATCCGTTATGAGCGGACTGCTCTAACCAACTGAGCTACTGGCCCACACGTTCTCAATTAACAAGTAACCCTCTGCGGAGCAAGCATTATATGCCAATCTTCCCGTGAATGGCGTCGCGCGGGGTTGCCTGGATATCGTATTGCAGGAAAGAGAGGATAAACTGCATGCCGATGATGATGGGCAGCGCGGCGAGCATTACGGTGCCTGCGCTGGCCGCCACGCCCGTACTTTCGGATTCCGCCCATGCGCCAAGCCCGAACAGTACGCCCCAGACGAGTAACAGCGGCCCGAGCACAAGCTGGATCGAGGCCACGGAAAAATCACGCAGCACATAATTGTAAAACAGCCGCTTGGTAAAATTGCGCAAATGCCCGCACAGGAACGGCAGGATGATTTTACCGATGGAAAGGTTGCTCTCCTCCTCCCCATAATGCGCGCGCATCGGAATATCTCCTACCACGGCGCGCAGCGTACCAAGGCGGAAAAGCATGTCACTTTCAAAGAAATAACGCTCATTGATTTTCTCCAGCGGCAGCGCCGCCAGCACACGGGCATGAATGGCCGTATAACCGTTGGCCGGGTCAAAGCTCTGCCAGTATCCGCTGGAGAGCTTGGTCATGAAACTTAAAACCGCGTTGCCAAACAAGCGCAGCGCGGGCATCGATTTCACATCCTCCACCCGGTAGAATCTGTTTCCCTTGGTGTAATCCGCCACCCCGGCCATGATCGGCGCGGTGAAATGCGGGATAAGCGCCGGGTCCATCTGCCCGTCGCCGTCGATTTTCACAACGATATCCGCCCCGTCCTTCAGCGCCTGCCTGTACCCGGTCATCACGGCACCACCCACGCCCTTGTTGACCTCGTGTTTTAATACCTTAAGGCGTTTATCCTCGCTCACCTTTTTGATGAAATCACCGCTTTTCTCCGGGCAGGCATCGTCAACGGCGTAAATTCGCCACACATCCGAAGGGATGGAAGCCACCAGCGCCCCGATATGCGCCTTTACCTTGTAACAGGGAATAACGACGGCGATTTTTGGCTTGGCCCCGGTCATTTATTTCGCGCCACCCATCACGGTAATAAGGCCCAGCCCTGCAATAATTAGCGCCACGCCACCCGCATAACTCCAGTTTAAAGGTTCGCGGAACAGCCCCCAGGAAGCCAGCGGCACGATGATAAAACCCAGCGCGACAAACGGGTATGCCAAAGATAGCGGCACCTTTTGCAGGATTCCGATCCAAAGCAGCGTCGCCGCCCCGTAGAGCATCAGCGCCAGCCAGAACCACGGGCAGAGCATCAGCGCCACCGCCCCCTCTTTTGAGGCCAGTGGCGGCAGGGTCATAGCCGTCTTTTTAAAGGTAATCTGCCCGCAGGCAAGCAAAAACGCAAAAGCGGTGAGCTGGATAATATTGATGAGCGCCATAATGCTATCCCCGTTTTTTCCTGATCTTATCCGAGACGGCGGCCAGCGTAAAGGCTACGGCGAGCGCGAGAGAGGGAATAAGAATGAGGTTGTAGCGCACCACATTCACGCTGGTGAAGGCATGAAACCCCAGCATGAACCACGGCGGCATGGAAAAGAGAAGAAACGCGCTCCAGCGTTCCTCCCGCCAGTGCCGCGCGGCGTGAACAAACACCCCGAAAAACACCGGGATCGCCACCAGCCCCCAGTATTTGCTGACCCACATGCCGCGCCACACCAGAGAGAAAGTAACCTTTACGTGCTGCACGATATTACCCAGGATTTCCGTCTTTATCAGGTAAGCAAGGTGATGCTGCTTTCCGCCCGCTTTCTTCTTTGTCTCCTCCATAAAGGCGCCGTTGCCCATCACGTAAAAACCCTCAGGGTTACTGTAATCAAGACGTTCATAATCCTCGGGCGGGAAGATTTCTTCCGCCAGACTGTCGCCGAAATCCGGCAGACTGTAGATGAACGAAGCCTCCCACTCCTCCGGTGTCATGGCGTTATACGCCACGCGCTGCGCCAGGATATAAGACGCATACCCCTTTGATATGGCGTATTGCCCCAGCTCCATGCCGTTGCGGATCACCCATGGCCCGGCAACAGCGGTATAGCCCGTAAGCAGGGCCAGCAGGAAAAACATTTTACGATGCAGTTTTAAAGGTTTTGTTCCGATCAGTATCACAACGCAAACCATAACCGAGGCGTAGAATAAATACACAAAGGAAGGCCGCGCCAGCGCCAGCGCGCCATAAGCCAGCCCCGTCAAAAGCCAGTATCTTGACTGCCGCTTTTTATAGGCAACCGCGAATAAAAGCGTAGTAAGGGTAAAGAGTGGGAAAACAATGTTTTCCGTCATGATCTGCCCAGTGTAATAGGCATAGGCTTCGGCCATAAGCGAAAGAGCCATAGCCAGCCACGCCACCCGCCGCCGCCCTGAAATCACCCACGCCGCCAGCCATACCAGATAGGCCGAAAGAGCCGCCAGAACACCGTGCACAAGGGCCAGCGCGCCAAAACCCTGTGTGCATTCCGCTCCGCCTTTGGCAAGATGACAGGCGGCGGCTGCGTAAAAGCCCGGATCGAGTTTCATAATCAGCGCCAGTAACGCTGGGTAAAGCGGGGCAAAGAACATCCCCTGCCCCTGCGCGCCCGTCACGGCGGCCTGCGCCGCATAATTGCCGTCGGTGAAAATGCCGGTATCGGCAAGATTTTTGGCAACGCTCAGATAAGCAAAGGAATCACCGAGATTAAAATCCGGCATGATCGTGAGCATCTGTAGGAAAACAATAATAAGTGCCGCAAGCGCAGCCAGAAAACTATGTGCACAGGGGGACGCGCAGCACTTCTTATCCCCCTTCATGTTGGTTACGTATCCAGGAAGCTGCGGAGCTTGCGACTGCGGCTCGGGTGCTTGAGCTTGCGCAGCGCCTTGGCCTCAATCTGGCGAATCCGCTCGCGCGTCACATTGAACTGCTGCCCGACTTCCTCCAGCGTGTGGTCGGTATTCATGCCGATACCAAAACGCATACGCAGCACGCGTTCCTCGCGCGGCGTGAGAGAGGCCAGCACGCGCGTCGTCGTTTCGCGCAGGTTGGAGTGAATAGCGCTGTCCACCGGAAGGATCGCGTTTTTGTCCTCGATGAAATCGCCGAGAGAGGAATCTTCCTCATCCCCGATCGGCGTTTCAAGGGAAACCGGTTCCTTGGCGATTTTCAATACCTTGCGGACCTTATCTAAAGGCATATGCAAGCGCTCCGCCAGCTCTTCCGGCGTGGGTTCGCGGCCGATCTCGTGCATCATCTGGCGTGATGTGCGCACCAGCTTGTTAATCGTCTCTATCATATGCACAGGAATACGGATCGTGCGTGCCTGGTCGGCGATAGAGCGGGTAATCGCCTGCCTGATCCACCATGTCGCATAGGTGGAGAATTTATAACCGCGGCGGTATTCGAATTTATCAACCGCCTTCATCAGGCCGATATTCCCCTCCTGAATGAGGTCTAGGAATTGCAGGCCGCGGTTGGTGTATTTCTTGGCAATAGAAATCACAAGACGCAGGTTCGCCTCTACCATTTCCTTCTTGGCACGGGCGGCTTCTTTCTCACCCTTTTGCACGGTGCCGATAATGCGGCGCCATTCGGAAATGGGCAGCATCGCCTCATCGGAAATCGCGCCGATCTGCTCGCGGATAGCGTTAATATCCGTAGCATGGTTGGCAGTGAACTTTTCCCAGCCCTTGCCCTTGAGCTTCTTCACGCGGTTAACCCACTTGGGATCAAGTTCGTGACCAAAATATTCCTGAAGAAACTCTTCACGCTTAACCTTGCAATCCGTGGCAATGCGCAGCAACTTGCCCTCAAGGCTGACCAGTTCCCGGTTCATGCCGTACAGGCGTTCAATCAACTGGTCGATACGCGCGTTGTTCAAACGTACCTCGTTCATCAGCTCGACCATGTCACCCTTGAGCTTGTCGTATTTTTTGTTTACCGCATCTGCGGGCTGTTTGCCTTTTTGCAATTCGTCAAGGCGCTCCTGCTGCACCTTCTGCATTTTCTTATACGTCTTCTGGATCTTGCCAAATGTCTCGAACACCTGTGGCAGCAATTCCTCTTCCATGGCGGCCAGCGACATAGAGCTCTCGTCCTCATCCTCGCCGTCGGAATCTTCGGATTTTTCAGAGGATTCGGAGGATTCATCATCCTCTTCGTCTTCGGCTTCCTCCTCTTCGTCCTCATCCTTTTCCTGCGTCGCATCTTCCGGAACGCCCGTATAGGTGGCGTCAAGGTCGATCACCTCGCGCAGCAGAATGTCACCCTTTTGCAAAGCTTCATACCACGCAATAATGGATTCGATGGCCAGCGGCGATTCGCAAATGCCGCCGATCATCAGCTCTTTGCCCGCTTCGATACGCTTGGCAATGGCAATTTCACCCTCGCGGGAGAGCAGTTCCACAGCGCCCATTTCACGAAGATACATGCGAACGGGGTCATCCGTACGGCCGGTATCGTCGTCGGAAATATTACCTCCGGATTCGTAATCGCTGTCGGAATCGTCGTCGCTGTCATCGTCACTTTCAGCATCATCGGAAGAAGCCGCAGCCTCTTTGTCATTGTCATCGGTGAAATCATCCTCGCTCTCGACGATTTGCACGCCGATATCGGACAACGTCGCCATTGCATCTTCGATTTGCTCTGAGGAAAATTCTTCGGCCGGCAGGATTTTGTTAAACTCATCCAGAGTTACAAACCCTTTGTCACGGCCCGACTTTACGAGCTTTTTCACAATAGCAGCCAGCGAACCTTTCTTGGTTGCCGATTCCGCTCCTTCTTCGCCTTTTTTATTTTTTACAGCCAAGTTTCTAACCACCTTAAATCCTTAAGCATTACAAACCGTTTGATTAAATCCTAATCCGATAGAAAATCAAAGCCCCGCAAGCAATCCACCCCCAAATAGATGGTATTACCGTCAGAACTTTCAAGCGTTTTTCAATGGTTCATACGCAATATTGTTATCCATCCGTCACGCTGCCCGAAACCATATGCCGCAGCTTTTCTTCCTCTTCTTCGTTGGATGACAGGAAAGCCTGCTTCCATCCAAGCTTGATTTCACGCGCCAGCCCCTGAGACTGATAAGCTTTCAGGACATCGTGCCATTTAACAATGAGATCCCCCTGATTCGAATCGGGACGCGCGAAAGCTGCGTGAACATAAACAGATTCGCTCAATATGTCATCCATTTCTTTTGCAAAACCCTTCTGCATGAGATGGTTACGAAGCCCCTCTTTGTCAAGGTCCGGCGATTCTTCCATCTCCCGTACAATCATCCCGCGGAGGATGGCAAGACGCGGCGATTTTATTTCAAACAGACCCAGCGCTTCCTCGATCTCTCCATATATATAGGGATGGTTGAGCATGCAGGCCAGCAGAATGCGCGGATACAGTTCTTCCGCCTGGAAAGCCGGGCGTCGCGGCCTGATCGCCGGAGGTTTGATAGCGCCCCTCCAGCCTTCCGCCGTCCCGTGTCCGCCGCCGGGGCGGTTACGGTTAAAGAATGTTTCAGACACCCGGTTTTGCAACAGCGCATTGTAATGGCTTTGCACATCCTTGGCGGCGATCGCGCTGATTTCGTTTTTCAGCGCCTTGATAACGCCTGCGCGCGATTCCGGCGTCTCGAATTTGCGTCCCGCCGTGTGCGACACCCAGATAAAATCAAACAGGGTCAAAGCGTTTTGCAGCACTTTTTTCAGTGCCG
>CAZBNG010000111.1:0-5718 GCA_964493095.1 uncultured Pseudobdellovibrionaceae bacterium
AAACCCGCATCATCCCCTGTCTGGACGTGAATAATGGCCGCGTGGTCAAGGGCGTAAACTTTGTTGACCTGATTGACGCCGGCGACCCGGTGGAACAGGCCAAGCTGTATAACAATCAGGGCGCGGATGAGCTTTGTTTCCTTGATATCACCGCCACGTCGGATAACCGGGGCACGATCATCGACGTGGTGGAGCGCACGGCCAATGAGGTCTTTATGCCGCTGACCGTGGGCGGGGGTGTGCGCGAGCTTGCCGATATCCGCAATCTTTTAAACGCGGGTGCGGACAAGGTTTCCATCAACTCGGCGGCGGTGAAAAACCCCGATTTCGTCAAGGCGGCTTCGGATGCTTGCGGGTCGCAGTGCATCGTGGTGGCGATTGATGCCAAGTCCAGCGACAATGCGGCCTGTGAAAGCGGGTTTGAAATCTTTACCCATGGCGGGCGCAACCCTACGGGCATCGACGCGGTGGAATGGGCCCTGAAAATGGCGGAATTTGGCGCGGGCGAGATTTTGCTTACTTCCATGGACCGTGACGGCACGCGGCAGGGATTTAACATCCCCCTGACCCGCGCGGTGGCCGATGCGGTGAGCGTTCCCGTGATTGCCTCGGGCGGCGTCGGAACGCTGGATCACCTTGTGGAGGGCATTAAAGAAGGCCATGCCAGCGCGGTGCTGGCCGCCTCTATCTTCCATTTCGGTGAATATACCATCGCGCAGGCCAAGCAGGCCATGAGTGCGGCCGGGATAGAAGTCAGGCCTTAAAATTGAACGTCATTGCGAGGAGGGCATTAGCCCGACGCGGCAATCTGTAACGATGTTCAGTGCCCTTAGATTGCTTCAGTCCTGCGGACTTCGCAATGACGAAAAACATTATCTCACAATAATGCTGTGCGTCACCGTTTTGGGCGGGAAGCCGGGCTTGGTGTAGGTTGTCTCCCCGGTATACGTGCCCGGCGGCAGCCGGTGGCCGTTCAGCTTGCGGCCCGTGTAATAAAAGGACGGGCGTTTGCGGTTTTGCGCCACGGTGATATGCCGCTGCACGAAAACCTGCCCGTCCGGCATGATGATTTTCATGTCGATAGTGTCCCCCGCTACCGCCTGGTAAAACCCGGCCCAGTAAATCAGGTTTTGTGCCGTGCCCGGAAGCATATCGGGATTGGCAAGGCCGTCCCTGATCGCGGCGAAATCCGGAACGTTCACATCAAATCCGCCGTGGAAGATCGTGACGGGCTCGTAAAGGAGATCATCTTTCCAAAGGCTTTGTTTAAACAGGCCGCATCCGGCGTTGCTCGGCTCTCCTGTAAACGGGTCGAGCACATCGTTACCCTGAATAATGCCGAAATGCAGGTGCGGAAACTCGGCAAAGCCTGATTGCCCGACCTGCCCGATTTTCTGCCCGGCGGCAACCTCGTCATCGACCTTCACGACGATGGAGCCTTCCTTCATGTGGCAGTAAAGCGTGTTAAGCCCGCCGCCGTGATCGATCAGCACGGCGTTGCCGCATTCATGCTTGGCGTCTCGCACCGCCTGGAACTCTTCCTCCGTCTTGATAGAATCGCTCTCCCCGTCGCGCAGGCGCGTAACCTTGCCCGCCATGGCGGCAACCACATCCACACCGTCGCGCATTTCCCGGCGGCTGCGGATGGCGAAATCCACGCCCTTATGGTCGTCGCTGGTCTTAGTATGACAGGTAAAATCCTGTTCACTGCCTGCCGCCGGGTCCACGTCGATATACTTGACTACCCAGCAGTCTTTCTCCGGCGTACAGGCGAGCGGCAGCAGGAATTTCGGGCTTTCCGTGGCCCGCGCGGCGCCGATAATCAGGAGAAATATATACAGGAACGTGATAAGAAATTTCATAGTCCCATGAAAGCAAAATAAGCCCCGGAAGACTACAGGAATTATTTTGACATAATGCAATAAATGGCTTATAAAAAGCCACGATTTTGGCCGGGTTTGGAATAGGGTTGAGAATGTCTTCCTCAATACAGAGAGTGAACAATACATTTGCAGCGGCGGTAAAGCCGGAAGTTGCGCCTGCCGATGTTGTGGCGCTTGCTGTGTTACCCAACACAAGGGAAAGACGCCATTTTAGCGCCGGCGATGTAAACAGATGGAGCGACGAAGAACGCGCACGCTGGGATTTTTATTGTTCTTGCTGCGAAGGTAAAACCCCCCTTGTTCACAAGCGGGAGTCGGTAAACGGAGAGCGCAGTGCGCACTGGTCTGTCACAAACGATGGCTGGCACCCCAATCCCGAATGTGCGCAATATGACGTGTTTAAGGCTTTCCTGAAAACCGGGAAAGTTGTTCCGGCGGCAAACAGTAACCAACAGATAATCCTGCCTCCGGAATTTTTGGATAATTTGAACTTGCTGGAGCAGTTTCTGGCAGGATGTCGGGGCGCAAAAATCCCTTTTGACGACCTGCTTGTCAAGGACGGCCGCAGGGAAATCCCGTTTTCCTTTATTTACATGTCGGATCTTCAATCGCTGGTGGATTCAGGGTTAAAAAGACGTGATGCCAGTCTTAAGGCACCGCAAAGTTTTATGCTCGAAATATCGCCTGAGATGAGTACCTTTGCGCCAACAGTGCACGATCCTGATACTTGGAGTTTGGTCTTAAAGCTGGGTGAAGTTTCATACAACAAGGATATGTTCCCGGTTTTTGTAAAATTAACCATTCCGGCGCAGGAAATGCAGGACCTGTTCCATGGTGGTAAAATAGCCGAAGGAGACAAAATCAGGGTACGCGTTACTCTCCGCGAAGGGGTCGGCGATGCCGTGGCGCAGATTCGTGCTTATAATGCTAATGCCCGCTGGCTTCCCACTTCCAGCAAAAGGGTTTTCTTTGAAGCCACTCTTGCTTCGCTGGCGGATGTGGCCCGCACGTACAGGGCATATGCCATGCCGGGAGAAACCCCGAAAATCGTGGAGCTTCCCGACCTTAATCAGTTTGAGCTGGACCTGCAGCTCTAAAGAATAAACTTGCTCAGGTCGCCTTGCTTCACAAGGTCGCCTACATTCTTGCGTACGTCTTCCCCGGTGATAACAACCTCTTCGCCGCCGCGGTCCGAAGCGGTGAAGGACAGCTCTTCCAATAGCCGTTCCATGACGGTGAGCAGCCGCCGCGCGCCGATATTTTCGACATTCTCATTCACTTCAAAGGCAAGGCGGGCAATTTCATCAATCGCCCCATCTTCGAAAGTCAGTTTCACGCCTTCCGTGCCGATCAGCGCGACATACTGGGTAATCAGGCTGGCTTCCGTATCGCGCAGGATGGCCTTGAAATCCTCTTCCGTCAGGGCGCGCAGCTCCACCCTGATGGGCAGGCGGCCTTGCAGCTCGGCCAGCAGGTCCGAAGGCTTGGCGTAATGGAACGCGCCGCTGGCGATAAACAGGATGTGGTCGGTTTTCACCGTGCCGTATTTCGTCGATACCGTTGTTCCTTCGATCAGCGGTAGCAAGTCGCGCTGTACGCCCTCGCGGGAAACGTCCCCGCCGCGTGCGTCCTGCCGCGCGGCGATCTTGTCGATTTCGTCAATAAAGACAATGCCGTTTTGCTGGACAAGATCCAGCGCCTGCGCCGTGACTTTTTCCTCATCCAGAAGCTTGTCGGATTCCTCGGTCATTAACAGGTCGTAGCTTTCCTCGACCCGCACTTTCCTGCGTTTTTTGCGCTCGCCAAAGGCCTTGCCGAAAATATCGTTCATATTGATCATGCCCATGGACGCACCGGGCATACCGGGAATGTCCATCATGCTTCCCATCGGGTTGGAATTATCAATCAGGTCGATTTCGATTTCGCGGTCGTTCAGCTCGCACTTGCGCAATTTTTCGCGGAAACTGGCGCGTGTGCCCTCCCCGGCGGTTTCCCCCACCAGCGCATCGAGAACCCGTTCTTCGGCGTAGACTTCCGCCTGCGCCATCACGGTTTTGCGCATGCTCTCGCGCGTCATGTGCATGGCAAATTCCGTCAGGTCGCGGATAATCTGCTCCACGTCCTTGCCGACATAGCCGACCTCGGTGAATTTCGTGGCCTCAACCTTGATGAACGGCGCGCGCGCCAGTCTGGCCAGCCGGCGGGCGATTTCCGTCTTGCCCACGCCCGTAGGTCCGATCATCAGGATATTTTTGGGGTAAACCTCTTCCTGCAATTCGGGGTCGAGCTGCATACGCCGCCAGCGGTTGCGCAGGGCGATCGCCACGGCCTTCTTCGCGTCTTTCTGGCCGATGATGAAACGGTCCAGTTCGGATACGATTTCGCGGGGGGAAAAGGCGGGAATGTTGGAAGAAGACTCTTCGGTTTTTTTCTTTGCTGTCATGGGGCTAGATATAACCTAAAAGTGATAAATTTCAAGAACCGCTTGCAAAATACGGAAAGTGTATTTATGAAAACTTTAAACGGTAATAAGGACATAAGAAAATCGTATGGGAAATTTAGCAAAGCCAACAGAATATTATCTACACGCTGCAATAGAGGAAGGGAATTATCCGCCTATCCTCAAGAGATGGGCTAACGCCGTTAATGTGCTGGGCCGCAAGGCAATGGATGATACCTTGGGTAATGGTGAAGTGTATAAAGAAGGAAGCGTACGGGAGTTGCTTGATTGCTATGATAAAGAGGCAACGTTGAAAGGCGCCTTTGCCGATGGTGAAGTCCATGGGCGCACTTCTATCAGAGAGTGTTTTTTACAAAACGCTGGTCGTTTCAGGCATGTTGAATTTACTGAAATTAAAGCCACCCCAACATCTCAAAGGTGTCACAACTATCAAGGGGAGTGCGTTTTCACCGCCGAGAACGGCGAAAAACAACAAGCTAGCTTTGTTATTGAAACGTCCCCATCGACCCACGATAATGAAATAATTGCCCACCATGAATTATGGCCCCATGACGGGGAGGAAGGCACAGCTTTCTGGCAGAATGCTGATTCTGGAGGGCCGTTGCAGCCTGCATATGTTTAAGCCTTAAAAAGCAAAGTGATCAACGCGGGCAGGGAGTAGAAAGGGTAATGACTTCAGAAATACCGACACACGCAAAAGACCGTTCACCTTTCTTGTTTCCCGATATCATGGCGCACTGGCGTGATGCGGTGAATGCGCAGGCGCTGGAAGACCTGCTGGCGCTTTATGCCCCGGATGCGGCGTTCCGGGCTGTGAATGCCTCCGACTGGGTAAATACGCCGCAGGCGCGCAGGGCTTACTTTACTGATGACGCTACCCGTCCCCGGCAGGTTGTTTTTGAAAGTATGGGGAGTGAAGAAACTTCCGTCGGATCGCAGGCTTATTTTGGTACGTACAATATTGTTTCTGAAAGTGGCGCGGTCATCCCGGCGACCTATCTTTTCAATGTGGCGGCGGATCCTGAAACCGGGGAGGAGCGCATTACCCACCATGTTTCCCGCCCTGTAAAATCTGCCGACGGCTCACCCGCCGAAGCGGCATGGGATGCCTACGACCGCTATGCGGCGAAGGCAAGAGCGGCGGAAGCGGGTCTGTAGGGGTTTTCAGGTTATCTGGAAGGGCTGAAAACTTCCTCCGCTCGTTCTGTCAGTTTTTGTGTGTTGCGAAACGGGCGGTCCTCTGTGCCTCCGGGCTTCATCGTTCAGCACATCTATCAATGCTTCAAGAACGTGCCTTTTCACGCCTGAAACGCGTACGGCGCATTTTTGAAAACCTCCAAACCAGGCATGAACGTTTGTACTCCGGTCTGAACC
>CAZBNG010000112.1:0-5586 GCA_964493095.1 uncultured Pseudobdellovibrionaceae bacterium
GATGTGCGGTGTACTACACCGCAATCTTGGCAAGGGAGCCCGCTGCGCGCTCCCCGTTGCATCCCCTCCGGCTATATGCCGACTGGCAAGGCATCGAGCCAACCCATCGTCATGCAAACGTATGCGCCGTTTGATCGCGCGCAAATGACCGGCCATTTGCAAAGCCGTCTTGGCTTAGGGCGTTGCCCTCAGCGCGCTACAAGCAAAATAGACGGTCTCCCGAGGCTCCGCGCTTCGCTTGTGCGCCCGCCGTCGATTTGGCTTTTCACTTGCACACCCATTCTTCGCCAGAAAGGCAGGGTTGCAAGGCTGCAACCCTTTCCAATTTGAATATGCGTGGCACGTTCAGCGCCCCGGCGTCGGGCCGTCCCGAGAGCGGGAGCGGCGAGGCTGGCGTTCCTCGGTTCGCCTTCGCTCTTTGAAGGCTTCCCGCCGGGCGTTGCGCTCGACCTCGGCGTCCGCATCCGTCTCCATCTTCTGGAAGGTGCTCGCATCCTCCCGCAGCTCGCGCGTGACGGTCTCATTCTGCGTTCGCTGAACCGTGCGCTCCTGTACCATCTGGCGGCGCTGAACAAGCTGGACGGCGGTAAGCTGCTGGCGCTCGGTCTGATTGCGCTCTATCGCCGTCTCGGCTTCTACCCGGTTGCGCTCTATCTGGCGCTTCCGCTCCCCGCGAATGCGATCCCATAGCCCGGCGATGCCGGTGCGCAGCCGTGCTTGCCTGTGGCGCTCTTCCTCTTCGCCTTGGCGCTTGGCCGCAGCCTCGCGTTCCCGGCGTTCCGCCTGTTGCTTGACCTTGAGAGCGGCGCGGCGTTCTTCAGCCTCCCGGCGCTCGCGTTCCTCGCGTTCGGCAACTTCGCGCTGGAATGCCTCCATCTTGGCCTGCATGGCTTGAGCAATCTCGACCTTGGCTTCCGCCACCGAGGGCAGCGCTTCCATATCCCCGACGCGCTCGCGCACGGCAGCCGTCTTCACATCCGCCCACTTGGCGACCGCGTAGACCTCACCCCGGTGATCGACCGCCACATAGCCGCGCTTATCCCCTCGGGCGAGCCACGTTCCTGCAATGCGTGGGTCAAGGCCGCCTTGCTGTCCGAGATCGCCCAGGCATCCTGAAAGGCAGCCTTGATCTCTTTGGCATCGACCCCGGCGCGCTTGGCCTGCTGCCACTGCTCTAAGGTGAAGTTGCGCGGATCGCGCTCACCCGACACAGCCATCCCGCGCGGCATCTTCCAGCCATGTTCGAGGTACAGCTCGCGTGCCACGTCCTGAAGCTTGCGCTTTGAGTGCGGCAGCGGGATTGCCTTCATCTCGTCGATATCGATCCGGCTCCACACCGCATGCGCATGACGGCGCAGAGCGCCGTCCTCGCCGCGCTTCTCGTGGTAGACGAGCGCCCGCGGTTGTCCGGTCAAGCCGAGCTTGCCCTCAACCTTGGCGACTGCCTGCTCGAACTCCTCGTTGCTGACGCTCGCCCCCTTGGGCGGGGAGAGGCTCAATGAGAACAGATATTGCTGGCAGCGCGTGCCCCGGCTGATGGCGTAGGTTTCCCGAAACGCGCCGTCGAGATCGTCCGCCACGAAGCCGCGTATCTCCGCGACCTCGACCCGCTCGTTCTCGGTCTTCATCAGGTGGCGGGCGAGATCGCGCGCCCCGCCGCGCTGGTTGCCGACAAGGATCATTCCTCACCCCGCAGGCCGAGCACACCCATGACAGCCGCCCGAACCTCCCGCACGTCGGCGCAGGCCGCATTCAGCGCCGCCCGGTCGTCTGCCGTCAGGGTAACGCGCCGCTCTTGCGCCGCTACCAGCAACAGGAACAGGCATGCGACCTGCTCAGACTGGCCAAGCTTCCCGAGTACCTGGCCAAGCAGGACGGAGTCGGCGGCAGGCTTTGCCGCGCGCTTGCGGCGCGGTGCCTGCTCATCGCCGAGCACCTTCTCCCGGACATATGCCCCGAGGGAGCGCTTACCCGCCTTGCGCTCAAGGATCGCCCGCTCTTCATCACTCACCCTGATCGAGAGCGAGGACGGGCGGCGGCGTTTCGGCTTCCGCTTGGCTGGCTTGGCGGCGGCATCCGCGAACTGGCTGGAAAGGGCCCGGCTCATGGCGTTGGCCCTCCGAAGTCGGAGGTTTCGGCGTCGGCGAGCAGTTCGCGCCGCAGCGGCTTTAGCTGTTCTTCCCAGTCAGCCAACGTCTCGAAAACGGTACTCAGGTCGGCGTCCGGGTCAGGCTGGCGGTTCGAACTTTCCTCGGAGAGGTCCACCAGTTTTCGTTAGCGAGCATGGCGAGCTTAAGAAAACTGAGTGTGCTGGGAGGCCGTCAGGCCGAGCAGTGCACCACCCGCTTTCGCTGGTTTTGCCATTTGAAAGTTTCCCGTTGCGCTTATGAAAGCTCCCACCCCTTGCAATTTCCCATAGATTATATATAAGACTAAACATTATGGTATATAAATGTGCCTGCGGGCACGCTGCGTAACAGGATATAAAATGTCAAAAAACGGTTCTGAGCCCCCTAACGTCAAAGGTTTTGGGCGCGTTGTACGCGCTTTGTGCGACGGTTATACGCCGCCGGAAAAACAACCCGGCGGCGTTGGCACCATTTTGGCACAAGGCCGCGCCGAAACCGAAAAAGCGCGCGCTGAAAGAGCAGCAGCACAAGCCCTTGCCCCCGCCGCGCCCGAAACGCCTTAGCCCGACCTAAACTAACACTTATAAGAAGAAACAGACACCCCGCGCTTTTGGCTGATAATCGCCTTAAGCTCACCCGCGGCCTTGCTTGCCTGCTTCCCGCGCCTCAGCGCCATTTAATAGTCATCCCTGCCTTGGCAAATTTTATGCCTCTCGCTTAACCTTATTTTAACATAACAACCATAATATTAACGGACTAAAAGGGAAAAGAGGCCGTAACGGCTGAATAAAGAGGGAGTTTATGCAATGGATGCAGCAATCATTATCATGCTTGCAGTTTTTTTGGGAAGAGGCGCTGTCAAAGGCATAAGTAAAATCATAGATCATTATGAGGGAAAAAACACCGCAGAAATAATGAAAAACAATTACGAGATCCTGGATAAGGCTCTCGTAGATCCTGATACAAATAAACCCTTAAACTCTCACGACCTTGACATAATTTCCGGCTGGCTCAAAGACGCAAACGACGGCGACCCTACACGATGGAGAGTGACTGAAAAATACGAATTAGAAGAAAAGGTTCCCGATAATTATCAAGGTGTTACCGATTATTTTCGGAAAGATGGGCGGGTTATTATACCCAAAGAAGTTGTAGAGCAAATTATGACCCTTGAGGGAAGAGACAGGGATCATGGTTTCACAACACTCTTAGACGCCCGCTATGCCGTTGACAAACTCTATAATGCCGCAAACCGTTGGAAAAGCGAGGTCCATAGTGACATGAAAGAAAACGGAGGGCACATTACTCCGCAAAGTGCCAGCAGCGCACGGCAGGGCCTTCTTGTGGCCATAACCGATTACAGAAGTACGATGAAGTATTCTAAAGAGCTTTATGGAGAGGGCGGCGAAAACCCTAACCCTTATCTGCGGGCTGTTCTGGATGTTGCGGACAAGACCGTCGAACCTCATATTAGCGCTTTGGAGCGTTGGACAGAAAAACTAGGAGAGCTCAGCGCTACACAGGAAGCTAAAGCTCCTGACACCAGCCATAAACACACAACGGAAAGATTCACCCGTGCCAACCCTACCCTGTCTCCCCCGGCTTCCACGAAAGATCTGGTAAAAGCCTACAGCAAAGTATCCGGCATCAATCCTGCGCGCGAGCCAGATGATGGCCAGCAGCAAAAAGCGTCCCTTCCGTTTTCCAGGGCTTCGGGGGATCTGACAAAAGCTTACAGCGAAGCAAACGCCCCCCATGCCGCTGGTGCCGATCTGGAACGCCCGCAAGAAACACCTACTCCGCCTGTAGGTGGGCCTCGCATGTAAATTAATAAGAAAAGGTTTATCAGGCTGCGCCCGAAACGCCTTACCCCGGGCCAAACTCAACACTTAGAAGAAACAGGCTCCCCGCCCAATTCCCGGATAATTTCCTCAAGCTCGCCCGCGGCCTTATCGATCTCACGCGGGTCGGTGCCGCGCAGAACCAGCGCAGTGGAGTGTTTCCCCTCGCGGTAGCTGGGGTAGCTGCCGATATCGATATGCGGGTATTGGTCCTGTAATTTGCTTAGCTCATCCGCAATCTGGCTTTCGGGCATACCGCAGGTTACCGTGCGCGAAAGCACGGGCGCTCCGCCTTTAAGCGTGGGGAGAATATTATCCAGCATCGCCTGCATAATGCGCGGCACGCCCGCCATCACGTAAACATTGCCGATATGGATACCCGGCGCGCCCGATACGGGGTTGGGAACAAGCTTCGCCCCCGCCGGAATATCGGCCATTTTCAGCCGCGCGGGCGTCAGCGCCGCCTCATCCCCGTAATAATCCAGAAGCATCTGGCGCGTCTGCTCGCTGCGCTCCAGCGTCACGCCAAACGCCTTGGCGATAGAGGCGGCGGTAATGTCGTCATGCGTCGGCCCGATGCCGCCCGTGGTAAACACATAATCGTTTTCCGCGCGCAGCTCGTTAACCGCCTTGATGATATCTTTTTCGATATCCGGCACGACGCGCACCTCCATCAGGCGGATGCCGTATTCGTTCAAATTCACGGCGATATGGGCGATGTTGGCGTCCTGTGTGCGGCCCGAAAGAACCTCGTTCCCGATGATCACCAGCGCGGCCCTGTATATTTTTTCGGTCATAAGCTTTTAAATCTCTCCAATACGGGCTAAACATAGTGCTTTATGGCGATATATAAAAGGTGGAAGAGTAAAAATAAATGAGTGAAGCAACGGCCCCCAGATACACAACCGGCGGTATTGAACTGCACGGCCCGGATGCCTTTGAGGGCATGCGCAAGGCGGGCCGCCTGGCGGCGGAAACGCTGGACATGATCACGGCGCATGTGGTTCCCGGCGTGACGACCGAGGAACTGGACCGCCTGTGCCATTTATTCATCACCAAAAACGGTGCCATCCCCGCCCCGCTGAATTACAAGGGGTTTCCCAAATCGGTGTGCACCTCTATCAACCATGTGGTGTGCCACGGTATCCCGGAGGACCGCAAGCTGCGCGATGGCGATATCATCAATATTGATGTAACCGTTATCCTTGACGGCTGGCACGGGGATTCATCGCGCATGTACCTTGTCGGCGATAAAGTGCCCGTAAAGGCCCGCCGCCTTGTCGATGTGACATATGATGCCATGATGGCGGGGATCGAGGCTGTAAAACCCGGCGCCACGCTGGGCGATGTCGGCCACGCCATCCAGACAGTCGCCGAAGCCGCCCGCTTTTCCGTGGTGCTTGATTTCTGCGGCCACGGGCTGGGGCGCGTTTTCCATGCGCCGCCCTCCGTGCTGCATGCCGGAACGCCCGGCGAAGGCGCGGTGCTGGAGTCCGGCATGTTCTTCACGATCGAGCCGATGATCAATGCGGGGGATTACCGCACAAAGGTGCTGGCGGACGGCTGGACCGCCGTAACGCGCGACCGCAGCCTGTCCGCGCAGTTCGAACATACGC
>CAZBNG010000113.1:0-5550 GCA_964493095.1 uncultured Pseudobdellovibrionaceae bacterium
GCCACGATCATGGCCGGGTTGATGATCAGCCTTAATAAGCGCCGCTCCATGATCTTAAAGGTTTCCGACTGGGCCGAGCCTTTTTTTGTGTCGGCGTGATAAACGAAAAGCCTCGGCAAATAAAGCATTCCAGCCATCCATGACATGACGGCAATCAAATGCAAGGCCCGCAGCCATTCATAATTAATCAGGAGCGTGTGTTGCATTCAATTTCATCCTTTCGTGGAATTATGGTCCGGCCATAGGCGTTCGTTTTCCTGATTGTATCCGCTGGGGGAAATAAATCGCGAAAAATTTTTAAATTTTTTAGAAAATCTTTGAACACTTATTAATATTACGTAAAATTAAAAATTCTAATACATTGATATAATTTACAAATATTATAAAAATCGGTTTTCTATTTTCTATATTTAAGTAGGAAAACCTTAAGAACTCATCGGCATAATAGAGAAGTACCGTCATGAAACGGGGCAGGGACAATAAAAATATAAAACTTTAGGTTAAGGGTATGAGCAAAATATTTGAAACAATGTTCGGTACGGGTGAAAAAGACGAGCGCGCCTGCAAGGTGGCCTATACGCTGAATAGCGCGCAACCTGTGCAATGCACGATCATCGATGACGAGCCGCTTTTTTATATGGATTACGAAGCCAATCTTGAAAGTGAAGACGATCACTTTAACTTATCCGATATAGATGCGCTTGAGAGCGAATTAAGAGTTCTCGCCCAGAGCATGGAAAGATTTGACCGTGTTTCCGGCGAGACACAGCAGGATGCCAGCGAGAAAATCATGTTATTCCATGGCAATGTCAGCGACATAACCGCAAAAGATATCCGCGTTGGTGCAGGACTTGATATTGATGGCCTGCGCGCCATTCTCGGCCAAAGCCGCCTTGGCGCCGCTTATCTGGAATGTGCCGACAAGCACAATGTAGAAATTTCCTTTAATACCCATATTGAAACGGCCTCTTATGAGCGCGCAGCGGGCAAAATTCTTATTAATCCGAATTTAGACGCTATCGATCAGATACTTCTGGCTGTTCGTGAATTGCGCCGCCACTGGCAGCATCGCGCCGGAGCGCTGATTAATCCGATGTTGTTTGACCCGGACAATGCCGTGCTGGTGAACCGGGCACAGAACGCCGACCTGGTGACCTCTATGATCCGCGTGGGCTGGGAGCTCCAGCTTTCCGGGCAGAAAGAGGTCTGGGAGCGCCTCGAGGGCTCAACCATGGCCGACCTTGCGCGTGCCTTTGCTCGCGAAGCACTGCAGGATTTCCGTACGCTTAACAGCGGTATGGCGGCAACCGCCGCATTTGAAAGCTGGTTCCTTTCCGAGCGTTGCCGTCATGTAGACCGCACCCTGATCCAGCATATGCTGGCCGATTATCAGGGCTATGTCTTTGATCAGGAAGAAGCGACGAAATCCATTACGCCAACGCTTATTTCCGCACTGGGCGAAATGCCTTTCGGCAAGAATTACCTGGCAAATCATGCCGTAACCATCATGGAAGACCCGATTTTCACGGATATTCGCGACCGTTCAAACGCCAACTTCCTTTGGTTTATCAAGTTTGAGCGCTCATTCCGCGAAACGGAACAGGAATTGCAAACTCCCGGAGTCTCCTCTGCCGAAGGCGTCCGCCAAGGCACCGACTCCAAGAACAGGGACAGCAACCATGACCATGCGCAAATCATCGAGCTTTATCAGGGCGTTGACGACAAAAAAGCCCAATCCGGTAAAAAATCTGAAAAACTACTCACCACAAAAACCCCAAAAGGTGATACAACAGACGGTACCAATGTCGTTTACCTTCGTAGATGGTCAGGAGACTAACGAAGGATCCACCGTCAAAAAAGGGGTTAAAGAGGTGAAAACGGATAAAACCCATCGCAATGTAAAACAGCGTGGCGTTACCCAGAAAACCTACGACTTCACCGGCAATGAGGGCGCGGACGATCTCGTCTGCGCGACATGGAGCCTTTACGATCTGGGCATGCAGCCCATTGCCTCCAACATGCTGGTGGATGAACACGATATTCTAAGCCTTGCCGTTCACGTGATCTGTGCCAGTCCGACGGCGCGCGCTATGGCCATTGAAGCTGCCGAGGACGGCTGGCGGGCCGGCATTGCCGATTTGCAGGGCAAGGAATTTTTTCTCGACATCGCCCGTAAAACCATCCTGCTGGATAATAACGCGCTGGAGGCCAATGCCATCGGCCGTTCCGGTTATGTGCAAAACACGCTGATCATGGGTCTGGTCAAGGCCATGCGCGATATATGGCATGAAAGGCGCAACGGCGCTTTTGCTCCTTATGGACCCGAAGGCCTGTTGATGCTGGAGCGTGTGCGCGCCGCCGATATCGACGTTGTGGCTGTGCAATCGGCCTGGGAGCTGCGCAGTGAGGGTTACGGCGACATTTGGCGCTATATGATCGGCACCGATGAAGGCGATATCGCCATGGCGTTTTCCGCGATTATCGAACACGATCCCGGCACGTTTTTAACGGGCAAGGCCATGCGCGCCGCTTTTGTGCGCTGGTTTGACAACCGGGCACGCGTGGATATGTGCGACCACCAGACACTGGAGTATATGGACGATATATTGGGCGGCGGCGGCCGTCTTGGCAGTAAACGCCCCTCGCCCATGGATATCGAGTTTCTTTCCTGCCAGCCCGACCGCCGGGCCTATTTGCAGGGTTTTGGCCGCGAAATCATAAACAGCCCGCGCTATGCCGGGCTTCATGATACGATCAACCAGGCCCATTTCATGCAGGTCATGCAGGATAAAGACCTGACCTTTGCGGGCGGCGTTGCCTTCGCCAACCCGTCACTGGCGCGCCGGATTTTTCCGGATGGCGAAGGCGGCGATTTCTACTAAAAACCTTGTTTCATTCGCGCTTTAAATTGGTCTAGGATGAGCCTGGAGTATTAATAACGGGCCATCACCGATGAATAGCGACCATCACAAATTCTATCTTCACCTTGTTTCCGATGCCACCGGCACGACCCTGCTGGGGTTGGCGCGGGCCTGCCTTGCGCAGTTTGAGGGAATCGAGCCCGTGCAGAAATTCTGGCCGTTGATCCGTACCGAGCGGCAGCTGGAGCGCGTGATTGAGCGTATTGAAAAAACACCGGGACCGGTAATTTTCACTATGGTGGACAAGAAAATGCGTAAGGTCCTGAATGATAAATGCGACGAGCTTGGCGTGCCCGTGCTCGACCCTATTATCCGCGGGCTTTCCTCTTATCTCGGTATGCACGCCAGGCGCGTGCCGGGTTTGCAGCATACGCTGGATGACGCTTATTTCCGGCGGGTGGCGGCGATCGATTTCGCCATGCGCTATGATGACGGCAAGGTCTATCAGGGGTTGGATAAGGCCGACGTGGTGCTGGTGGGGGTTTCGCGGACCTCCAAGACGCCGACATCGGTTTATCTGGCGCGGCGGGGCATTAAGGCGGCCAATATTCCCCTTGTTCCCGGCGTTGAAATACCGCGCGAGGTTTTTGAACATGACGGGCCGCTTTATGTCGGGCTGACGGAATCCCCCAAGCGTTTGATGCAGGTGCGCCGCACACGGCTAAAAGCCGACGAACACGACGAGGAGGTTTCCGATAACCAGTACCTGGATGAAGAACAGATTGAAGAGGAAGTGCGCACGGCGCGGCGGCTGTTTTCCAAATACGGCTGGCCGGTGATCGATGTGACGAAACGTTCCGTGGAAGAAACCGCGGCGGAGGTTATGTCTCTGTTGCAAAGCCACCGCGAGGATTTCGAGATTATGGGTGATGAATAGCAGGCTGATACTGGCTTCGGGAAGCAGGGCGCGCGCGGAAATGCTGCGCGGAGCGGGGTTGGAATTTGATATTATCCCTGCCGATATTGATGAAAGCGCGGTGCAGCAGGATCGCGGCAAATCCCCGTGTGAAATGGCCTTGGCCCTGGCGCAGCAAAAAGCGCTGCATGTTGCAGCAAAAAATCCCGATGCGCTGGTGATTGGTGGGGATCAGGTTCTTAGTTTTGAAGGGGAAATCATGGCCAAGGCCGCCACACCGGATGAGGCGCGGGAAAAACTGCGCTATCTTTCGGGAAAAACGCACACGCTGATTTCCGCTGCGGCGTTGGCGCGTGATGGTGAGTTACTATGGTCGTATGCGGACGAAGCGCACCTGCATATGCATGAATTAGATGAAGCGTTTCTTGAGGACTATATTGCAAAGGCGGGCGCGGCATTGACCCGCAGCGTCGGGGCTTATGAGCTCGAAGCGCATGGCGCATGGCTGTTTTCGGCGGTGGAGGGCGATTATTTTACCGTGCTCGGCCTGCCGCTCCTCCCGCTTTTGGGGCATTTAAGGACAAAGGAAGGGATCGGGTTATGATCAAGGCATGCGTGATAGGGCATCCCATAGGGCACAGCAAATCCCCGCTGATCCATAATTACTGGATCGCGCAGCATGGGCTGGAGGGGTCTTACGAGGCGGTCGATATTCCCTGCGAAAGCCTTGAGAAGGATGTGCGCGGGCTGACTCAGAAGGGGTTTGCCGGGTTTAACGTTACTATTCCGCACAAGGAGGCGATGCTGGCGCTTTGCGACGAGGTCGATGAAACCGCGCGGCAAATCGGCGCAGTGAATACCGTGATCATTCGTGATGGTCGGCTTTGCGGCACCAATACGGATTCATTTGGTTTTATCCAGAATATCAAAACCGGAGCGCCGGATTTCGATTTTACCGCCGCCCCGGCTGTGGTTCTGGGGGCGGGTGGCGCGGCGCGCGCCGTCATCCATGGTTTGCTGCAAGAAGGCGTGCCGCAGATCATTATTGCCAACCGCACGGCGGCCAAGGCGGAGACATTAAAAGCGGCCTGTGGCGCGCCGGAGAAAATCACGATCGCTCCATGGGATGCGCGCGGCGAAGTGCTGGCGGGTGCCGGACTTTTGGTCAACACGACCGCGCTGGGCATGAACGGGCAAGGGCCCCTTGAAATTGATCTTGCAAAATTGCCGTCCTCAGCGCTTGTAACCGATATTGTTTATGCGCCGCTGGAAACGGCATTGCTGAAAGATGCAAAAAAACGCGGCAATATAGTGGTGGGAGGCATCGGCATGTTGCTGCATCAGGCGCGCCCGGCCTTTCAGGCATGGTTCGGCGTTATGCCGGAAGTGGATGAAAAACTGCAGCAAAAGGTTTTGACGCCATGATTATCCTCGGGCTGACCGGATCGATCGGCATGGGCAAATCAACGCTGGCGTCCATGCTGCAAAATCTGGGTATTCCCGTTCATGAATCCGACGCATGCGTGCATCAACTACTTTTGCCGGAAGGCGAGGGAGCGCGCGCGGTTGCGGCGGCGTTTCCTTATTTTCAGCATCCGGAGATTTACGATCCTAAAACCAGGGCGATCCGGCGGGATGCTCTGGGCAAGCTTGTGTTTAATAACCCGGCCAAGCGGGAACTTCTGGAGAGTATTATCCATCCGCTGGTGCGGGAATCGCAGCAAAAATTTATCCGCGATCAGCAACGCAGCGGGCGGGAACTGGTGGTGCTGG
>CAZBNG010000114.1:0-5543 GCA_964493095.1 uncultured Pseudobdellovibrionaceae bacterium
TTCTCGCCGGCTGCCAGGTCTGTGGCACCAACGATAGAACCGCCGTTTACGTTGATCGTATCAACAGCCGCACCACCAGTTACCGCGCCGGTGATTGTACCACCGGTGTTGGTCAGAGTGTGAACAGCGTTGGCTGTCAGGTTAACAGCACCTGTAACCGTGCCGGTGTTTTCGAACGTCACAACGTCAGTGTCTGTTGCCAGAACCTGACCGATGATCGTGCCTTCGTTGCGGAAAGTGAGCGTGTCGCCACCGCCGCTGAACTCAACAGCGATACCAGTCGGAGACGTCAGACTGCCGCTACCGAGAGACTTAACAGTCGTGCCGGAGGCCAGAACGATCTTGTTAGCATCGGTTTGCGTCGCTGTGATCTCGATTGCACGGCCAGTGTTACCGGAGGTGTCGGTGTTGCTGATCGTACCGCCGGAAATCGTGAAGTCTTTACCGCCTGTTGTCAGGTCAGCAGCGATTTCCAAGGCAGCATTACCTGCACCCGTACCTGCGGTTGTGATTGTACCGCTGGTGTTGGTCAGGTCGACATCGGCTGTGTTTACGATCGCCGTGCTGATCAACAATGCAGAACCGCCGGTAGATGAAATCGTACCGCTGGCGTTGCTGAATGTTGTTACAGCGCCGCCGAGTTCAACAGCATTACCCGTACCGGCAGACGTAGAGATCGTGCCAGAGTTGGTAAATGTTGTGATCGCAGCATTGGCATCGATCGCAACGCCCGTAGTAGCCGTCACTGTACCGGAGTTGGTAAATGTCGTGATAGCCGTGGCGTTGGTGATCGCGTCACCCGCTGTGGTCTGGATTGTACCTTGGTTGGTCAACGTTGTCAGAACGCCGCCAGCGACATCAACAGCGTTACCCGCGTGAGCAGAACCGCCGATTGTACCTGTGCTGGTGTTCGTTACTGTCGTTGTTGCCGCGTTGATGTCCAAGGCGATACCTGCACCTGTGCCACCGCCGGCAATCGTACCGGAGTTGCTCAGAGTAGCAGCTGTGCCGCCCAATTGAACGCCAGCGCCGTTAGTAGAACCGCCGTTTGCTGAACCGTCAGCACCCCCGGCTACCGTCACGCCAGAACCGATCGTAATGTCAGCGTTTGCACCTGACGTCACAATACCGGCGCCACCGACGCCGTCTGTCGCCGTACCGTCGGTACCACCGGCATTACCGCCGGCGCCGCCAGTTACGTTCGCGCCGACGACGATCGTGCCATCATCGGAAACAACAGAAAGACCGGCACCACCAGCGCCGCCGTTACCGTCGTTCGCGCCAGTACCAGCATTCGCAGAACCCGCGCCACCGGCGCCGCCTGTGATGGTACCGCCGGTCGTGGTCGTTACGGCGCCATAGTTAGAGTCGAGGTACACGCCCGCGCCACCGGCGCCGCCGTTTGCACCGTTGGTGTTACCACCACCAGCATCAGCTGCAGCACCACCGGCGCCGCCTGTGATGGCTCCGGAAGCCGACAGAGACGGCTTGGAGGAATCGGAAGAACCGTCCTGGGCAGCCGGGAAGTTCACACCGTTACCGCCGGCGCCACCAGCGTTACCGCCGGAGTTGTCGCCGTCAGCCGCGCCGGCCTGACCGGCACCGCCAGTTACGGTGTTTGTTGTTGTTACAGTAATAGTGGCCGCGCCGAACTGAACGCCGTCGTCACCAGCATTACCGGCTGCGTTGTCAGCCGCCCCGGCACCGGCACCGCCGGTTGTTGCCGTGCTGATCGTCGACGTTGTCGCCGGCGTTGCACCATCAGCCGCGAATGCGGGTGATGCGCCTATTACCAGAGCCACACCTGCGGCCCCAAGCAATAGTTTGTTTTTCAAGTTTGAAGTCATAAGTTTTTCTCCTTTTAGTACTTCCCTTGTGTTTGAAAATAAAAACCCGTTCCCAAAAGAGCTTTGAGAATTGCGCCATACAGAGATTTTTTTAGTTTTCGTAAACTCTATGTGCGGTCGTTGTAATGCCACACGTTTTAAAATGTTGTAACAGCGCCACGCCTGTAAACCAACAGTATTTTGCTTTTTTTACAGTTTTTTTTAGCCCCTGTTGCAAAATTGCACCACATTGGCGCACCGCCCGCCCGGCATTCTGTTTTTATGTCATTATTAAAACGAAAAACCACGCTTTACCCCGCATGCGCACACGGAGCTTCATTGCTGACGCCCTGCCGCATGTTTACAGCTTGCGATATTGACGCAACATGCGAATCACATGAACCGTAAATGGGACTAGCTGACCTTTTTGAACGCTTTCGCAAATCCGGAGAGCGACAATTCCACGTTCACCTCGCTGCCGTTGGCCGCTTTAAAGGCAATAACGGCTTTGTCACCCTTTTTGAACATATTGAGTATTTTATCGTTCAGCGTCAGAAAGGCCGCGCAGCCGCCGGCGTCGCAGTAACGGGGGGAAAATTTGAACGGCGCGGCGTCATCGACCTTCATGGTTACGCCCGGCTCAAGCAAAATACCAAGGGGCAGCAGCATGATTCCCTTCGGATCTTTCTGGTCCGGCGCATAACCGATGGCAAATTCCAAAAGGCGCTGCCCCGTATCCTTGACGACCAGCTTTTGCACCGCTTCACATGACCCTTTTTTGGGTGAATCGGGGCTGACCCCTTTGCTGCACCGTACATTCCACGCCGATTCCGCTCCCTTATCCTCTTCCCCGGAAACGCTGTCCGAGGTTACGACCTGAAACGTCAGCCCCGCGACAAGAAGAACGGCCAGAATAAGGAAAGGCTTAAAGTATTTGTGTTTCATGATGTCCTCTATCGTTTTCATAAGAGATTTTTCGCGAATTCCGTGAATTGTAACCCTGGTCATATCTTCCGCCACTCCTGAAGAATGAAAGCATCTTTAAGACGCGGTACTGTTAAACGGGAGGGAAACTATGGAGAGTCCGCTTCCTGCTCCAGACCTTTTAACGAATTGATATGGTCAACGCAAGGCATAAGCCGAAACCGCCGCCCGGCAACAGCTTATACGAAGCGTTTGAGCACAAAACGACTCTGTCAAGCAAAAAACTGGACAAAATGATAAAAAAAGCGTATAAGGGACTCGTTCTTCAACACTGAGTTGTATGAGACAAGGATTTAAGAAAATGGCTTTGGATTTACAGCAAAATTTTAGAAGCCGTGCTGCAGCGGCTGTTGTTGCTGGCCTGACGTTGCTCAGCGTGGCAACACCGTTTGCTTCTGCCAGTGCGCAGAGCGCTAAGGTTTACAATACTTCTACCGGTACAGAAGCTACCTATACAGGAAAACCTGTAACTTTTCATATAGGGCCAGGATATACAGAAGATCAAGTGAAAATAGCTACACTGATGGCAGCGGCTATTCAGCAAAACGATAGATGTCCTGTAACTGTATTGCATGATGGTTTTATACCTAATTCCGTAGATGTGGAAGTTGATGGTGAGACTACAAATTTCATAGATATCTATAGTGCGGGTGCTCATGCCGCCGCCGAGTGTGAGTACAAAGGTTAAGATATTCCGTTGGAAGGTACTATAGCCGCAACTTTATGCTCTAAAGAATGAGGCGTTTCATTTTCTCTTGGGCTGACTTTAGCCTGATTGTTAAAATTTATATTAAGGTTTTTGTCCGCGCTCTCACTATCAAGTGTTTTCGCATGCGATACAGTTGAGTGAGGCGGGGAGGACAAAGCAGCTTTTACTTCTTGCGGAGTGTTCTCTCTATCTAGCAGGAGTTTTTTTGTTTCACTATCAATGCGTGTCAGAATTCCTTTTAAAGCGCCTTCGTAAGTAGGCTGGCCTTTTAAGCTTTCAATTCTTTTGTATAAGGAATCAAATTTGTCCAAGCGTAACCGGTCCAGCAAATCAGGGTCGGTAGAAGAATCCTTAAGCATTTTTGCTTTTGTTCGCTCATCTAAGGTTTCTACCAACGAATCAAGAGCCACAGCCTTCTCGGTGCCGTTCTTTTCATCAGAAATGGATTTAGCGATAGATTTTTCTACTTGATCAAGTTCTCGCAGTTTTTCTTTTGCTTTATCAACGTGCTCAAGCGCTTTTTGCTGTTCTGCTGTTATATTCTCTTGATCAATAGGACCTGAAATTCCTTTAACCTCATGTTTTAGATTTTCCGCTAGCTCTGCTTTCTCTGCCTTTAAATCTTTTTGTCTTTCATCCAGTATTTGATCCAAAACCCTCTTAGCATCCGGAGCGTTTGGATCAAATTTTTGTTTGTGTTTCTTTTCCCATGCTTCGATAGCGTCGCGCACGCCGGGCATATTCATTGCGCCTTCAACGTCGCCCGTTTTGGCCAGATAATCTCTGGCGTCTTCCATTTCACCGATTTGCCAGTTTAAATCATCAATCTGCGCCTGAAGAAGGGCGAGATAGAGACTATCGGCGTCTCTTTTGGCTCTGGTTTTTTCATTCCGTTGTTCCAGCGCCTCCAGCCTGCGGAAAAACAGGGCCATCACGCGCCCCGAAAGCACGCCGGCCAGCGCCAGACGCATTTCATCTTCGGTTTCCATTTTAGAAAGTCTTATGGCGATATCGCGCAGCTCCTGCGCGGTGTGGTATTCTCCGGTCTTATCATCCTTGGTAAGGGTTTTATCGTATTGGATATCTTCAGTTTTAAGCACTTCGGAGCGGGCACGAATAGCCTCCGCGGTATCGGCGGCGTCCCTTTCAATGCGGGAGCGATGTCCGTTGTTTGTCGCACTTTCGAAAAGACCGCTCAGGCCCGGGCGGCGGTCGCCCGGCTCCATGTCATGCGGTTTGTCGTTTCGTGTGATCACCATAATAATTGCCCCAGTTCACGTATAAAGTTCAACTAAAGTTGAAAAAATACTCGGCGCAGTGTATAATTATTTAAATACTGATTGCGCACGCACAGTCAGTATTGCAGAGATTTGTTAAGAATTATGTAAAATTAAATAGCTTTATATTAAAATTTGACGCTAATTTGATATATCGGCCGCAGCTCCCGCCCAGCCTCGTTTTCCGATGCACTGACTTTAATTGCCTGGAAGGATTACAGGCCGCCGACGCGTTTCATATCAACCTGCACGAGGAGGAAAAACGCGGCGCGGATGCGCTCCCGGTCCCTGTCATGCGGCTAGCCTTCGACGGGCCGTTGGAGCACACCCGCGAAACAGGCTGTTTGAACACCAAAAAATCCAACGTTTTTAAGATGTTGAACGATTTAAGCATATCAGGAAAAAGGATGGTGCTGCTGGAGAGAATTGAACTCTCGGCCTCGTCATTACCAATGACGCGCTCTACCACTGAGCTACAGCAGCCGGGGTCTGGGCCTTAAGTGTTATCCACAAAGGCGGCGGCACAGTACAATAAAATATATAGCCTGTCACCCGCCTTTTTGCCTACTATCCAAGGGATAAAAGATAACGGGAATGATGAGTTCTGTCGATAAAAAGGCCGTAAAGGCTCAAAAACGCGCTGAAGCGCTGCGGGAGAACCTGCAAAAGCGCAAAGCCGCGAAAAAGGGCGGACAGGCAAAGAAACAGGACGAAAAGAAATAAGCAAAGGAACCTTTAAGCTTTGGA
>CAZBNG010000115.1:0-5497 GCA_964493095.1 uncultured Pseudobdellovibrionaceae bacterium
AGAGCTCCGAAAATTTCATCAAGTTTCTTTTTCAGTGCCTCCGGCGTGATATCTCCCGCCACGGCGACGTAAAGATTGTCGCGCGCAAGGTTGCTTTGCACGAAGGCGCGCAGGTCTTCCGCCGTGATGGCGTCCAGGCTGGTCAGCGTGCCGCCGCTGTTGCGTGCGTAGGCGTGGCCGGAAAAGGCCGTATCGTTAAGCAGGCGCGCGGCGATCCAGTCGGGATCGGAAAGGGAAGAACGGATGCGCGCCTTGTTGCTTTCGCGCATGCGTTCGATCGGCTCCGCATCGAAGCGCGGCTTGTTGACGGCCAGCGCCAGCAGTTCAAAAGCGCGGTCGCTATAATCAGTCGTGGTTTTGAGTTGGCCGCCGAAATCGTCGCGGTCGGCGCGAAAGCCTAGCGTGATGGCCTTGTCGCGCAGTTCTTTCTGAAAAGTTTGTGAATCCAGAGCGCCCGCTCCTTCATCCATGGTGTTGGAGGCCATGCGCGCCAGTCCCTGCTTACCCTCGGGATCGCGGGCGCTTCCCGCACCTTTAAAGGCGAATTGCAGGGCGATGACGGGGATGGAGTGATCTTCCACCAGCCACGCCTTTATGCCCTGCGGACTGGTGATTTCCTGAATGTCTAGCAGAGGGCCTTGTGCCCGTGCAGGAAGGGCGAAAACAAGCATGAAAGAAAGAAGCATCAGGAATCTCATGGCACGGCCTCTTCTTGCGTTTCTTCCGGCGCGTTTTCCGCGTTTTCGGGGGCGGCGTTTTCTTCGGGAAGCAGGAAACCGTCGACGCTGCGGATATTGTTATTCATATCAGGGTCAAGGAAACGCCGCGCGACTTCCTGTACCTGCTGCGCCGTCACTTTGGATATATTGGCGGGCCAGTATTCCACATCGTCCAGCGTTGAGCCGGTAATCAGCGCGTAACCCAGAATCATCGCCGGACCGGTCAGGCTGTCGCGGGCGTAAATGGCTTCGGTCTGCATACGGGAAATAGCCTCTTCCAGTTCCTGCTGGCTGATGCCTTCATTTACAAGTTTGCGCAGTTCTTCGTTTACCGCTTTTTGCACTTCTTCCAGCGTGTGCCCGGGGGTGGGCGAGCCGTAGATATAAGCCTGCGCATCGTCCCACGCATCGGGGCTGTAGGACAGGCCGGCGCTGCTGGCGATTTTTTGCTCTATCACCAGCGATTTATACAGCCGGGATGTCGGCCCGGCGCCCATGATTTCCTCCAGCACCTGCAGGGCAAGGGAATCGGAAGCGCTTTCGCGGTAGCTCGGCACGCGCACAAGGCGCTGGAACAGCGGCTGACGGATGGAGGGATGATGCATGGTTACCTGAATCTTCGCGTGCATCGGCGGGGATTTTGTGCGGCTGCGCTCAGGAACCTGTACGGCGGGAAGAACGCCGTAGACCTGCCGCGCCAGCGCGAAGACTTCTTCCCCCGTTACATCGCCCGAAACGACGACGATGGCGTTGTTGGGCGCATACCATTGATTATAAAAACTCTTGGCCGTCTCCCAGTCCAGTTGCTCCATTTCATGGTACCAGCCGATGATGGGTGTGCCGTAAGGATGATTGACGAACAGCGCGGCATCCAGTTGCTCGTTGAACTGGGCCTGCGGATCGTTGTCGATGCGCTGGCGGCGTTCTTCCAGTATGACTTTTTGTTCGGACAGGGCTTCGTCCGGCGGCACGTTCAGGCCCCACATGCGTCCCGCCTCCATCCGCATAACGGTTTCCAGGTGCTGCGCCGCGACGGACTGGTAATAAGCGGTGTAATCCTGCGACGTAAAGGCGTTGTCGTTGCCGCCCAGTCCTTTAATGATCTTTGAAAACTCGCCCGGGGCAAGCCCTTCGGAGCCTTTGAACATGAGGTGTTCAAGAAAATGCGCGATTCCCGATTTGCCGGGAGGTTCATCAGCCGCCCCCACGCCGTACCATACCATATGGGTTACCACGGGCGCGCGGTGGTTTTCCACGACGATAAGCCGCAGTCCGTTATCGAGCGTGTAGGATTTGGCGTTGAAAACTTTTTCGGGCTTTTTGACCACAGGCTTGAGCGGAGAGTCCAGCACGCCGGTGGAGGATTGCAGCATGAACGCACCGGCGGCCAATATGACTATGACAAGCGCCAGTCCTATGCTTGCGAAAGTGTATAGTGTCTTTTTATTGCTCAAGATACGGGGTCTCGCCTTCGGTTACAGGCTTGCCTTCCTCGGCATTCTTACGCAGTCTTTCACTTTCCTTTGCCGGATCGACAAGCTGTGCGGTCGGTTCATCGTCTCCACCCGCCAGCCCGAGCAGCTTCTTGGCCACGGGCTTGTTCTTGTCTTCCGCGGTTTTACTTTCCTCATCCACGACCTGCCGGATGTCGTCGGAAGCCTTGTCGGCCCCGGCCTCTTGAAGGAAAATCTCTTCCGCCGAGGTTTCCTGCGGCTGTTTCTGTTCACCCTGATCGCCGAAAACGGTCTGGCGTGCCTGTGCGGCGGTCGCCTGTTCCTGCGGGCGCGGCGCCCCGGGTTCCGGCGGGCGCAGGTTGTAATTCGGGGGCAGGGTCAGCGGCGCGCGTTTTACCACGGCGAACTCATCGGGCGCTTTCCGGGTCAGGCCAAGTTTTTCTTTGGTACCGGAACATCCCGTAAGTCCGATCGTTAATGCCGCCGCAATGCAAAGCGGTATGAATGTGTTCTTACGCATGTTTGTTTTTCTCCAGAAAGAGAGAATAGAAGATCAAAAGCCCTATGCCAATAACAATAGCGCTGTCGGCCACATTAAATGCGGGCCAGTGCAGTCCCATAATATGGAAGTCGAGAAAATCGATAACCGCGCCGAAACGCGCCCGGTCGATCACGTTGCCCAGCGCGCCGCCGATTACAAAAGCCAGCGCTATGCCCTGCATCCATGATTGGGTGCGCCACAGCCAGACCAGGAAGACGGCGGAGATTACCAACGCGATCCCGATCATGATATACGGGCTGACTGCGCCGCTTTCATCGTTAAGCAGGCCGAAGCTCGCCCCGCGGTTCCAGACCATGACGAGGTTGAAAAACGAAGTGGCATTGATTTCAACATAAGGGATTTTGTCCGGAATGCTGCCGAACCAGGAGAAAATGTCGACGGATGTTTTATCATGCGCCGGACGCAGGAAGTGTTCCATCGCAATATATTTGCAAAGCTGGTCGATAATGATGATGTCGATAATGAGGCCGGTAAGCAGTATTTTCTGTCGGGCGGATTCAAGCACTTGTCGTTTGTTCTCCCTTGAATGGCGGGCTTTATTAATGAAAAAGGCCGGAAATTTATTGTCCGGCCCTGATGTTAAAGACACTAAAGCGCTGTCACAAGAGGAGTTTATCCATCTTTACGCAGAAACTTTACTAAAAAGTAATCGATGGAAAGCGTGCCCGGCCTTTTGATGAAAAGGGATGTGGCGAGGACCGCCCATAAAATATGCTCCGGCGCGTGAATATACGTAAATTCTATGATCGCTGTCATAATCAGAATCCCGGCGGCGGCAAAGCGTCCGAACAGCCCCAGAACCAGAAGGACGGGAAGCAGGATTTCCCCGGTCATGGCCATGTAGGCGGCGATTTCCGGTGGAATTCCGGGGACGGGATGTTCGAACTGGAACAGGAATACCTGCGAATCGAAGGTGCCGTTGAGAAAATCCTTAAACCGCAGGATACCGGACATGAAAAAAGCGTTGGCCACAAAAAGCCGGGCGGCAAGATCGAAAAGCGGTGCGCCGACTTTCTCCGCCAGCATGCGCAAAGGATCAATTGCGCCGTTTATGGTTTTTGCCAGTGAAATCATCTTCTTACTTCCTGTTTTTTAACGGTTCTGTCATGTATTCGGCTTAAATGCCGAAAAGGTTTCAAGTTCCATATGCCGCGCCAGGAATTTTTGTATATCGAAATCCGGAAAACGTTCCATCGTCAGCGTTGTAGCTTCCCCCAGCGTCCTGCCTTCATACAAAAGGGAAAGCATAAAATACTCTCCCGGCCCAAGGGTAACCACAAGCGATTCGAGGGAAGGGCGGTAGACCATCAGGGCGCAGCCCCCTGAGTTTATATCTAAAATAGCGCTCCCATCATCCTGAAAACAAAAGTCTTTTATGGCGGGCAGGGGGTAGCGGGAAGAGAGCATGCACGCCGAAGTGCGCAAGGAAAGTCTCAGGGCGCCCAGTTCCTCCGGCGCTATTTTCGCAAGCGCTTCGGCGCGTAGCGGTTTATCGTCTGGCGCGTAATAGGCATCGTTAATCGCGATTTCCATGCGCGCGATATCGGGCAGGTAGGGCAGGCCCTGTGCGGGTTTGAACCCGGCGATGAATTCGTCAAACCCGGCGCCGTAAAAGCTCAGGCATCCCTGCGCGGGCGGGTTTTCAAGAATGAAACTGCGCGCCATGACTTCGAGAAATTCCTTCCCCACGAGCTTCTCCATCACCGGGAAGGTGGCGAGCAGGAGGTCGGTCAGGCTGGCCACGATATTGTTGCGGTAAACTTTCAGGCGGGTGGAAAGCGGAATATCGCCCTCGTTAAAGATTGCGGCGAAATCGGCGGGGAGGTCCTCCAGCACTTTGGGGTGATCCAGCATGGTTTCCTTAAAACGCGCCTGAGCTTCATTCAGCCGCATGGGAGAGCTCCGTGACGTTTTTTATAATCGTGCGCGCCTTCTCCGCTTCGGCGACCAGTTCGGAAAGCGTCGGAAAATCCTGATCCCATTCGATCAGGGTGGGAATCGCGCCAAAACGCCTTACGGCATGTTCATATAAATCCCACACATCTTTTTTAACGGGGCGGTTATGCGTATCGACCAGTATGACGCTGTTGCCCGCTTTTTGCTCCGTATGCCCAGCGAGATGCATTTCCCCGACCTTTTCCGGGGCGATATTATCGATATATTCAAACGGGCCGAAACCGTGGTTGCGGGACTGGACAAAGATATTATTGATATCGAGCAATATGCCGCACCCGGTTTTTTCGGACAGGGCCGTCATAAATTCGTATTCGGTCATTTCATTGCCGGCGAAGGCGACGTAGGTAGACGGGTTTTCCACCAGCATGGCGCGTCCGAAATATTCCTGGGTCCTCTCCACGTTGCGGGCGAGCGCATCGAGGGATTCCATCGTGTAGGGAAGCGGCAGCAGGTCGTTAAGGTGCGCGTTGCCGCTGGCGCTCCACGAGGCGTGATCGGAAATGTTAAAGGGCTGGTAAATGTCGATCAGCTCTTTGAAACGGCGCAGGTGGTCCTCACTGACCGGTTCAGCAGAACCCAGTGACAGGCCCACGGCGTGCAGGCTGAGCTGGTAATGCGGGCGAATGGCGCTCAGGAAGTGACGGTGCGCGCCGCCACCAAAGTAATTTTCGGGGTGAACCTCCAGCCATCCGACAGCCGGGTGCGTATCAAGCACCTCCTGGTAATAGGGGTGCCTTAAACCAATTACCTCCGGATCGTTCGGTGCCGTTGCCGGTGGGAAAGAATTTAAATTAGCTTCATCCTGT
>CAZBNG010000116.1:0-5406 GCA_964493095.1 uncultured Pseudobdellovibrionaceae bacterium
CTGCTGGTCGATCGCCTCGGAAAGCTCCGTCACCTGCTTGCGCGCAGCCTGCGCCGCTTCTTCAACCTGCAAACGGCTGGTTTCAAGCAATGCTACGATATCACGCACATGGCGGACGTTCCCCTCCCCGGCCTTGTCAATATTTTCCAGTTGTTCCCTGCTGGACTGGATCAGGTCTTCGGCTTGCCCCTTGGCTGCATGCGTAGCTTTTTCCAGCGTATCTACCGCGCGGCGCACAGCGGCGCTTATATTATCCGCACCGGAAACCGCCAGTGAAAGGGATTCACTGAGTTTGTTCGCCGCGAATGTCCCGGCATCTTCTATGGTATCCGCCTGGCGAGCAATATCCCCGACAATCGCGCCAAGTTTCTCAGTTTTCTCGGCTATGCGGTCTTCCAGGCCTTCGCTTTTGCTCATAGACTCTTCCACCGCCTTGTGCAGGCTCTGGATACTGATTTCGATTTTACCGGCGATATTTTCCGCCTGCGATGCCACAGATGCTGCGCCGCGATCCAGTTCCTCCCGGTGGATCTTGATAGTATCGGTGGAGCGCGTCATGGCATCGACGGTACGCTCCGTAACATCTTCCAGGTCTTCCACCTGTGCCTTGATTGTTTCGGCGAGTTTTCTTGTCTCCGTTGCCACGTGTTCCGTTGCGTCGGACAACCCTTCCGTATGGACATCGAACCTTTCCGCAAGACTTTCAAAACGCTCGGCGGCCTTGTCCAAGGAATCCTGCAAACCCTCATAGCTGCGGGAAAACTGTTCTTCGATATCGCGCGTCTTTTCAGAAATCTGGTCTGCCACACCCAATATCTTGTCGGCACCACGGCCCATCGCCGCTTCCATTTCCCCAGAGCGCTCAAGGATGGTAAGCGTGGCGCGATCCCATGCTTCCGCTCCGGCCTGCGCCTTGTCATCGATGCGCGATGTGCGCTGTTCGATTTCACCGGTCAGGCTGTCAAGTTTAGCGGCACGTTCATGAAGTGTTTCAGCCAGGCGATCGATATGAAATTCCGTTTTTTTGGAAACTGCGGAAAAATCCCGGACTTCATTGCGCAACCCTTGGCGGGCGCGTTGCAGAGATTTCATCACGGCTTTGGTAGAGGCCGCAATTTCCGCCGCCTGCGCGCACAAACGCTCGACATCCTTGTTGATGACAGCTTCATTTTCCTTGGAGGGAAACAGCAGGGAATGCAGCTCCGCCCGCAACGCGGCAGCGTAATCATGAGCATCATTGCGGCGGTTGATGGAGCCAAGAAGCATCCAAAGCAGCGCAGGCGGTGCGAGTATTCCGGCAATCGTCAGCCCCAGATCCTGCGGCGTTGCCGAGATACCGGCAGCCCCGGAAATGAGAGAGGAAAACACAAAACCGAACCAAAGCGCTGTTAGTGCCGCCCCGGCAATGGTGAGTTTCCTCTGCCAGGGAGAAAGCCCTTCCGCCAGGTTTTGTGAATTAAAGAACTTGTTTTGAGCCGCCTCTCCTACGTCCGCTTTCGTTGCCTCTGCATCCGGATAAGCGGCCTTTTTTTCGGGTTTATCCTGCTCAGATGCGAGTTCAATCTTTTCTTTCTTTTTCAAGTCCTCAAACACGCCTGTAGACGTGATTTTAAGCATGCCAAGACTGGAATGCCTTTCGCGGCTGGCAATTTTTCCTCGCAAGGCCCCTATTTTTTCAGCGCGGATATCGGGCAGATCACTCTTTTCGCTCTCGATTTTAGCTGTTTCGCTTTTTACGACACTGTTTTTTACCTCAACCTCGCTCCCGGCTGTGGCATCGCTAAAAGATCCTTCACCTTCTTCCTTTTGAGAGGCGTTAGACAAAAAAGATGTGAGTGCAGAATTATCCCCCATAGCCGCAGGAGCTCCTTTCGCTTCGCGTAAAACCATACCTGTGTTGTGTGAACCCTGCCATAAAGCCATGAGTGGCCTGACGGCGCAAGGAGACAATTAGG
Organism: uncultured Pseudobdellovibrionaceae bacterium; assembly: GCA_964493095.1. Taxonomy (GTDB): domain Bacteria; phylum Pseudomonadota; class Alphaproteobacteria; order Micavibrionales; family Micavibrionaceae; genus CAYXSX01. The sequence continues at coordinate 1,956 of CAZBNG010000116.1, forward strand.
CGAAAACATCCTCTTGACCGCATATTTCAGGTCAAAACACGGGCGCTGCGGGCACAGCGCGGAACGGTGGAAAAAATTTTACCTGTGGATAATTTAGCGGTGGCTCTAAGCCTTCTTTTTCTTACGCTTTGAAAGCTTTTTTATGTATTCCCTTGTGTCCCGGCGCAACTCCGGCGCCATCATGTAAAGACCTATAATATTGGGAACGCCCATAGCCAGGATCATGGCATCGGAAAATTCGATCAGGCTGGACAGCTGAACCGACGCGCCGACAACGATAAACGCGCAAAAAACGATCTTAAAGGCGTTTTCGACAATAGCGTTTTCACCAAACAGGAATCCTGCCGCCTGCGTGCCATAATAGGACCAGGTAATGAGCGTGGAGTATGCAAAAAGAAACACTGTGAGCGCCAAAACATACGGAAACCATGAAATGCCGCTGGCAAAAGCCCGGGAGGTCAGCTCCACGCCGTTTACGCCATCACTGCCCGCATACACGCCTGTGATAACAATAACCAGAGCCGTCATCGTGCAAATCACCACCGTATCGATAAACGGCCCGAGCATGCCAACCATCCCCTGCTTCACGGGACTGTCTGTCCGCGCAGTACAATGCACGATAGCGGCAGAGCCAAGCCCAGCCTCGTTTGAGAAAGAGGCGCGCTGCACGCCCACTAGAATTCCGCCGATCAGACCGCCAATCCCGGCCTTCAGGGAAAATGCCTCCGTCACAACGGTAACAAGGGCCCCGGGAATATTCTGATAATGAATGGCAATCACGACGAGTCCGGCCAGCATATAAATAGCGCCCATCAGGGGAACAAGCCGCGCGGTAACAGCCGCTATGGATTTAATACCGCCGATAATCACGATAGCTGTGAGGAAAGCGAGAAGAAGACCGAATAGCCAGCCCTTATCACCCCAGAACCCGTCCACACCTCCGGTCACATTCATAACCTGCTGATAAGCCTGATTGGCCTGGAACATGTTCCCCCCGCCAATGGCACCGCACATGCAGGCAAAAGCGAATATGCCGGCGATAATCGGGCCCAGATAAGGAATATTGCGATTGGCAAACGCATCGCGCAGGTAATACATCGGTCCGCCACAGATTTTTTCCCTGTCGTCAGGATCGGGGTGATGGCGGTATTTTACACCCAGCGTAACTTCAGCGAACTTTGTGGACATGGAGAAAAATCCCATAAGGATCATCCAGATCATCGCCCCCGGACCGCCCACGGAAATTGCCACAGCCACACCCGCGATATTGCCCAGCCCTACAGTGCCTGACAAGGAAGCGCTTAGCGCCTGAAAACTGCTGATTTCCCCTTCATCTTTTTTATTTTCATACTTTCCACACACAATATCGACGGCGTGTTTAAAGAGCCGAAAATTGATAAATCCCAGATAAAAGGTGAAAAACAGGGAAGCGCCGGCCAACCAGAGAATAATCAGCCTGACATCAACGCCACCTATAGGAATCTCGACGAAAACCGCGGAAGAAACAAACGCAGCAACCGGTTCAAAAAGCTTTTCAATCTGCTGATCAATGCCCATGACAAAAGGATACGGCATGGCTCTTATTTTAAAAGAACAAACCCGTTTCTTTTAAAAGTTACCCCCAAGCTAGCCTGGAGTGTCGCAAAACGGCTCAGAAACCGGGTGAGAAGGGTAGAAAGTGCTCGCCCATCTGCGTATATCTTTCAAGCTCATTGCAGAGGCTTTATCAATACGCGGAGCGTAACGCGCGCAAAAAACATCCGGACGCATAGAAGCGGCATCCTGGGAAATACTGTTAGCCAGCACGGTACGGAGCGTGTTCAGGCTCGCCGGCGGGTCAACATCACCCTTACGGGTATAATAGCTCAGGAGTATTTTTTCATAAGCTTCAAATAACGCGGCGTGGTCGCTGGTAAAATCACGATATTTACCGTATAGGTTTTTCTTGGCAAAGAGCGGCATGGACTGGCAATTCAGACCGATCACCATCAGTTCGCTGTGAATACGCAGCCCCTGCTCCGCTTCCGCTTCTTTTGTGGAATAACAGCTCTGGGAAGCCATGGCCGGGACGGCACTAAAAACACTCAGAAATATGGCGTATAAAGCAATAATACGTAACATCATCCTGCACCTTAAGTTTTTTGTTATTGGGGTTGTTATTACAATACTATTTTCAAGTCAATATTTTTACGCTGCAATGGGAGTGAGAACGGGGTGCCCCTCCATATGCGCCAGAATATTTTCGACCACAAGCTGCCCCATGCGGGTGCGCGTTTCAACAGTGGCCGATCCGATATGAGGCAGTAAAACAACATTATCCATCTTGAGTAAAGCCTCTGGAACGTTGGGTTCATTGCGAAAGACATCAAGCCCCGCTCCGGCGATGGAACCGTTTCTGAGCGCCACCTGCAGATCATCTTCATTAACAACGCTACCGCGCGCAATATTAACCAGAATGCCGTGCGGTCCCAAGGCATCCAGAATTTCAAAATTTACGAGATTTTCTGTCGCCGGGCCGCCCGCGCAGGCCAATATAAGAAAATCGCAGCGCAGCGCCATTTCCTTTAGGTCATTGTAAAAAGGGTAAGGAACATCGCTTTTTTGTGTGCGGCCATGATAAACAACCTCGATATCGAAAGCTTCAAGACGCCGGGCAATTGCACGCCCGATCCGCCCCAGCCCGACAATGCCCGCCGTTTTACCGGAAAGCGTCGTCCCCAGCGGCAGCGCGCCGCTTTGCCAGCGTCCGACACGCACGAACATATCCCCCTCAACCACGCGCCTTGCCGTGGCCAGTAAAAGCGCCAGCGCGGTATCGGCGGTATCGTTGGTCAGGATATCGGGCGTGTAAGTGACGATCACGCCGCGTTCCTGCGCCGCCTCAACATCGATATTGTTATACCCCACACCGAATTGCGCGATGATTTCCAGATTAGGCAACGCTTCCATGAGGTTGCGGCTAACCCCCGCCGAATTATAGGTGGAAAGAATGGCAACAATATTATTGGCGTTTTCACGCAGCGCGGCCTCGGGGTCGACCTCTTTCCACAGGCGGATCACTTGAAAATGCTCTTCCAGCTTTTTCATCTCGGGCGGCAAAAGGCTTTGCAGGGCCAGCAATGTTTTTGTCATCGTTATGCCAATCGGCTTGTAATATTGTCGTTTGTGTTGGTATAAACACGCTACTATCAAACATCAACTGCGTAAAATGAAAAGAGGCCGCGATGACCGATTATAGCACAATGACGACGATGGATTTGCTTAAAGCTGTATATCCTGATCCAGATGAATGCGAAATCGTGGAAGGTGATGCATGGGCGTTAGGTTACCCTTTTCTTATGAAATTTAATGAACAGCATGGTGTTATTTGCAATACGCCTGCGGACCTGATCAACCATGTTCCAGATGGCGATCAGTATCTGAGAGCTTGTCTGATAGGTATTTTAGAAAG
>CAZBNG010000117.1:0-5402 GCA_964493095.1 uncultured Pseudobdellovibrionaceae bacterium
AACATACGCTCGCGGTAACCGAAACCGGGTTTGAAATATTCACCCTTTCACCAAAGGGTTACACCAAACCGCCTTATATTTAGCTTATATAATAAGCGCTTAAGACTCGTCGCCTTCAATGCCGGCAACAATGCGCCGTGCTTGCGCTTCCTGCGTTACCTGCGCGCTGATAACAGCGGCCATGGCATCGCCAATACGTTTTAGTCCTGAAGATAGATCTGGCTGAGACATTATTTTTACCCTCCCTAATACCTCTCTATCCTTAATTTTAACCCGTAAATTATGAATAAATGGTTGAGATGGCTTAAAAAAATAAACGCTTTATGCTACGCCGCCGATATGGTTAAAATTCGTCAGGATGCTGAAACCAAAACAGGAAGAAACGCCCCATTACCACGGCCACCGCGACAGGCTGCGGGAGCGTTTTACCGAAAACGGGCCGGAAGCGCTGCAGGATTACGAGCTTCTGGAGCTGGTTTTATTTCCCCTTATACCGCGCCGCGATGTAAAACCGCTGGCCAAGGACCTTTTAAAGCGTTTTGGCACCCTGTCCGAGCTTATGGGCGCTCCGGCGGAGGAACTCGAGAAAATCCCCGGCATCAGCGCCAATACGGCGATAGCGCTCAAGGCCATTTCCGCCCTGTCACACCGCGCCATCCGGCGGGAGCTTTCCTCGCGCCCCTTACTGAACAACTGGACGCGGCTGATGGATTACTGCCACGCCACCATGGCGCACGAAACAAGAGAGCATTTTCGCATCCTTTTCCTTAATAAAAAGAACGAGTTAATTGCCGATGAGGTGCAGGGCTCCGGCACCGTGGACCACACACCCGCCTACCCGCGCGAGGTTATGAAACGTGCGCTGGAGCTGGGCGCCACCGCCATGATCCTGATGCATAACCACCCCAGCGGCGACCCCACCCCCTCGCAGGCCGATATCGATATCACGCGCCTGATCGTCAAAGCCGCCGAGCCGTTCAATATCGTCATCCACGACCATGTCATCGTCAGCCGGGGCGGTTATTCCAGCTTTAAAAACCTTGGGTTGATATAGCGCCGTAAAGTTCACGTAAAATTAACACTTCCCCTCTAAAGTAATTGAAAAAGCGGGGAATTTTAATGGCAACACCCAAGGACATACCGAGCGCAGAACACTTGCAGCAAGAGGCCGTGCCGGAGCGCGGCACGCCGGCTTATTATCGCAATGAGGCGGAAAAAGCCTTTGCCGCCTATCAGCTTGTCAGAGGCAGCACCCCCACGGATATCTTAAAGAAAGTCGAAGCCATTAATAAAACGCAAAAGGCAATAGAGAGCTTTATTCGCGTTCGTGAGAGTGAGAAAAAGCAAACTTTTGATGACGATTACGGCAAAGATATCAAAAAAGCCGATGAACGCGGCGAAGAACTGATCAAGCAAGAAAACGCCCGCATTCAGGGCATGCGCGACACCGTATTTCAGGAAAAATTTGGAATGAGCGAAGCGGAGTTCGAGGCCACCCAGCACGGATTGTCGTACATTCCCAGCCCCCAAATTCCCGGTATGCCAATAAGCGAGGCAGAGCAAAAATACGTCGATGAATCCCGCGCCCAATATAACCGCAACCGCGAAGGGCGCGACGAAATTGAAGCACAGCTTCAGGCTATTGAAAAACAAAGAACCGACAGCCAAACCCTAATTGACCAAGGCTACCAGGAGGTTTTCGGACAAACGAAAGCAGAGTTTGACGAGTTTGCAAAACAATACACCAAGCTTGATCAGGATTTCCGCGACGACGCTTTTGCAAATGCCACGGGCATGACAGAAAATGAGTTCAAAAAATTCCGCGACCTGAAAGTCTACAAGGAAGGTTTCGTTTTTGAATTTCAAAGTGGTAAGGCTATTTACGAACTGGCGCTGAAGGCAAAGGAAGATCCATCCTCCGTCACCCCCGAAATGCTAAAGGAAAGCGGCCTGCGAGAGGGCCAGATTAAGGAATGCCTGGAACATCCTGACAAAATGGCGGATTATCTGGCTTCGGACGCATCGCTTTCGCTCAACAATTCCCGAAACTATTTGCGGCATACCGAAAGCGTAGATATTAAAGATGAGACTTTTTACGAGGAAACGCTGGGCATTAGCAAAAAAGACTATGAAACCATCGTCGAAGGGGCCGCCACTCTATATGCGAGAGGCCAGATAGACGGGATAACAGCGAAATTTCCCGATATTTTCACAAACCCTGGTTTTGATATGGCTCAGATTACCAACGCCACGGGCGGCATAGCGCTGGACTACGCCAAATCAGCGCTTAATCTGGGCGGTATCGATGCATGGTCGCCAAAGGGTATGCGGGCCATGGGGCTTGATCCCGATGACGCGGTGCAGGTTCAGCAGCTTCAAAAACTCTACCATCATATCTGGGGCGGCCCGATGCCCGCCCCGCTGCCGGAAGGAACAATCGTTCCCGATCCCTGTCAGGCGCCGCCTGACATGTACAACAAACCCTCACCATCTTGCGATCCCGAAGCCACGCTTGAAGAAATGCGTGAAAAAGTGAAACCGGCCATCGACCATCTTTTCCCCTCTAAATAAAAGTTCAAAGACGTCCTAATCCGTATTATAGTGAGCCCCTCATGACACGCCAGGGAGGACCAGCCATGCGCATAACCACTTTACTTCTGGTTTCAACCGCTTTGATCGGAAGTTTTTACGCCCTGCCCTTGCACGCGCAGGAATCAGGCCGCTCCGCCCGCGAGCGGGAGTTGCGCCAGCAGCGGCAGGACCAGATGGAGCTTTTCAAGGAACGTATGAAAGAGCGCCGGGAAAAAACCGGCAGCGAGCGCGAGCAGGAGATCGAAAACTTCCATGAGCGCCGCCGGGAAAGCATCGAAAACTTCCGGGAAAACCGCGAGGAAATCCAGCAGCAACGCATAGACGACCTTCACCGGCGCGAGGAAGAACGCCGCAATAAAACACCCCAGGAACGTTCCGACGAGATAGAGAAAAACCGGGCCGAACGACGCGGGGAGTTAACCGAGGAGCAGCGCCAGCAATGGGAAAACGCCAAGGCGCGCTTCGACAGCCTGAGCGATGAAGAAAAAGCGGCGCTACGTAAACAGCTTCAGCAGCAGCAATTGCTCGACGCGCAGCAGTAAGGAACCGCTTTGGTTAGCAAGGTAACTTAAAGACCAAGAGATCGCCCCTCAAAGGAGGGGACGTCTTGAACGTCAGCTATAAACGGACCAAAATTCAATCGGCCATCCCGAATAGAAACCTTGCGAATAAACTGCGCATTCGCCCCCCTAATTCCCATGAGAGATTGAGGAAAGCATTCAAACCCTATCTTTTTGTCATAGCCCATATACTGCGCTACAGCCAAAAAATCACCGGGTTCCAGCTTGGTGTTTTCGCCCTGATAACTCCATCCAAATTGCGCCGGCTTACCAAGCCTTGCCAAACTGAAAAGACCGGAAACAAACCTTACACGCCCATCTCCAAGCGGGAGAAAAAGACCTCTAAAATCTGTGGGGCCTATTCCCTCAACAGGAAAGGAAGCAATCACAGGAGGATGACCGTACTTAATCTCGCCAAACAAATGATGCTCCCTCATTAATCCGGTAATAATAGCTATTGCAGGATCGGGACGATTTACACCTTCTTCTAAGCGTGCCAAATCCTCCAAGTCGATCTTCTCTAAAAATCTTTCGGAAACATACGCAATCTGATAACTGATTTTATCCGGATCAATTCCCTGACTACGTACACTTTCAACCAAAGCGCGTCCTTGTTCCTGAATTTCAGGCTTCATTCTTCTTCCATTAAATTCACTTAAATATCCTGAAAGGGACTGATTTACCTTTGAATCGGGAACAGGCAGGAAACAACGCCTGTAAGCACCAAAATCGAAACAATAAAGCTCATCCGGTTTGGGCATTTCCCGAATGGAATCAACAAACCCGTACCGTGTTTCCGGCTGGCCCAAGTATCTCGGAACCCTTTTATAACTGCCAGCATCATGGCCAATGGGGCCGTAACCGCTTTCCCCCCAAAACAAACTACCGTCATTGTGCACCACAAATCCCAAAGAAAAACTGTTGTGACTTGCCGGAAGCAAAGCGCGCAGGGGAAATTTATGGTCTCTCTCCATTTCGGTTATGATTTCTTCAAAACCTTCCGGTCTGGCTTTATCGTTACTATTCAAGTAGAGGTTGAAACCGTACCCCTCGCCTTTTCTTTTCCTCTCTCTGATATGTTCCAGAATAAACTGCGCCAGCTTTGTTTGAAACAATTCCAGATTAGCGCTCGATAATTCTATCTTGCCTTCCTCTATGTTTTTACTTAACCATTTTCCGTATATTTTAGACATAGTTTCCGCTGCAAAATCTGCGGACACGTCCTCATCGCCAAACATTTCTTTTTTATGGGCGGCGTAGTGAGCTTGGATATCCCCCTCCAGATTAATTCCTTTCAAAGCAGGAACTCTTTCACAGATCATGACTGTGATGGCACAGGCCAACGCTTGGGCCAGCGCTTTATCTTGGCTTTCTCTAGGAAACAATAAGGATAAAGCAGGTAATGGAATTTTCATTTTTTCTACGCTTTTTTTTAAATTAAAACATGTTTTACCATAATGCACAATCCGTTTGCAAGAAAAATTTCTTTATTTTCTCAGGCTTGATCCCTCCCCGATACTGTGTAAACTCGCGCTCATAACATAAAGTGTCCCGGAGGCAGAGTTGATCCCGCGTTATTCCCGGCCAGAGATGGCCAATATTTTCGAACAGGAAAACAAATTCCGCATCTGGCTGGAGGTTGAAACCCTCGCGCTGGAGAAAATGGCGGAAATGGGCGTGGTGCCGCAAAGCGCCGCCAAAACCCTGCGCGAAAAGGGCGATTTCAACATTGACCGCATCAATGAAATCGAGGCCGAGGTCAAGCACGACGTGATTGCCTTCCTGACCTCCGTTGCCGAATTCGTGGGCGAGGAAAGCCGCTATGTCCATCAGGGCATGACCAGTTCCGATGTGGTGGATACCTCCTTCGCCGTCATGCTGACGCAGGCCGCCGACCTGATCATCGAAGACCTCGACAAGGTTCTGGCCGCCCTGAAAAAACGCGTGCTGGAACACAAAGATACGCTGTGCATCGGGCGCAGCCACGGCATCCACGGGGAGCCGACAACATTCGGCCTCAAGCTCGCCGGGCATTACGCCGCCTTCAAACGCGCGAAGGAGCGCATGATCCGCGCCAAGGAAGAGGTTTCCACCATCACCATTTCCGGCGCGGTCGGCACTTACGCCACGGCAGAGCCGGAAATCGAAGCCTATGTCGCCAAGAAACTCGGTCTTAAACCCGAAACCGTCGCCACGCAGGTTATTCCGCGCGACCGTCACGCCATGTTTTTTGCGACGCTGGGGGTAATT
>CAZBNG010000118.1:0-5401 GCA_964493095.1 uncultured Pseudobdellovibrionaceae bacterium
ATAGGACAGCCCTATGAGTGAACATAAGGCCGATATTGCAATTTACGGAGCGGGTATCGCGGGGCTGTGGCTGTTTCACAAGCTGAAACGCCGGGGTTATGACGCCGTGCTGCTGGAGAAGGATAAAATCGGCGGCGGCCAGAGCATCGCTTCGCAAGGCATTATACATTCCGGCCTTAAATACACACTGGCGGGAAAGGTCAGCGAACTTGCCCGCTCCATCAGCGCCATGCCCGATATATGGCGCGATGCCATAAGTGGCAAAGGTGACGTGGATTTAAGCGCGGCGAAAATAAATGCCGGGTCGCAGCAGTTGCTCATCCCCGGCGGGTTTGTCGGTGGCGTGGTTAAAACGCTGGCCACCAAAGCGCTGGGAAACGGCGCGCATGAAATCCCGCAAGATAACTGGCCGCGGGACCTGCCGGGCAGCGGCTTTACGGGCTCCCTCATTCATATGAGCGAACCCGTCCTTAATATTCCTTCCGTCATCCGCGCGCTGGCCGCCCCTTATCAGGATTTCATCCGCCGCCCCGATGGCGCGAAGATTAAAGCAAAGCTCCATATTTATACCGCTGCCGCCGGAAACATGGAGGCGGCGCAGGCAAACGGCGAAAGCGCGGGGCTGGAAACGCAGGCCCGCCCGCTGCTTATGGGGCTTTTAAAACCGGCGCCTTTCCCGCTTTACGCCCACCTGGTCGGCAAAAGCGAAAAGCCCGTATGCACGATTACCACGCATCAATGCGCGGACGGCACGCTTGTCTGGTATCTCGGCGCGGGTGTGGCGGAGCGGCCTAAAGAAGATGACCCGGAGCATGTCTACGCGGACGCGCTTAAAGCCTTCCATACATATTTCCCGCAAATTGACTTCTCCGGTATGCAGTGGGCGGCACTTCCCATTGACCGAATCGAAGGCAAGTCAAAAACCGCTGGTTTCATGCCCGACGCGCCCACCATCCACGAAGCGGGGAATCATTTGTATTGCTGGCCCACAAAACTGACTTTTGCCCCGTTGCTGACCCGGCGCATCACCGATAAAATCAATGCGCGTGGAATCATGCCTTCACAACCAAAATCTGACTGGAGCGCTTTGCCATTCCCGGAATACGCCAACCCACCATGGGAGAACGCTAAATGGAAAAGCTACCGCGGCGCATATTAGAAGGTACAAGGCTGGAAATCTCCCCGCTTGGCCTTGGCACCGTTAAATTCGGGCGCAACGAGGGAGTTAAGTATCCCGGCGCGTTTGATATCCCGGATGAAAAGTCGCTGGCTGACCTGCTGGCGCTGGCACATGACATGGGCATCAATTTGCTCGATACAGCCCCAGCCTATGGTGAAAGCGAGAAACGTTTAGGACGCCTTCTGGCGGGGCAACGGCAAGACTGGGTGATCGCAGGAAAGGCAGGCGAAACGTTCGCTGGCGGCAAATCCCATTTTGATTTTTCACCCAAAGCCATCGAAGCCAGCCTGATGGCTTCCCTGAAACGTCTTAACACGGACTATCTTGATATCTTCCTGATACATTCCGATGGTAACGATCTTAAAATCCTGAATGATGACCTTATCAGCACTATGAAAGACTTTAAAAAACGAGGATTGGCGCGCGCCATAGGCGCATCAACAAAAACCCCGGAGGGCGGCCTTCGCACCCTTCACACCATGGATGTGGCCATGATCGCCTATAATCAGGACTACACGGAAGAGGCCCCCGTTCTTGACTACGCCGCAGAAAACCATAAAGCCACGCTCATAAAAAAAGCGCTAGCCAGCGGCCATGCGGCAAACGCCTCTGAATCCATAGAGTTCGCTCTATCCCGCAAGGGAACCGGAAGCCTCATTATCGGTACAATTAACCCACAACATTTAAAAGAAAATGTAGAAACCGCCTGTTCACTGCTAAACTGCCTCGCCATGTAGTTTATAGCTCATGCGTGTTTTTCAGCAGATGCTTTCCTGCCGCTTTTAGGCGGCGTAACCCGCACCAGCGTTATCTGGTTGCGCTGACGCTTGATAATATCGAAACGGAAACCGTGAAAACGGAATGATTGTCCTGTTTCCGGTACTATTTGTGACTTGAACAAAATCATACCTGCCAGCGTTGCGTATTCATCATCAGGCAGGCCCCATTCAAATTCCCTGTTAAGATCACGGATCGTTACCGAACCGTCAACGAGATAGCTACCATCTTGGATCTTGCGCACGCCCGACACACTCATATCATGCTCGTCGTCTATTTCGCCGACAATTTCTTCCAGAATGTCTTCAAGCGTTACAATCCCCTGAAAGCTGCCATACTCATCCACAACAAGGGCAAAGTGCTCTTTACGCTCACGGAAAGCCTGCAACTGGTCGAACAGGTTGGTGGTTTCAGGAATGAACCATGGCTCCAGAGCCACCTGATCGATCTTGATCTTACCACTCTGCCCTCCGGCTTCACGCAATTCACGCAGCAACCACCGGGCATGCACAATGCCAATAATATTATCCTGGTTACCCCGCCACAAAGGCAAACGGGTATAAGGACTTTCCAGCACCGTCTCCACCAGTTTTTCGACGTCTTCGTCGGCGTCAAGCATCAGGACGTTTTGACGATGTGTCATGATCTCCTCAACATACACATCAAACATATCGAGAATGGAACGCAACATTGCTCTTTGTTCCTGCGTTTCTTTTTCACCGCCTTCATGCATTTCAATCGCGCCCCGTAAAAGTTCGAGGTGCGATCCGGCCCCCACTTTGGAAATATCGACGCCAAACAACCGCAAAACCCCGCGGACAATCCACGTCACAGCTTCTGTGACGGGGGCAAAAATAATAATGACAATACGCACCAGCGGCGCAATGGTCATGGACATTTTATCGGCATGGTGAAATGCGTATGTTTTGGGCAGAACTTCCGCAAAAACCAGAACAAGAAAAGTCATCACAATCGTAGCGTAAAACACGCCCTGCGGGCCAAAAAGAACTATCATCACGCTGGTGGCCAGCGCGGAAGAGAGAATGTTTACAAGATTGTTACCCAGAAGCAGCGCACCAATCATACGATCTTTCTGGTCACGGATTTTGTTGACCAGTGCCGCACGTTTGTTCCCCGCTTTCGCGTGCGCAGTGAGACGCACTTTTGAAGCAGCGGTCAAGGCCGTTTCAGAACCGGAAAAAAACGCGGAAAGACACAATAAAATAATTATCGCGACGACAGGAATGAAAAGGCCAGTTTCCATTTCGATTTTTTCTCTCCTACATAATCTCTTAGCAAACCGCGCACCATGTCCTCAGGAACATCGGAACTTACAAATGCGTCACCGATAGCGTTGGCAAGAATAAAACGCATTCTGCCGCCAATCACCTTTTTGTCACGTTTCATCACCGCCATCATCTGATCCACCGAAGCGTTTAGCCCCGGCTCTATTAAAGATGGGTGCACAGGAAGACCGATATCGGTGAAATGAGTTTCCAATCTCTCCTTATCAGCCACAGAACAAAGTCCCATCCGCGCCGAAAGATCAAACGCCATGACCGTACCGATAGCAACGGCTTCACCGTGCAGGAGACGCCCGTCATAATTGCCTGCAGCTTCCAGCGCATGCCCGAATGTATGACCGAGGTTGAGAAGCGCACGCTGCCCCTGCTCCGTTTCATCCGCCTGAACCAGCGCAGCTTTGGCCTTGCAGCTTTGCTCAATCGCATAAGCCAGTGCCTTTTCATCAAGCTCACAAATATGCTTGCCGTTTTCCTCCAGCCAGGTCCAAAAGGCAGAATCCCGGATCAGCCCGTATTTGGCAATTTCCGCATACCCCGCCAGCAACTCCCGGCGCGGTAAAGTTTTTAATGTTTCAACATCGGCAATCACACCAACAGGCTGGTAAAAAGACCCGACAAGGTTTTTTCCCTGTGGCGTATTGATGCCGGTCTTTCCACCGACGGAACTATCGACCTGCGCCAGCAGGCTCGTAGGAATCTGAACATAAGGCACGCCGCGCAAAACCGTTGAAGCCGTAAAACCGGCAAGATCCCCGATCACACCGCCACCAACAGCGACAACGACGGAATCCCTGTTGACGTTATGTTCCAGGAGCCATTGACATACCATATCGTAGTTTTTGAAAGATTTTGTCTGCTCTCCAGCTGGCAGAACAAAAACTTCAGCTTTGTGCGCCCCCGCTTCCTGCAAAACATCACGTACAGAATTGGCATAAAACTGAACATTCTCGTCCGTAATCACGAAAATATTTCGTCCCTTTATCTCATCAGGCAGATAATCGGTCAGTCGATATAAAAGCCCGCTGCCGATATAAATATCGTAAGAGCGCAAACCCAGATCAATACTGACAATTTTTGTGTTCATGACATCATCTCTTATGGGCTGCAGAGATTAGCCGTATTTAGAAAGTCAGACAATGATTTTATCATAGCCGGAACGCTCTGCGCCTGAGCGCTATCAGAACTGTCTATGCGCATATCAGCTTTGGCGTATATCGCTTCACGTTTGGCCAGCAATTCCCGCAGCACCGTTTCCGGAGAACTTTCTTTTAGCAAAGGCCGGTTTGCATTTTTGGCTGTGCGCGCCAGTAAAGTCTCAATACCGGCACACAACCAGATCGAGACCGCTCTTTTCTTAATCTCCTCCATAGTCTCCGGATTCATTACAGCCCCCCCACCCGTGGCAACCACACAAGGACCACCACCCAGAAGTTCCAGAATCGTATTTTTTTCCACTTCCCGGAATTTCGGTTCCCCGTCGCGGGAAAAGATTTCCGCAATAGCACATCCGGCCTTTTTTTCAATTATCGTGTCGGAATCATAAAACCTAACACCCAGTTCAAGAGCGAGCTGCTGCCCCAGATGAGATTTTCCAGATCCCATCATGCCCACCAGCACAACCGGCCGATCCAGCTTCAATTTTATATTTTTTATAAATTCGCCATCTTTCATGACTCCATATTGCATTCAAAAATGTCTTTGTATAGGGTGTGGATCCATGAAAATATTAAAACTTCTTTTGGGAATTCTGATTCTGGCTTTTGGCTTTCTGTTTGCATATGCTGCCATGGTAGACGTTCCCGTACCCCGGAAAGAGGTTATAAAAACCATTCCTAACGAACGTTTTTTCAATGAAAAATAAATATAAGGTTCTGGCCCTGAAGATTGTGCTGTGTTTGGGCCTGCTGCTTGCGTCGCATGTGCGGGCCGAAGAACGCATGGCAACGGCCATTCCTAAACAAAAACCGCAAAACAGCGAAACCGCCGCCGTTTCAAACGACGAACAAAAACCAACTGATAAAGAGGCGGAATCCAAAACCACTGAAAAAGATGAAGATGAACACAAACAAGAGGTTGTGCAAGAAAAACCTGTTAAGAGTAAAATTGCTCCAAAAGGCTCTGAAAAAACTGATGTAGCCCC
>CAZBNG010000119.1:0-5277 GCA_964493095.1 uncultured Pseudobdellovibrionaceae bacterium
CGGAAGTGACCGAAATGATTCAGGGCTACGTGATTGGTAAAACGGCCGAGCTTACAGAAGAAGATTTCATGCACACCGTCTTCGCGCACCCGACCTTAAGCGAGATGATGCACGAAAGCGTCCTCAGCGCGTATGGAAAGGCGATACATTTTTAACTAAGACGTCATTGCGAGGCGTAGCCGAAGCAATCTAGCGAATGTCATCCTGAGCGTAACGCCGAAGGCGCGAAGTCGAAGGATCTCATTTTGTGGGTATTAGATCCTTCCGCTCCCCCGGCACAAGCCCGGGATCGGTCAGGATGACGGATTGATAGATTGCCGCGTCGGAGCAGCGCTCCTCCTCGCAATGACAACGAGACAAAAAACTAGGAATTTTATCCTTTTTGTGATATTCTGCCCTATGGAATAAATTGACTTTAATAGGGATGAGTTATATTAGATATGGCAACGGAAGAGACAACAAAGCGGGCGAATAACAATCATTCAAAATCAATGGGTTATGATTTTTTATCCCCCACCCCCCCTGGCAAAATTGAAAAACGAAATGAGGAAGTCTAAAAGGTTTTTATAAACAATGACTTATAACCCAGAATTACTCAACAAGGCCAAGCGCCACCCGGAAAAACAAAAAAACCCCGACCGTCCCGCCGGACGCAAGCCGGAGTGGATCCGCGTGAAAGCACCGCAAGGGCAGGTTTACGCCGAAACAAAAGATATTGTCCGTAAACACAAACTGACCACTGTCTGTGAAGAAGCCGGGTGCCCCAATATCGGAGAATGCTGGCAGCAAAAACACGCAACCTTCATGATTATGGGGGAAGTCTGCACCCGTGCCTGTGCGTTTTGTAATGTCGCCACGGGTAAGCCCGAGGACCTCGACAAGCTGGAGCCGCTGCGCGTTGGCGTTGCCGTGATGCAGATGGGTTTGAAGCACGTTGTGGTGACATCCGTTGACCGTGATGACCTTGAAGACAGTGGCGCTGACCACTTCGTAAAGACTATTCAGGCGATCCGTATGAAAGCGCCCGGCACGACAGTGGAGATTTTGCCCGGTGACTTCCGGGGCCGTATGGAAGATATCGAGAAAGTGGCCCTGGCGCGCCCTGATGTGTTCAACCACAATCTTGAGACTGTGCCGCGCCTTTACCCCACCATCCGTCCGGGTGCGCGTTATTTCCGCTCGCTTCGACTGCTACAGCGCGTGAAAGAGGTTGATGCCGGGATATTCACCAAATCCGGTATGATGGTCGGCCTTGGTGAAACCCGCGAGGAAGTAGGGCAGGTGATGGATGACCTGCGTGCCGCCGGTGTCGATTTCATTACAATCGGTCAGTATCTTCAGCCGACGCCCAAACACGCACCGCTTGATCGTTTCTGGACACCGGAGGAGTTTGAAGGGCTCACCAAAATGGCGAAAGCCAAAGGTTTCCTTATGGTTTCTGCGACGCCGCTGACGCGTTCCTCTCACCATGCCGGTGATGACTTCCAAAAGCTCAAAGCCGCCCGCGAGGCCCAGCTCGCCAAAATGGCCGCGGAATGATTTTACCGCAGAGATATAAGATTTGCCCCTCGTCATTCCGGGCTTGTCCCGGAATCCATTTTGCGCCTGCCGCATTTTTGAGAAATGGATTTCGGCCTTCGCCGGAATGACAGGAAAGATGTAAAATCATGCTCACTCACATAGAACAAAAAAATCTGCCTTATACGCCCGAACAGATGTTTGATCTTGTGGCGGCGGTCGATAAATACCATGAGTTCCTGCCGTGGTGCGTGGCGTCCCGTATTACACGCCGCGAAGGTACCAACGTTTTCTATGCCGACCTGATTGTTGGCTATAAAATGCTGCGGGAGAAGTTTACCTCGAAAGTCGTACTGGATAAGCCGGAGCAGCTGCATATCGAATATCTGAAAGGCCCGCTGAAGCACCTGAAAAATCACTGGAGGTTCATCCGCGAGCCAGACGGTTCATGCACGATCGACTTCAGCGTGGAATTTGAATTTCAAAACAGCCTGCTACAAGGACTTGCTCAGGTATTTTTCCAGGAAGTCATTCACCGCATGGTCGATGCCTTTGAAAAACGCGCCCATGACATTTACGGCTAATTTTGTCGTCATCCCCGCGAAAGCGGGGTTCTTGTATTTGTGGCACGAGATCCCGGATCAAGTCCGGGATGACGTTTTTATATGGATTTCAGATTTATTTCACGCCGCCTTTTTGCGCGTGCTTTTCTTCGCCGGTTTATCGGAAATTTCCTTGCCTGTTTCACCGTTAAAATGCGGATAGCGGTATGACATTTCAACGGTTTTTCCGTCCGTGGTCAGGAAATCGGTGGTGTCGGAGCGGTCAACGCGCATCTTGTCATAACCGGAAAGGTGCAAGATTCCGAGCTCTTCATGCGGCAGGAACGGTTCAACCCAGATTTTTTTCTTCGCGTCCCAAAGTGGCTTGAACTCGCACAACCAGTGAATATAAGCGGGCATGATTTCAACCGGCAGTCCTTTGAGGTGGATCATCATGCCAAGCGTCAATTGTTCCGCTGTAAACACTTTGCCCTTTTCAAGCGCCTGAACAATCAGGTTCTGCCATGTTTCCCAATGCGGCGCATCCTTATGCAAACAAAACGCTCCGGCCAGCAGGACGTGGTATGGAAACAGCTTTTGCGCGGTTTTGATGCCGAACGCCTTGCGTGCATTGGTGAAATAAAACCCGCGTACTTTCCATGGCCATACATGCAGCCATTTCACCCGCATTCCCTTGGGATAGGAACGATCGGATTGCCCGGTGAGCGACATTTTCCCGCGTTTTGCGCCCTCGATGAACAGCTCGACCGCACGCCAGTTTTGCACCCACGTATCGGCATCCATCCAGAAATAGATGTCGTAACCTTTGAATATCTCATTCAAAAACGGACGATTGACGCAGGCCTTGTAATATTCGCGTCCTTTGATGCGGGAGGCGGGGATTTTCTTGGGCCATTCCGATGTTTTGATCGTGGTAACCAGAGGTTTAAGCTCTTTAAGCTGCTCCTTCGTCATACCGACATCAAGGATGCAGATATCCATGCCCTTGCTTTGCGGGAAACGGCGGATGGAATGCACCCACTCCCGCAGCATCGGATAGTAATTGGCATCGGCGCCGGAGACAAAAGTGATTTTCATGAGCCTTGGTCCTCTTTCAGAATTTCAATCAACAGTTCTAAAGCTTTTTGTACCGCCTGTGAACGGATTTCGGCGCGGTTTCCCGTGAAAACATGGCTTTCAGTATGCGTTTCACGTCCGCTTAAAGCGCAACCAAACCAGACCAGCCCGACGGGTTTTTCCGGGGAGCCGCCGCCCGGACCTGCAACACCGCTAATGGAAACGGCGATATCGGCGCGTGAATTCTTCAAAGCGCCTTCCGCCATCGCCTGCACGCAGGGACCGCTGACCGCGCCGTGCCGCTCTATAACTTCGGGTGACACGCCGAGCATTTCCTGCTTGGATTCATTGGAATAGGTGACAAAACCGCGCTCGAACACATCGGACGACCCGGCAAGATCGGTCATAGCGGCGGCCACCAAACCTCCGGTGCAACTTTCCGCCGCGGCCATCATCAGGCCGCGCGTGCGCAAAATTCCGGAAAGTTCTTCAACCAAGTTTGAAACCATAAATTGCCCCGTAAATACAAAGCGCCGCGAAGACCCCGGCGATGATATCGTCACTCATAACGCCCAGCGGCCCGCGCACTTTCCGGTCGAACACCGAAATCGGCCACGGTTTTAAAATGTCAAAAAACCGAAATAAAACAAAAGATAAAACGATAAATCCAATACTCAGGTTTAAAAAATAAAAAACCGGGAGCAGGGCGATCCATTGCCCCGCAACCTCATCAATCACGATTTCCTTGGAATCGTGCGCGCCTGACATGGCATCAAAACGGCCCGCCGCCCAGAAACCGATGGCTGTGACCAGCACAATCCCGGCCGCAAGCGCATATATGCCGCCACCATAAAACAGGGCGATACCAAAGGGCAGGGCGCCCAGCGATCCCCACGTGCCGGGACCGGGGCGCAGGTAACCGCAACCAAACCACGTGGCCAGCAGGATAGCAGGATTTTTCAGGGAAGGGCGTTTGTTTTTTTGCATGGGCGCCTTAAAAGCATAAAATGAAAACCTTAGTCATTGCGAGTACCCGCATATGCGGGCATAAACTACGCGAAGCAATCTCTGGCGACAAGTTTGATTTTGGATTGCTTCGTCGGCGTTGCCTCCTCGCAATGACAAAACGGGAGATTTCTTATCCCGGCAATTCTACCGTAGCAAGCGCCTGTGCGGCAATCCCCTCGCGCCGCCCGGTAAATCCCAGTCCTTCGCTGGTGGTTGCCTTGATGCTGACCCGTCCGGGAGCGATTTTCAATATTTCCGCCACCCGCGCGATCATGGCCGGGGCATGGGGCGTGATTTTCGGCGCTTCGCAAATCAGCGTCAGATCAACATTGATAATGCGACCACCCTTATCCGCCAGCATATCCGCCGCGTGTTTGAGAAATACCGCGCTGTCCATGTTTTTAAATGCATCATCGGATGGCGGGAAATGCCGCCCGATATCCCCTTGCGCCATTGCACCGTAAAGCGCATCGGTAATGGCATGCAGGCCGACATCGGCATCGGAATGACCTTTCAGCTTATATTCATGAGGCACATCGACGCCGCAAAGCCGCACCGGGCCGGGTGCATCGAAATCAAAAGCGTGGACATCGTAACCGCTGCCGCTGCGCGTTTCGTTATCTCCGGATAATAGTTTTTCTGCGATTTTCCAGTCCTCCGCCGTTGTGATTTTGAAATTGGCGCGCGAACCTTCGACAATCCGGACTTCCTGCCCGAGCGCCCTGACAAGCGCCGTGTCGTCGGTAAACGCGCCGCCTTTTACCTGCTCGTGCGCCTGAAGGATCAGCCCCTTGCGAAAGCCCTGCGGCGTTTGCAGCGCCCAGAGCGTTTCGCGCGCGACATAGTCGTTTATAGCGCCCTGCGCGCCCGTTGCCGTGGTATCGGCTGCGGAAGCCGCCAGAACCGCCGCCCCACACCCTCCGGCCGCCGCTGCCACCCTGCGGATATCGCCGGGGCGAACAAACGGTCTTGCCGCGTCATGGATCAGCACAATTTCGTCATCTGTGATATCAGAAAGCGATTTCAAACCATTATAAACGCTTAGTTTTCTTTCCTTGTCACCAGAAACGGGCGGCAAAAGCTCAAGACCCGTTACAGCATCATGATACCAATCTGCATGTTCTGGATCGAT
>CAZBNG010000120.1:0-5250 GCA_964493095.1 uncultured Pseudobdellovibrionaceae bacterium
TGATCATGGTAGCGCCCGCTTTTAAAGCTGCCCGCATCGTCGCCGCATTGCGGGTATCAACTGAAATCCATTCGGCCTTCCCTTTCAGCCCCTCTATAACCGGCACAACCCTGTCAATTTCTTCATTAATTTCAACGGGATAGGCTCCTGGGCGTGTCGACTCCCCGCCAATATCCAGAATGGTTGCGCCTTGCTGAACCAGCTCAAGACCATGCTTTATTGCACTGTTAACATTAATAAATTTTCCGCCATCGGAGAAACTGTCAGGGGTCACATTGACCACGCCCATAATATGCTTTTTTTCCCAAAAAGGGGATTTTCCACAGACTTGCCCACAGGTTTTACCGTACGCCATAACCCCTCCCGTGCTCTTCACTCCCGCTTGTCTCTTCGATCGGAATAGCCTCCTGCCCAGAGGGTAAAGCCCCTATCAACTCCCCTACGGAACGTCCTGATGCCGGGTGGACCCACATCGGTTCAACCTCTTGCAAGGGCAGGAGCACAAAGGCGCGCTCATGCATCCTGGGATGCGGAATAATAACGTTTTTGCAATCATTTACCACGAAATCCTTATAAGAAATCAGATCAAGGTCAAGAACTCGCGATGCGTTCCTGTTGCGTCGCTCACGGCCAAAAAATGCTTCAATTTCATGGAGTTCGGCCAGCAGTTCATGCGCCCCCAATTTTGTTTTTACGGAAAGAACAGCATTGTGATACCACGGCTGATCGGAAACCGGCACCGGGGCGGTCAACCACGTACGGGAAGTTTTCAGAATCTTAATACCCGAAGCTTCCATTTTTTGCATGGCAGCCTTCAGCGTCTCCTGAGGGCCGCCATGCGCACCAGGCAAGTTCGCCCCCATAGCGATGATAATCATAACGGCCTCCGCTCAAAAGCTTAAAGCGCCACTTTTAAAGTGACGCTTTAAGATTAGAAACCGTTATAACCTACCAGGTGCGGACTTTGCCAGTATCAATATGCACGAAATCGCTTTTCGGATAATAACCGACGCCGCCAGCCTTAAGAGAACGGGCAATCCGGCGCAGTTCGCTGGTCCTGAAGCCCGGCAGCCTGATATCAAGCGCCTGGCCATACATATGGAAGGAATTGCGCGCCACGCCGGTGCTGGCCTTACGAAGCATCGCGTTGGTTTTGGGGCTGCGGTAGCCGGAAAGAATTTCAAACGGCTCGGAAGCCCCTATTTTGCTTTGAATAATGTTCAGAATATCCAGAACGCGCGGGTCCATCGGGAAAATATCCCCGGTACGAAAATCGCGCAAAACATAGTTCAGACGCTCAAACGCATCCGGCAGATACTTGTCACCCACACGGTAAACGCCGGAAAATGTCTGGCCGGTGTGAGCATTGCGGAAATTCAAACGCCAGGCGCCATGCCCGGAAACAGCAAAAGATTCTTTAGAGACCGCCAGAGGCACAGTTGCGGCAAGAACGCCGGCAGCACCAATTTTCAAAATATCGCGGCGGTGAACGAGAGGTGATTTTGTATCGTTATCGACACTATATAATTTTATCATTAAATCTATCTCACTTTGCTCTTTGAACGGCGGACCATGCCGGGGCATCGTCCGCGAAAGTGAGATTTCTACATATTTATAGGAACCGAGTAAAGAAATTTTTTGTCAAAAATGGTCGAAAGTGGCGGAAATCAACGGTCACTGCGATGATGCCAGCACCTCCATTTTTGCAGATTCGGTGCTTTTGACCCTGTTCTGACCCGGAATATAGATTCCATTTTCGTCTCGCAAAAGGCTTATAAGCTTCCTGTCATTCTTGTAAACGTCGCTGCCATAGACGACTTGCCCCTGCCCGTCGATCCAGTTGGTGTAATAATACACATAAACGGGGATTCGCTCCTGGCTCGGCACATCGGCAAGCTTGCCCGTGCTGAGCAGCTCGTTCATTTTTGCGGAATACCAGCCGGGATTACCGTCCATAATGAACTGCGCGACCTTTTTCGGCTCTTTCATTCGCATACAACCGGAAGAAAGCGCCCGCTCCGTGCGTTCAAAATATTCGGGATGGTTGGTGTCGTGCAAATATATATTGTAGATGTTAGGCATCAAAACTCGCACACGCCCCAGGGGATTTGTTTCGCCAGGCGCCTGCACCATGCGCATTTTCTGCACTTCCGCCCATGAAATACCGTTCCAGTTAACAGATAACGGATCGATCACCCTGGCATCGCTGCCATAACCTTTAAGGAGCCTGATACCCTTCTCATTCAGGTAGTTAGCATCCTGCTTTACTTTCGGCCAGATATCAAAACGCTTGATCGTTGCCGGAATGGTCCATGTCGGATTGAAACGCACGCCTTCGGCATGCGAGATGAAAGACCGCGTCTTACGGCCCGGATTACCCACGATAACAGGCATTTCCAGGGCAACAGCATCGTTTTTTATAGCCCAAAGCTTGGCTGAGGGAATGTTGACAACGATAAATTTCGCGGGCTGTTCCACGGGTGCCCACCTCAGGCGCTCCATATTGGCAATCAGCTGGTAAATCTTATCCTGCTGGGTACGGTTCAGGAGCTGCAGCGTGCGCGAGCCCACAATACCGTCGTCATCCAGATGGTTTTCTCTCTGAAAGCGGCGCACAGCGGCGACCATACGATCGTCATAACGGTAAATATCGGAGGTCTGGGCTTCCGTCCCCAGGCGCAAACGCAGGTCAGGAACCTTCTTGTGACGCTCTCCGGGTCTGAGCATGTAGTCGATTTCAATCGGCAAAATATCGTCATAATCGTTCTTTTGACGCTCAGCCGTTAGCTTAATCAGCTCTTCGCGCAATTTTTTATAAGTTTTGCTCTGCGGCTCCACGGTCTCCAGAATTTTAGTGAAGTCGCCGCCGCCAATCAGATAGCCAAGCGTTTCAGCAGGAGGCATGCGCTCGCGCCAGTATTGCGCGTCGGTTTGCATGGAAGACACATCCACGCGCATACCGCTCAGATCACACGCATAACGCATGAAAGCGTCCGTCAGCAACAGCTCCATCTGGGCCATGCGTAAGAAATTAGGCTGTTCATAAATAGAGCGCAGCTTTGAATAATGATATGTCTCGGGATTAAGGCCGTGTGTCCATGAATTGGCGATCCGCTCAAAAAGCATGGTGCCGGCCGGGGTCATACCCCTATTGGTCATCCACAACGCCCTGTTGTCGCGCCCCTCGTAAAAATCTTCAAGGGCCTTCTCATCAATAAACTGCTGCCCCGTTGCTTTTTTATAGACAAGGGCGTAGTTCATGGAAATATCAAAAACAAGCGACTGTTTTTCAGGCACGTTATCCACGCTGTCGAGCTGGGCCATGGAGCTTTGCGGAATCGCAAAAATACCATAAGCCATCGCTACAGCAACGAGCAATAATCCATTGATTTTAATACTTTTATTGTATTTTATGTGTTTCATAACCCTGTCCGACTGCAAGAAGTGAAAATTAAGAACTCTTGAATCTTACCAAGGGAAGATTAATAAAGGCTTATACACATATGTTAATTTAAGTTACTTGTAAAGAGCGCTATATAATTCATTGTTATTAAACAATATAGTGCACTTTCTTTGACGGAATTCTTTGCCACACCAAGCACTACCGCCTGTTTTTGCGCAAGAAACCCTTTGCCCTGAAGAACAGAGCAAGGCGCACATGAACAAAACGTCATGTCCGAAAATTCGGGAGTGCTGAACGTGCGGGCGCGATCGCCCGGTTAACGTTCAAAGATCTACAAAAACGTGCTTTTCCGCCTTGGCGCCGGGGTGAGTAACAGCTCCGTCACGCGCCGGGCCTACGAGGGCCGCATATTTCTGCAAAGCGCCGGATTGATAAAGCGTCTCGCGTGGCTGCCATTCCTTGCGGCGGGCAGCGAGTTTTTCATCAGACAACTTAACCTCCAGCGTTCCCGCCTCGGCATCGATACGGATAATATCCCCGTCTTTCAACAAACCGATAGGCCCGCCAACGGCGGCCTCCGGCCCGATATGACCGATACAAAAACCGCGGGTACCACCACTGAAACGACCATCGGTGATCAGAGCGACTTTATCTCCCATTCCCTGCCCATAAATCGCGGCGGTGGTGGAAAGCATTTCCTTCATCCCCGGACCGCCTTTGGGGCCTTCATAGCGCAGGACAATCACATCACCCTCTTCATATTTGCGTTCCTGAACAGCTTTAAAACAAGCATCTTCGCCGTCAAAAACCCGGGCGGGACCTTCAAAGACAAGGTTCTTAAGACCGGCGATCTTCACAATCGCCCCTTCCGGCGCCAGATTGCCTTTAAGCCCTACTACACCGCCAGTGGAGTGAATGGGATTGGAGCAAGGGAATACAACGTCCTGACCTTCAGGCAATGTTACATTCGCGTAATTTTCCGCCAAAGTTTTGCCCGTCACGGTGATGCAGTCACCGTGCAGATGGCCGTTATCAAGGAGTTCCTTAATCACAACGCCAACGCCGCCGATATCATAAAGGTCCTTGGCCACATATTTACCGCCGGGACGCAGATTGGCGATCAGCGGTGTCTTCTTAAAGATTTCCGCCACGTCGAACAGGTCAAAATCAATGCCCGCTTCATGGGCGATGGCGGGCAAATGCAGCCCTGCATTCGTAGAGCCGCCTGTCGCCGCCACGATCGCCGCCGCGTTTTCAAGGGATTTACGGGTAATAATATCACGCGGCAATGGCCCGCCGTTCTGAATGAGATCCACCACGGTTTTTCCGCAAGCCTCGGCATAGCTTTCCTTGGTATGGTCTTCGGCCGGAATGCCGTTCGCGCCGGGAATGGCCAGCCCCATCACCTCGGCGACGCAGGCCATGGTATTGGCCGTAAATTGCCCGCCGCAAGCCCCCGCCCCCGGCAAAGCGCCGCATTCACAGGCATAAAGCTCTTCATCGCTGACCTTGCCCACGGCATGCTCGCCCACGGCTTCGAATACCGTAACGATATCAGCATCCTGCCCGCGGAACTTGCCGGGCAAAATTGTGCCGCCATAAAGGAAGACGGAAGGCACGTTCAGGCGCGCCATGACCATCATCATACCCGGAAGGGATTTATCGCAGCCCGCAAGCCCCACCAACGCGTCATAGCAATGGCCGCGCATGGTAAGCTCAACGGAATCCGCAATAACCTCACGGCTGGCGAGGGACGAGCGCATCCCTTCATGCCCCATGGCAATACCGTCCGTAACCGTAATCGTTGTGAATTCACGTGGCGTCGCTCCTGCGGCACTCACGCCCTT
>CAZBNG010000121.1:0-5177 GCA_964493095.1 uncultured Pseudobdellovibrionaceae bacterium
AAGAATCCGAGGCCGCGCTGGAGGCTGTCAGGCAGGATGTGCAGAGACGCCAGCTTGAAGCCATGCTTTCCGGGGAAGCCGATAGTAACGATGCTTACCTGCAGGTGAATGCGGGAGCGGGGGGAACAGAGGCGCAGGACTGGGCCGAAATGCTTCTGCGCATGTATACGCGCTGGGCCGAGCAGCACGGGCATAAGGTGGCGCTTCTGGAAAAAAGTAACGGCGAGGAGGCGGGTATCAAGTCCGCCACCATTAAAATCACGGGTGATAGCGTTTATGGATGGTTGAAAACTGAAACCGGCGTGCACAGGCTTGTGCGCATATCGCCGTTTGACTCCAATGCGCGCCGCCACACCAGTTTTGCTTCCATTGCCGTATCCCCGGTGGTGGATGACAGCATTGAGATCGAAATCGAGGATAAGGACCTGCGTATCGATACTTATCGTTCAAGCGGCGCAGGCGGCCAGCACGTAAATACGACAGATAGTGCCATTCGTATTACTCATGCGCCTACAGGGATTGTGGTTGCGTGCCAGAACGAGCGTTCTCAGCATCAGAACCGCGAGCAGGCCATGGCGATGCTGAAGGCGCGGCTGTATGAGCGTGAGCTGCAGATGCGTGCCGAAGCGCAGGCCAGGGAGCACGGCGAGAAAACCGAAATCGGCTGGGGACACCAGATCCGTTCTTATGTGCTTCATCCGTACCAAATGATCAAGGATTTGCGTACAAATGTGGAAACGACCAATTCCGGAGCGGTTCTGGACGGAGATATTGATATGTTCCTAGAGGCGTCTCTGGCGCATAATTTGAATGTGACCGCGGCGTAACTGGCTGTTTTTCAAATAGTTTCGGCGAAATGCAAGAATGGGATTGCATGACGGGCGGCGCAGAATTATCCTAAGGCACTGCTTACGTTAAAAATTCAAAAAAAGGGCGTGGTTATGTTTTGTCGCAAATACAGAAAACTTTTTCTGACGCTCGCAGGCAGCGGCTGTTTTTTTGCTTTCTCTTCCTCCGTGTTCGCAATGGGGGAGAGTCCTTATGTGGGAAATTCGCAACGCGCGACGGAGAATGAATCGATTGCGGCGGAAAGCCAGCTTATTGCAGAGCGTTCCCAGCATACACTGACCATTAACCCTTATCCGGTTGCGCCCGAAACGCAGGAAAAAAAAGCTGTTGCACCGCAAGCACAACAGGCTGATTTTCCTGCAATCCCTTCAAAACAGGAAGAAGATAGCTGGGTTGTACAGGAGCCTGCTTCGCCGGCATCATCGCCGGACACATTCGATGTGAAGGTGGAGCGTCAGGGCGGAGATGATATGTTCGTTGACGTTACCGTGCCTCAGGACCCGGATCTGCTGGTGCTTCCCCCCCCTGCGCAGGAAAAACGTGTGATAGGGCAGGGTGGGCAAGGAACCGTTCCAATTCAGGAGGTTGCACCAATGCCCGCACCGGCAAGGGTGCCTGAGGCCGTGGCTGCCGGGGAGAGGCCAATTCCGGCCGAAACCGTGGAATGCGAGGTTTGGAAACCCGACAGCGCGCCGCAGAAAATTACGCGGGATGCGCAGCCGCCCGAGGATAACGTTCATTATGTTGAGCCTTACTATGTTTCCCGTACCGGTGCTTATCAGCCGCAATCCGTAGAAGAGACTGGAGGGATGTCCGAGCGTATCAACTGGAGGACGCCTCCTTCCCGCTGGCGGGCGTTGCGGGGAACGGCCCTGCACGATCTTTTGGCGGCATGGGGGCGCGAAGGGGGAATGCGCGTTATCTGGGATACGAACCGCAGTTTTATAGTCAAGGAGACGTTCAGTATAAAATCTTCTTACGAGGAAGCGGTTTTTCAGGTGTTGAGCCAGTATGAGAACGATCCCGTGCGCCCGTTTGGAAAGGTTTATAGCGATCCGGATTCCGGGCGTCCGGTTCTCGTGATTCGCTCTGTGGATTAATTTGATATAGCTTTCTGTATTCGGGCGGTGGCTTCTTGTGGTCGTTACAGAAAAAAATACACAAATATTTCACAGACTTATCCACATGATGCCATAATTTTTCAATAACACATTTGCATTCCTTTGCGCTTATTGTATCCTTTTTATATGGCTATAGGTCCCGTTTTGGGGGCTTGTAGTGTTTCTCTTCTTTTTAGTCCTTAATTATTTTAAATCGATTTTAGGTTTTGAAATGCGCAAAACGGCTTTAATGACGAAAGTGGCAATCGCGTCTTTGCTTCTCGCAGGCGCTGCGAACGTGCCATTGGCCTTTGCGCAAAAGGGCAATATGATGGAGCCTCTCTCCAAATGGTCTGTCAGCAAGATTGACGGCGCGCACGCCGGGGGGAGGCCCTATTGCGCCATGGCCCGCCGTTACAGTAAGAACCTGATTTTGACATTTGCACAAAACAAGGCGCATGAATCCTCGCTTGCCCTTGATTTTCAAGGCAGTTCCTTCAAAGCGCAGCAGATGTTTTCACTGGTCCTGGACCCCGGCGCGGGGGAGTTGCGGAAATTCGAAATGCGCCCGGCATCGGAAAACGCTTTCGTGGTTCGTCTGGGCAATGACGACAAGTTTTTTTCGGCGTTAAAAACGACCGGATTTCTGCGTGTCGAGCTTGATAACAGGCAGTATCATTTTGACATAGGCGACATAGATGACGGCAAACACGAGCTTGACGGCTGCCTGGCTTATCTTGATGTTGAGCCGGTATATGGAATTGAAGGATACGGCAGTGAGAAAAGCTGGAGTGCCGCTGCTTCACCGGAAAAATATGAAGAAGCTCTTTCGGAACTGCGTTCGCATATCAGTGAATTACAGCAGCAAAACCGCGATCTTGCACAAAAAATAGAGTATAACCGTGATGCTGTTAATAGCCAGCAGGGCGTCAATGCCGGCGAACCTTTTGATGAAAAAGCGGCTGATCAGGCAACGGCCGCGCCTGAAAAGGATGATCACAGTCTTTTGCAGCGTATTGGCGATGTTAATGCCGGGCTGGAGCCGCAGGCTGGTGAAGAAAGCGGGGGAGGGGAAGATATTACGGCACCAGTGCCGTTGTCGACTCCACAGGCCGCGGCATCTCCTGCGCCGCCTACCGCTGAATTAAACAGTGAAGCCGCGGCGCTGGAAGCAAAAAACAAGGCGCTTATGGCGCGGATCGATGCTTTGCGGCAGAAAACCAAACAGGAGTTTGACAAGCTTCTGGAGGATCAGCGGCAGGAAAATGAAGCTTTGAAAGTTGCGCTTGCCAATGCCGGGAAAACGAAGTCACAGTCTGACGTCCTGAAATTACAGGAGGCGATCGTTACCCTAGAGCGCCAAAAAGAAGAACTGAGCGACAAGATGAAACTTCTGGAATCCGCCAATGCTGAGATGAACAACCAGGTGGCAGGGCAGGGCGGTGTCGAGGCGCTTGAAGCGAGGAATGCGGAACTTCAGAAAATTATTGAACTGGCTGGCACGGCTTTGAATCCTGCGGCGGTTACCGCCTCTGCTTCTTCGGTTTCTTCTGTGCCGAAGGTTGTTGCCGATACGAGAATGCCCGATATGCCCGCCGTGGCGCCTCCTGCTGCCCAATCACAGCCTATACCTGTAGCTGTTGAAGAACCGCCGATCAGTGATGCTGACCGTTTGATGAAAATGGAAGCCAAGATAGAGGCCATGGAGGCCATCAACAGGGAACTGCACGCGGCATTGAATGCGACCACCGAAAAAGCCAATGCTTTTGAAAAGGAAATTAAGGATAGACAGGCGGCTTATCAGAAGCTTCAGGATGAAAATAAAAAACTCCGTGAACAACTGGCTCAGGCCCAGACGCAAAGCAGTGGAGCCAATGAGGAGAAAATTGCGGCCCTTGTTGCCGAAAATAAAGAACTTAAAGACAATGTGCGCCGTCTGAGCGACGACCTGATCCAGATACGCAGGCAACTTGCGCATTTTGAAAGCAATATGGGGCAGGGGAAGGCACAGGACAACGCGGCATCGATGGTATCCGGTGCAGTAAAAGAAGAGGCGGCTGCGCCTGCTGATGCAGTGGCGGAAACGGCCAGACTCGTGCCTCCCGCCCCCCCGCGTAAAATCGAAAGGCCGCAGGCACCGGCTGTTCTTGATGATTCAGAGTTTGCCAGTGAAGCGCAGAAATATGAGGCGGAACTCGCAAGATCCATTCAGGATAGAGGGGCGGCTGTCGCCGGGCAGCAAGAACCGCCGGCAGAGGTGGAAACGGTCGCTATTGCTCCTGAAACTATGGGAAAAGAGCAAATCAAGCAACTTGATATCAAGCCGCTGAGAGAGGAACCCAAAGAGGAGAGCGTCGAGATTAACTGGTCTCAACCCCGGGCAGAAGTTAACGCTATGCCTAAAGAGGCAACTCCACCACAGGCGCCTCAGGAAGCGTTGGCTGCGGCCGATGCCGCCCCGAAGCCTCTGGCTGCTCAAAGCTATAAGTTTACACCTGACTTTGATATACAGCATATATTGAACGATGCGCATGTAACCGTGCCGGAGCATGTCCAGAAAGTTGAAAATACAGGCGATAAAAACCAGTTGGCTTACAGGTGGCAGGAACATGGTATTTTCGGCTCCGCCGAGCTTAAACCGATTATGAGTGTCAGCAAGCAATTTGACGATTTTGTGTATGAATATCTTAACATTACTCAGGAGCGCTGCGATGGTCAGTTCGCCGTAGTTCCGGAGAGAACCGTCGAAACTGTAAATCTCCGTCTGGACAGTTACGAAATCGCTTGTGTCGGTGGCCGTGTCGATTCAACCGCATCCCTTTTGTTCTTTAGCCGCGACGACACTTTTACCGTCCTTGCGCAGGAAACGCAGATGGAGCAAATGCCCGCCGTTATGGAGGCGCGTGACCGCCTGATCCGCATGCTGGAAAACGAAAGTAGCGGAAAAAGCTAGATTTTTTCATATCATTCGGATTTTAGACACTTGTCAAAGCTGAAGTGTTGCCTCGCCTTGATTTTCCGTAAAATTTTATTTGAATTTTATTCAAATTGTAAACGATTCAGTAACCTTTTCGTGTGTATTCTGGGCGTGAGAGGGAATGAACCTTCGTGCAGGAATAAAAACATGCCAGTCAATACGGATACAAAGAGCGAAACCGGCCATTTACACGATATGAATGTTAGTTATTCATGGGAAAAGTCGGCGGACGTCATTAAATGGGGGCCGGG
>CAZBNG010000122.1:0-5153 GCA_964493095.1 uncultured Pseudobdellovibrionaceae bacterium
GTGGGTAAAAAACAAAAGGTTCTAAATAATGACTATCGAAAATATATCGCTTTTAAAAGCATTAGATACAAAAATGGACTATTTGAACCAGCGTCAGCGCGTTATTGCTCAAAATGTAGCAAACGCGGATACGCCTGGTTACAAACCAAGAGATCTTGAAAAGCCGGATTTTAGTAATCTTATGAAGATGTTATCGGCGGAAAAGGGAACGGCAACGGTGCGTCCTGTGACGGTTACCGCGCGGACGACCGGCTCCAACCAGATAAAACTCACGGGGCAAAGAACGGCCAATGATTCAAGTGGCGATTTCAAAGAAATCATACAGAAGGACACTTATGAAGTGGCACCGGGCGGCAACGCTGTGATTATCGAGGAACAGCTTATCAATGCGAACCGTACGATGATGGATTACAATTTAATGAGCAATATTCTGCAAAAACAGATTGGTTTGTTAAGAACGGCCGTAAGGTCACAATAATTTTTGAGCTTTAAGGAGGATAGGGTTATGAGTTCGGATATTTACAACGCGATAACAATTTCCGCCCAGGGGATGCGTGTTCAGGGTACGCGTATCAAGGTTATTTCTGAAAACATTGCCAATGCAGATACGGCGGCAACGGCGCCGGGGGAAGACCCCTACACACGTCAGCAGGTTTCTTTTAAAAACACTCTTGACCGTAAACTGGGTGTAAATCTTGTTCATATTGGTGATATTACTAAGGATACAGCCACGCCCTATCCGACACGTCTGATGCCTGACCACCCCGGCGCTGACGAAAATGGTATTGTTAAGATGGCAAATGTTAATATTCTGACGGAAATGGTGGATATGAGAGAAGCTCAGCGCAGCTACGAAGCGAATCTCGGACTTATTGATCAGAACAAATCCATGATTTTGCGTACAATTAATTTGTTGGGTAACTAGGTTTAAGCCCGTTTAATATGTTATAATAAACGGATTAGGAGTTTTACCAGATGGCTATCGATAAAGTTGTAGATCCCAGTATTGCCATAGGTGCTTACGCAAAAGGCGCTGATATCGGTCAGCGAAGCCCCGGTGCAGGTGATGATGGTATTAGGTTTAGCGACTATCTGGAAGGCAAGACGCGTGAATCGATTCAAACGCTTCGTCGTGGGGAAGAAATGTCCGCTCGCGCCATTACGGATGATGCCGATCTGACCGACGTGGTACAGGCTGTTACGGCCGCTGAACTTACTCTGCAGACAGTTGTCGCTGTACGTGACCGTGTAGTTGCCGCGTATCAGGAAGTTATGCGCATGCCTATGTAAGATGTGGCACAAAGTTTTCTGCGCTTTCCCTAAAATTCCAATTTCTACGTTACAGTTTTAAAAATAATCTGTTACTCTCGTTGGCATGGATGAAACCGAGGTCATAGAAACGGCCCAGCAGGCTATTATGATTGCCGTAGAGATCGGTACCCCTGTTTTGCTGGTGGGGCTGGTAGTCGGCGTTACGATCGCGCTTCTGCAGGCTTTAACGCAAATTCAGGAGATTACTCTTGTGTTTGTTCCCAAAATTCTCGCGATTTTCCTGACGCTTTTTGCGACTTTGCCTTCCATGATGAAAACTTTGGTGGTTTTTATGCAGACTTTGGCGGACCGAATGATCGGGCTCGGGTAACATGAAAATCAGGGGCTGACTATGCAGGCCACGCTTCAGGACTTTCTGACTCACGGCGTTTTCGCCTTTATATTGACGTTTGTGCGGTTTGGTGCGGCTGTCATGATTATGCCCGGTGTCGGAGACTCATTTATACCGGCACGTTTGCGCTTGCTTTTTGCGCTTGGTCTCTCATTTATTATTGCGCCGCTGGTCAGGCCGTATATGCCGGATCCTTTGCCTGGAACTGTTTCGCTCTTCATTATTATTATTGCTGAATTTGTCGTGGGCCTGTTCTTTGGAACTGTGGCACGGGTTTTTATGGCCGCTCTGGATGTCGGGGGAATGGTGACTTCCATGCAGTCCGGCCTGGGTAACGCCCAGATATTCAATCCGGCTTTGGCAACGCAGGGTTCTTTGGTCGGCGCATTTTTCTCTGTTACGGGCGTAGCCATTTTATTTGCTACAAATCTCCACCACCTTTTGTTTATGGGGCTGGTGGAAAGTTATAAATTTCTTCCTGTGGGGAATGTGCCTGACGTAGGTTCGATGGCCGAGTTTATGGCGCAGGCTGTGACGGCAAGTTTTGCCATAGGCGTTAAGATGGCGGCCCCTTTTATCGTCATCACCTTGTTGCTGTACGCAGGAATGGGGGTTTTAACCCGTCTGATGCCACAGGTTCAGGTTTTTATGCTTGCCATGCCGCTGCAGATTTTGCTGTCGCTTCTTACCATTTCATTTGTTGTTTCAAGTATTTATCTGTTCTGGTCGGCGCAATTCGAACAGGCGATGACCTTTTTCTTAACCAGCATTCAATAAGGGCAGGCTAAAATAAAAAGATGAGTGACGGTGAACAGCCAGATGATGCCCAGAAGACCGAAGACCCCACCCCCAAACGGCTTGAGGAGGCGCGGGAACGTGGGCAGGTTGCTTTAAGCCGGGAGGTTAACAACTGGGTAATGCTGTTCTTTGCAACGTTGTTGATAGCTTATTACGCTCACGGTTTTATGCTGCGCCTTTTGGAAAAACTAAAATTTTACATTGAGCAGGCCCATAACATGCCACAGGGGCCAAGAGGAATTGGCTCCGTTCTGGCTAATGCCTTTGCAGAGGGAGTGCATGTCATGGCTTTTCCTGTTCTGGTGCTTATGACGGCAGCGTTTATCGGGCCGTTTGTACAGATAGGACCGTTATTTGCTCCGAAGGGAATAAAGCCTGATTTTAGCAAAATTTCTCCCATAAAGGGATTCGGCAGGCTGTTTTCTCTGCGTTCTTTGCTTGAGTTTACCAAGGGGCTTTTGAAGCTGGGGATTGTCGGAACTGTCGGGACCATCATTATTTATCCTTTTTTCGGGCGCGTGGAAACCCTTGTAGGGGCTTCCGTGTCGTTGTTCATGGATGAATTGCACTCCATGTTTGTTCATATGATGACGGGAGTTCTGATCGTGCTTTTGGTCATTGCCGTTATCGATCTTGTGTATCAGCGCGTTGAAAATATGAAAAAACTGCGTATGACCCAGCAAGAAATCAAGGATGAGTACAAACAGGCGGAAGGTGACCCTCATGTGAAGGCCAGGTTAAGGCAGTTGCGCGCCGAAAAGGCCCGTCAGCGCATGATTCAAGCGGTGCCGCAAGCGGATGTGGTAATCACGAACCCGACGCACTATTCTGTGGCGCTAAAATATGATGCCGAGGAGATGGAAGCCCCGGTATGTATCGCAAAGGGAGTGGATGAGGTTGCGTTGCGTATCCGCGAGGTGGCGAAAGAGCACGATGTCGTGCTTTATGAGAATGTCCCGCTGGCGCGCGCGCTTTATGATGTCGTGGAAGTAGATGAGACTATTCCCGTAGACCAGTATCAGGCGGTCGCCGAAGTTATTTCATATGTTTTCAAACTCAAGGGGAAACTCAAATAACCTTATTGTGAAAGCCTTTGCGCATAAGTACAAAACACAATAAAATCAACTCTATGAAGTTGGATAACGCCAGATTTATAGCCCGCCACCACAAAACGGCGCAAACGGAAGATCAGCAAACGTCAAAAAAACAGGGGCC
Organism: uncultured Pseudobdellovibrionaceae bacterium; assembly: GCA_964493095.1. Lineage (GTDB taxonomy): Bacteria > Pseudomonadota > Alphaproteobacteria > Micavibrionales > Micavibrionaceae > CAYXSX01. The sequence continues at coordinate 3,677 of CAZBNG010000122.1, forward strand.
TTTTGGTAATGCGATCGTTTTTGTAGCGGTGTTGCTTTATATACTGGCTTTCATGTCTCTGGCTGTGATGGCGTATCTCGGGCATGCCAGCATGGCGGTCGCAGCGACCGCAAGTTTTGTCATTGTTATGATTGGTGTGGCTGCTTCTTACACCTACCTTGTTTATCGGCGTCAAAATCGCGAGTACACTGTGATGCGCGAAGTTATCGAGGGAAGCCGAGGGGCGCGTTTGGTCACGGCTCCTGGTGATGAAACGGTATTTTACAATTCCAAATTTTCAAAATTATGCGACGGCTTGGGAGAGCCTGATTACAAAACGCTTATGAAGCTCTTCGCCGAAGATGATGAAGCGCTTGCCCATTTTCGTCTTCTGGCTGATCAGGCGCATCGTGGGCTGACCGATTCCGTAGAGCTGCTTTCCACAACAGAAAAGTATGAGCGCTGGTTGATGGTTACGGCACAGCCCATGGCACGCAGAAAAGGTTATGTGCATTGGCGCATCGACGACGTTACGCAAAAACATACGGCAGATAGTGCTCTGCGGGAGGAACGGGAAAAGCTGATTGATTTTACCGACAATGCGCCTGTTGGGTTTTTCTCTGTGGATGAAAAGGGGCGTTTTGTCTTCGCCAATGCGACTTTTGCCCGCTGGGTCGGCGAGGACCTGAAGACGCTTTTGGAAAGTCGGGTGTTGCATACGTTTCTGGAAGAGCCGCCCAAGGGTGCTGCGCCTTACGACCTGATAGAGGAAGGCGGTGTGCGCCAGGTGGTAGAAGTACCGATGAAAGGGCCTGCCGGACGCATTTTCCTTGCATCGATTAATCAGATTCTTGTGCGTGATGAAGAAGGGGGGGTGCGTTCGCGGGCCGTAGTTCACGACCTGACGGCGGAACGCGAGATGCGCCGTGCCCTGAAAGCCTCAGAGGACAGGTTTCAGAGATTTTTTGAAGAAGCGCCCGTGGGTATTATCCTGCTTAACAGCGAAGGCGTGATTGATGATTGTAATAACGCTTTTTCCGATATGCTGGGTTCTGCGGTTTATGATATCGAAGGGAAACACTTTGAAGGTCTGATTAATGAGGCGGATCGCCATATGGCCATTGCGGCGATTGAGAAAATCGGGCAGGGGCAGCAGATGGAAGCGCCTCTCGATGTGGCGTTGAATGCCAAAGAGGGCGCTATTCAGGTACAAATGCACGCCCGAAAGTTTAAAGAGGGAGGCGGCATCGTTCTTCACTTTATTGATATGCGCGAGCAAAAAGCGCTGGAGGAACAGTTCGTGCAATCCCAGAAAATGCAGGCAATCGGGCAGCTTGCCGGCGGTGTTGCGCATGACTTTAACAACCTGCTGACGGCCATGGTTGGTTTTTGCGACCTGTTGCTGCTGCGTCACAAACCGGGCGATCCATCCTTTTCCGACATCATGCAGATCAAGCAGAACTCCAACCGTGCGGCTAATCTCGTGCGCCAGCTTCTA
>CAZBNG010000123.1:0-5139 GCA_964493095.1 uncultured Pseudobdellovibrionaceae bacterium
CGAACCCACGTAGCTAGCTTGGAAGGCTAGAGCTTTACCATTAAGCTACACCCGCACCGGGAAGAAATATCTGCATTCATTAAACGCATCCGGCGCAAAAATCAAGCGCGGCATTAACCGCCGCCCGCAAAGCCCTGCAACAGGCAGCCTACGCCGTAAGCCAGCCCCGCCGCCGTCAAGCCGATCAGCAGAGTATGAAAGCCCTCACGCCAGAGCGACTTCACGGACCAAAGGCTTTTGAGTGACCCGATAGCGAAAAACGTAACCGCAGAGAACAGCAGGGCAAGAGATGGATGATAAGCGCTGTCCAGCAACCCGGCAGGAAGGAGGAACGGCAGCAGCGGCATCGCACCGCAGACGAAAAACGCCCAGAAAGTGTGAAATCCGGCCTTCAGCGCGGAATGGGCGGGGCGGGAAACGCCGTATTCCTCCTGCAGCATGAACTCGATCCACACGTCCCTGTCCTTGGAAATGGCATCGACCATGTGCTCCAGCTCTTCGCCCGTAAACCCCTTGGCGGCGAAAATCTGGCGCGTCTCCTCTATCTCACCTTCATAATGGTTTTTAATATGGGAGACTTCCCGCGCCCGCAGACGTTTGTAGTTGTCGGTTTCGGCCCTGGACCCGCTATAGGCGCTGGCCGCCATGGAAAAACCGTCAGCCAGCAGGTTGGCAAGACCCATGATGATCACGATAGAAGGGGACAGCCCCGCGCCGACAACGCCCGCCACAACCGCAAACGTTGTCACAACGCCGTCAATGCCGCCATAGACCCATTCTTTCAGGTAAAAGGAATCCGGCCCCGCGCTGAGCCGTGCGTGTATCGATTCCGGGCTGTGGTCATGATCCTTAAGCATCTCATGCTTGTAAAAACGAACAGGCGCCCCGTCAATCGCTAACTTGTAAACCAGGAAGTTTTTTCCGCCTCATGGCGCCGTTTTGGCTTTGCAGAAAATGAGCATTTGTCTTCCACGATGACATAAACGATATACAGCATCATTACCGCCGCAAAAAAGCAAAGAATGGAGATGCGCGCGGCAGAAAAGGAAAAATATGTCAGGGGAACGCTGATTATCAGACCGGCCCCGAATATTTTCAGGGCGCGGTGTGAGGAAAACAAAGGCGGAAGTCCGATCAGCGCCAGATATATCAGGTATGTGACCTCTCTTGGCACAACAGCGTCGGTAATGTAGGTGCATTGATAGGCAACAGAGTGGTTGATAATCGAAACGTGAAGCCAGTCCGGATGCCAGAAATTCGGCAGGTATAACACCAGTCCCAGGACAAAACCGGCCTGCGCACAACGCAAAAACCAATCGGCCCTTTGTTTATTTTCCTCAAGTCTTGCGGTCATATAAGGGACGTAAGCAGGCCAGGTGATCCATACGAAAAACAGGTAACCCAGCGCCGCCAACCGCAGGTTTTGCAAAGCACCGTCGCCGGATTCCAGCCAGACAAGCCCTTCCAGCGCCTGCTGCAATCCAACAAAAACGGGAAACATGGCCATAGGCAGATAACGCCGATCCGTTTTTTGCGCATGAGAGGCGGCAAATATACCGCCCGTCATCAACAATCCTGCCATGCCAAAGCTCACTCCCGCCGAAACGCACATGTTTTTTACTCCTTTATTCTCCGCCAACCGTTAAACAATGCGGCAGCTATGGGGCACCTTGATGATATCAACGGCTTCCTGGGGGTCATCCGTCATTTTAACAAAATGCAGGTCCTTATGATCAATCGTTCCCAAATCAAGCATGGTTTTCTCTAAAAATGGTCCAAGCATTTTCCAGTAACCGCTTCCCATCACCACAACGGGAAAATCGCAGATTTTCCCGGTCTGGATAAGCGTGGCAACTTCGAAGACCTCGTCCATGGTACCAAAACCGCCGGGCAACAGCACAAAAGCGCTGGAATATTTGAGCAACATCACTTTGCGCACAAAAAAATGGTTAAATTTCAGGGAAATATCCTGATAGGGGTTGGGAGTCTGCTCCACCGGGAGCCGGATATTGCATCCAATAGATAGCGCGCCCGCCGCTTGCGCCCCTTTATTGGCCGCCTCCATAACGCCGGGTCCGCCGCCGCTCATAACCGCAAAGCCTGCTTTTCCTACCTGATAGGCCGTTTCGTAAGCCAGCCTGTAATATTCATGATTTTCATCAAACCGGGCCGAACCAAAAAACGTGACGCATTTCGAAACGCCGTTGAGTTTCCTAAATCCCATGCGGAATTCACGCCAGATACGGAACGAACGCCAAAGATCCGTTGTATAGTTTCTGGCGCCCTGTAATAAATTGTAATCGGCATCATGTTGCATTAACGTCATCCCATACTGCAAACTGCTTTAGGGTATTGTTAAAAAGGAAAAAATAAAAGAAAAACCCGCTATGTCCCTGACCGCTTATTTATCCTTTATCACAACCTGTGCCATTATTGAATCGACGCCGGGACCTAATATGGCGTATTTGGCCATATTAAGTGCGGGGGAGGGCAGAAAGTCCGGATTTTTTGCGGTATTGGGCGTGACGCTCGGTCTTTTGGTTACGGGCATTATCGCCGCGCTGGGTGTGGCTACGCTGATCTCAAACTCCGCACCGGCATATCAGGCGCTCAGAATTGCCGGCGTTTTATATTTGCTATGGCTGGCATGGGATGGCTGGCAGGAAGAAACCGAAACATCGCCGGGAAAAACAAACGATATGCAAAAACAGGCGCAGTTTTTCCGGCGCGGACTCATCGTTAATCTTTTAAACCCCAAGGCCGCCGTTTTTTATGTCGCGATACTGCCGGGATTTATAGACACGGCGTCTTCGGCAATTCCCCAGGCGGTAATATTGACCGTTACATATGTGGCCATCGCCACGGCGATACACACTTTCATCGTATTACTGGCAGGAGAGGCGCAAAAATTCCTGACAAACAACCGCCGCCGCCTTATTCTCAGGCGCGTGCTTTCTTTGGCTCTGGGCGTAATTGCGCTCTGGTTTGCATGGACGACAAGGGGACTGAACTAATGAAACTGACATTCTTAGGGGCAACAGAAACCGTAACGGGTTCCAAATACCTGCTGGAAGACGGGCAGTATAAAATACTGATCGACTGCGGCCTGTTTCAGGGATTGAAAGAGCTGCGGCTGCGCAACTGGGAAAAGCTGCCCGTTGATCCGGCGAGCATAGACGCTGTTATCTTGACCCACGCCCATATAGACCATAGCGGCTACCTGCCCCTTTTGGTCAAGAACGGATTTAAGGGTCCCATTTACACTTCCGAGGCCACGGCCGATTTGTGCGAAATCCTCCTGCCCGACAGCGCCTATCTCCAGGAAGAAGATGCCGAGCGCGCCAACCGGCACGGTTATTCAAGACACAAACCCGCCCTGCCGCTTTACACGCAGGACGACGCCAAAGAGGCGCTCAAGCATTTTAAAGTGATTGAATTCGGGAAAAACTACCGGCTGAATGACATTCTTTCCTTCTCGCTCAGCCGGGCCGGGCATATACTGGGCGCAGCCTGTATACGAATCAATGACGGCTTAACCTCTATCGTGTTTTCCGGCGACCTCGGGCGACTGAATGACCCGATCATGAACGCCCCGGCACAAATCCAGGAAACGGACTACCTGGTTTTGGAATCGACATACGGCAACCGGCTACATGAAGGCGCCAACCCGCTCGATAAGATGGCAGAAATCATAACCAATACCGCCGCGCGCGGGGGCATAGTTCTTATTCCTTCCTTTGCCGTCGGACGGGCGCAGGCCATGCTGTATTATATTTACCAACTGAAAAAAGCGAAACGCATTCCCGATATCCCGGTTTTCCTCGACAGCCCGATGGCCATCGACGCAACAGAATTATGGCAGAAACACCACGCGGAACACCGCCTTTCAGCGCAGGAATGCGCGCAGGTATGCAGGGTTGCGCAATACGTGCACACGCCTGAAGAATCAAAAGGGCTGAACAACAACAACGTGCCGTGCATTATTATCTCCGCCAGCGGCATGGCCACAGGCGGGCGCGTTTTGCACCATCTTAAGCACTATGTCGGAGATGAAAAAAACACGGTTCTATTTGCAGGATTCCAGGCGGCGGGAACGCGCGGCGCACGGCTGATCCACCATGAAACCGAAATTAAAATTCATGGCCATCTTTACCCTGTGCGTGCACAGATCGATATCCTGAACGCTCTGTCCGCCCATGCGGATTACGAAGAAATTCTGAGCTGGCTTCAACACTTTCAAAAACCGCCGCGAAGAACGTTCCTGACTCACGGTGAACCGGAAGCCTCATCCGCCTTGCAATTTAAAATCGAAGAGCGACTGGACTGGAACGTCGAAATTCCTAAATATCTGCAAAGTGTAGAGCTATAGGAATACAAAACTCCGGAAAATTGATCGAAATCAAGGCGCAGACAGCACTATTGGGCAAAATACCCTATGACCTGCGCAATCCGTGACAATATTTTAAAATTTGACCGGCCTGTTCCCCGTTATACGAGCTACCCCACCGCGCCTCATTTCAAACCGCTTGAAAATCCGGATATTTACGATGAGTGGCTGGAAAGCCTGCCGGAAACCACCCGTTTATCCCTGTATCTGCATGTCCCGTTCTGCCCAAAATTATGCTGGTATTGCGGCTGCCATACAAAAATAACCCGGCGTTATGCCCCGGTAGAGGATTACGCGCATCTTATGCTGCGGGAAATCGATATGATTGCGGAGCGGCTGCCTGTAGCACATACAATTGAAAACATACATTTCGGCGGCGGATCACCCGGGCTGCTGCGCGGCTGCGATTTTGACCTGCTGATGGAAAAGCTGCGCGTAAAATTCAGTATCGCGCCGGACGCCGAAATTGCGATTGAGCTCGACCCGCGCGGCGTAAGCGAAGGACGCGTCGCCGCCTATGCCAGACAGGGTGTAAACCGTGTAAGTCTCGGCGTTCAGGACTTCGATGACAAGGTTCTGGATAGCGTTAACCGCCAGCAGCCCTTCCATCTGAGTTATGAGGCGGTAAAATTGCTGCGCGCTTATGGAATCGACAGTATCAATATCGACCTTTTATACGGGTTGCCGCACCAGACCGCCGAAACCATGGAGCGCACCATCGACAAAGCCTTGCTTCTAGGTCCCAACCGGAT
>CAZBNG010000124.1:0-2993 GCA_964493095.1 uncultured Pseudobdellovibrionaceae bacterium
CCATTCCGCCACGGGCCCTTTATAGCTTCGCTTTTTTAGCCCGGTTTGCGTCACTTGCGTCGCTCACGTAGCTTTTCTACGCTTCGCTCCTCGTTCCTAACCCGGACTAAAAAATCTTCGCTCTAAACCTCTGCCTTATTTTTAAAAACTAAAGCGAGAAGTATTAATTCTAGGAATATACATGGATATCCGGGCGATGCAATTGCCCAGTGGCCGAAAATCCCGCTATTTCGCGCCGGCCACGGCGGCGGCGATGGTTTTGATGGACGCTTTGCCCCTGGGCGTGAGGTAGAGTTCCTTGCGGCGGCGCTCGGCGGGGGAGATCACGACCCTGACCAGCCCGTAGGGCCGCCCCTTTTGGCGTGAATCCGAAAGCGCGCCGACGATGCGTGAAACCGTGGAGATCGCCAGCCCCGTCTTGTCGCAAAGCTGGGTCAGGGAAAGCCCTTCCTCGCGGGAGATTTCCGCCAGGCAAACGGCGTATTGCAGGGGAAACTCAGCGTCGATCTTTTGCAGAGCGCGCAGTATTTTGAGAAAATCCTGAATTTCCTGTGTCATCGGTACCTTGCCTTGTTTCCCGCATCAAAATGGTGCGCGGTGTGAAAACGACCTGACCGAACGGAATATCAAAAACAGTTTCACCTTTGCAAGTGTTTATTCTCCATAACGGAGAAGCACCCAGCATCTTTGAAAATTCCATACAGCAGGCAAACGCATTGCCACACCTTACATACAGTATCATTTGATCCCCACACAGGATGACTGCTTTACGCAGTGTTTTTATACATAATACAAGGAAGCGTTTTAATGCGTTTACCCGACTCTGTCAATAAAATAATTCAACTAAAGCTGAAAATAATTCAAATTTTGACTTTCAGTGTGGAAGACAGGGCGTTTTGTACGGCCGCTGTGGTTGCTCCCTTTATAGGGAAAACAAGCGGCCTGATTATGCCGCCGAACCTGACATGCTCATCCATCATGATCAGGGACCCCTGCTGCAGCCCTTTCAGCACGAGCGGCGGGCGGGTGAGGGGATAGGTTTTGCCGCCGCGGTCCATGAACACGCAGCCCTCCATCGTGCGGCATATAATGAAATCAAGGGAAAAGCACGAAAGCGTGGAAAAAACGCAGCGGATAAAGGACGTTTCCAGCACATCCGTTGCGCCGAAGGACGTGCTTTCGAACATGCAGTCTTCGAATTGAGAAAAGCATATGCAGGCGTTATAAAGGGCCGCGCCGCTGAAATTACAGTTTTGCAGGACGGCTTCCGACATGTTCGCGCCGGTCAGGTTGGTGTTGGTGAAATCGGCGTCCTCAAGGATGAGGTCGTCCAGCGCGGCATTGCTCAGGTCAAGATTGCGCAGATCTGCGCCGGTTAGCAAGGCCCCGTCCCGGACGGCGTGTTCCAGGCATTCGCGCGTGTTTTGAAAATTCCCGCTGTATAGCGGTTGTTGTGTCCGGTGTGAACGCAGTGTGATGATTGGCATTTTTCGACTCCCCAGTCTAAATGTTGATACATTGCAAGTAATTGGGCGCAGTTATGCCCGTTTCCTGCCTTTTCCCAACTAATAGTTGATATATAGTAAGTTTTGCAAGAAAAAAATGCATTGGAGCCGCGTAGCGCTCATACGCCCATTGAAAGCAGGGCGGGGAGCGCTTAGATTGGGCCTATGTCAGAGAGCCCGGAAAAGACATCATCCGAAAACCCGATAGAGACCGGTATCGGGGTTATACGCGATTGCGTCAAAAAGCTGCCCGATACGCCGGGGGTTTACCGTATGCTGGGCGAGAAAGGCGATGTGCTTTATGTCGGCAAGGCCAAGGCGCTGAAGAAACGCGTGACGTCTTACACGCATTTCGACCGCCTGACGATCCGCATCCAACGGATGGTTGCCCTGACCCGGTCCATGGAGTTCGTGCATACCAAGACGGAGGTTGAGGCGCTGCTGCTGGAATCCAACCTTATCAAGAAGCTGAAGCCCCGCTACAACATCCTGCTGCGCGACGATAAATCCTTTCCCTATATCCTTATTACCGGGGATCACGATTTCCCGCTGATCACCAAGCACCGGGGCGCCAAGAAACGCAAGGGGCAGTATTTCGGCCCGTTCGCCGGTGCCGGAGATGTGAACCGCACCATCGATACGTTGCAGCGGATATTCAAGTTGCGCAATTGCAGCGATTATTACTTCGCCACGCGCACGCGGCCTTGCCTGCAATATCACATTAAGCGCTGCACCGCCCCGTGCGTGGGCAGGGTTTCGCAGGAAGAATACGCGGCCCAGACGCGTGAGGCCGAGGAGTTTCTAGCCGGGAAAAGCGCGGCAATACAGGAGCGGCTGGCGCGGGATATGCGCAAGGCGAGCGAGGAGGAAAATTACGAAGAGGCGGCGGATTTGCGCGATCGCATCCGGGCGCTCAGCGCTATGCAGGCGCGGCAGGATATCAATGTGGCGGGTGTTAAAAACGCCGACGTTGCCGTGCTGGTGCAGGAAGGCGGGCAGAGCTGCGTTCAGGTGTTCTTTTTCCGCGCGGGCCGCAATTACGGGAACCGTTCCTATTTTCCCCGTCACGACCAGGCCGAAGCCCCGGAAAGTGTTTTATCCGCTTTTCTGGCGCAGTTTTACGAGAACAAGCCCGTACCGGGAGAGGTGATCGTTTCCCACGAGGTTGAGGAGCGCGCCCTGCTGGAGGAGGCGCTGGGCTCGCGGGTCAGGCACAGAGTGCGGATCGTCACGCCGCAGCGCGGACAGCGTCAGCGCCTTGTGGCGTTTGCACAGCGTAACGCGGAGCAGGCGCTGAAACATCACCTGCTGGCCCGCACCGGGGAGGCGAAATTGCTGGCCGGCGTGGCGGAGTTGTTCGGGATGGAGGAGCCGCCAAAACGCATTGAAGTTTACGATAACTCCCATATTTCCGGCACAAACATGGTGGGGGGCATGATTGTCGCCGGGCCGGAAGGATTTCGTAAAAACGCCTACCGCAAATTTAAT
>CAZBNG010000124.1:3005-5131 GCA_964493095.1 uncultured Pseudobdellovibrionaceae bacterium
GTTGCAGAGGCCGCCGACGAGTACGGCATGATGCGCGAAGTGCAGGAGCGGCGTTACCGCCGGGCGCTGAAAGAGCATGTGGAGAGCGGCGGCGAGGACTGGCCGGACCTGCTGCTGATTGACGGCGGGAAAGGGCAGTACGGCGCGGTGAGGGACGTGCTGGAGGAATGCGGCGTGCTGGATGACGTGACGCTGGTGGCGATTGCCAAGGGCGAGGACCGCAACGCCGGGCGCGAACGTTTCTTTATTCACGATGAGGAGAGGGGAGCGCTGCGGGAGTTCCAACTGCCAATTGACGACCCGGTTTTGCATTACCTTCAGCGTCTGCGTGATGAGGCGCACCGCTTCGCGATAGGGGCGCACCGCACGCGCCGGGAAAAAGCGATCAGCGCTTCGCCGCTGGATAAAATCGATGGCATCGGAGCGAAAAGAAAGAAGGCTTTGCTGGCCTATTTCGGGTCTGCCAAGGCCGTGGCGCAGGCACGTGTTGAAGACCTTGCGAAAATCGAGGGAGTCTCAAAAGCGCTGGCGCAGAAAATTCACGACCATTTTCATTAACGCCTGAGAAATCGCTTTAACGTTAAATAAAAATTATTTAAAAACAATTCTCTATAAGATTTTTCTAAAATATTTGAGGAAAATTTCTAATAGCCTATTGCGATGATTCGGGCCTCGTGATAACTATCAATTAACTTCAAAACAACAATGTTTACACCTTCAATTTGGTTGGCATTTTTAGTTGTGGTGCCAGGGCGTCTTGAGGGGGGATTTAAAAACTAAAGAAAGGTTGCGCTCATGTTTCATCGTGTGAAATCAGAAACATCTGAACAGGAAATGACGAAAAAAAGCAGCTCTCGGTCTACCGCTCCCGAAATGGAGGAGATCGAGAACGAGGCACAGGATGCTGCCGAGGCTCTTGATTTTACGGATGACGAAGAGACAGAAGAAGAGCAACAGGATCTGAGTAACGAAACAAGCGACGAGACACCACAAAATAACGAAAAGGAAACAACATCCATGAATATCAGAGCCCAGGACAGCCAAACCGAAGAAGAGACACTGGACGAACAGGAAACTCAGACAAACGCACGTTTCGGTGGTTACCAGCAGCGCGCTTCACAGGCCGCGACGCAAATCCCGAGCGGTTACAATTCTTACCAGAGCAGCTCTTACTCAGCGCCCGTAGCGCCTTCCGCTCCCGTTGCGCCCGAGCCGCAGCCCGTATCAAGAAATAACCTGGATGTAGCCGGGCGCACCCTGACGATCGGTGCCGGCATTACCATGTCCGGTGAAATCGATTCATGCGATCATCTGGTTGTCGAAGGAACGGTTGAAGCCGCCCTGAAAGGCGCCAGCGTTCTGGACGTGGCCGAATCCGGCACATTCTTCGGCAGCGTGGAAATTGAAGAAGCGACTATCGCAGGCCGCTTCGAAGGTGAAATCACGGTAAACGGTCGTCTGACCATCCGCTCTACAGGCGTGATTACCGGCACGATTTCCTACAAGGAACTCGAAGTGGAAGCAGGCGCAACCGTTGAAGGTCGTCTGTCTCCCGTTCGCGAACAAAAAGCTCAAGGCAAGCCCGCCGACAAAACGCAGGCAGGCCGTCAGGCTTCCCAAATGGCAAAAACAAAGCCGACAGCACCGGCGAAACAAAACGCCGCCAATAATGCCGGCGGTCTGTTCGTTGCTGCTGAAGCTTAAAACTGACTAGCCCTCAGAAGTTTTTTAAGCGTCTACATAAAATCTAAATTCGGGCCAGGCCGCAAGGTTTGGCCCTCTTTTTTTGTGCGGGCAAACTGGCGAGAGGCGGGATAATGGTCCTGCCGTCATCCCGGACCTGATCCGGGTTCTCGTGCCACAAATACCAGATCCCCGCTTGTGCGGGGATGACGACAGGGGGCGTGTGGTGACGGAGTGAAGGGGGCCGGAATGGCAAAGGGTGGTATCGGGCGGCATTCTTTCATTGTCATCCTGAAAGGCTTTAGCCTTGAAGGATCCGGCTTCGTTTAAAGGAGATCCTTTAGTGCAGGGCGCTTCAGGATGACGACGTGGGGTGCGAATGGGCGCAGGCGCCCGGCAACAGCCGTCATTGCGAGCGTAAGCGAAGCACTCCCCGTCAGCAA
>CAZBNG010000125.1:0-5092 GCA_964493095.1 uncultured Pseudobdellovibrionaceae bacterium
AACGGATTGGTCGCTGGTTCAAGTCCGGCCTGGCCCACCACCACATTTTACGGTTTTTTGCCGCCCAGTATGTTTTGTGGCAACAGGAACGCCACAAGCACGAAAGCTGCGCCTATAGCCGCACCCAGCACATTGCCGTTCACGGATGTAACAAGCGCCGCGTATTTTTCATTTCCTGTAGCAGCGAGAGAAACATCCCCGCCGGCGATTTTTTCGAACAGGAAAGCGGCGTTTGTTTCCAGCCATCCATAGGCAAGCATATAGGCGAAAGCGCCGAGAAGACCGCCGATTACAAAAACAAAAGCATCCTTGCGGCCTGTGGCGAGAGCGGCGAGGCCCGTACCCGGACAGTAACCGGCAAGGGCAAAGCCGATTCCCAGGATAGCGCCGCCGACAATTACGCCCGTATAGGCTGACTTTATGGAGATGTGAGAGGGGTCGATAACCCCCAGAGCTAATCCGCCGAACAGGCCGATGGACGATAGCCCGATGGCAAAAAGGATGGTTTTCATCAGGCGCGTATCGGTCAGGCGCAGCATATTGATAATATTTTCGGGATTGGTTGCGCCCGCACGATTAAGCGCGAAGCCGAATAATATTCCCAAGGCTATGGCTAAAAACAGTTCCATTTGCAAATCTCCTTATTTTGATCTGAACAGGATGATGGCCAGCGGGATGGCTGTGGCAAACGCGCCCAGCGCGAAAAGATAACCGCTTAGCGCTGTTTGCATCATGCCGCTCATCATATGGCCGCTGGTGCAGCCTCCGGCAAGGCGCGCACCGAAGAGAACAAGAAAACCGGCAATAAACGCCGTGAGATAGCGTTTTGCAACGCTCTCCCCGAAGCTGTTTTTCCAGACATCGGGCATGTTTTTTTGTGAAGGGGTCTGCGGCCTGTCGCCTTTCAAAAGCGCGGAAAGGAATGCGCCGCCCATCATCGCCAGTACAAAAATAAAGCTGTAATTAAGCGGGCTGGCGATTTCCGCGGCGTATTTGCCGCCGCTTTTATTCAGATAAGCGTTAGGGGAGGCGTAGCCGCTTTTGGCTTGCGCGTTCTCGACGACGATATCGGGTTGCACCATATCCCATACAATTCCGTCCGCGATGACAAATTGCGTGGAAACGCCGATCGGTTTGACAAGCAGCACAGCACAAAAAAACGCCAGCGCCAGAAAGACACCGCCTGCACACCACGGTAAAACACCTTTTAACATTCTCTGTCTCCTGATGATTTGTTTAAAGAAATTTCCCCGAAACGATTATACCGCTTTTTTGAACAGGGCGGCAATATGGGACGCTTTTGCCTCGTTTTTGTTTGACAAAACCGCAAAAACTCTTATAAATCGCTTCATTCCTGAGAAGCGGGGTAATTCCCGCGTTGATTTTACGATCAATCCCACCAAGGGGAATCGGGACATGAAAAATGAAAAACTCTATGAAAGGACAGTAATATGAGCGGTAAGCGCCATAGTGCAAAACATAAGATAGACCGCCGCGTAGGCGGTAACCTCTGGGGCCGTCCCAAGTCTCCTTTTAACAAACGCCAAACCGTTCCCGGTATGCATGGTGCGGGCCGCCGCGGCAAACCGACGGATTTTGGCATCCAGCTTATGGCGAAGCAAAAACTGAAAGGATATTACGGCAATATCGGCGAGAAACAGTTCCGTCGTTATTTTGCGGAAGCCGACCGTATGCGGGGCGATACCGGTCAGAATCTGATCGGTCTTTTGGAGAGCCGCCTTGATGCGGTTATCTACCGCGCCCGTTTCGTGCCCACAGTGTTCGCGGCGCGCCAGTTTGTAAATCACAAGCATGTGACGGTTAACGGCAAGGTGGTCAACATCGCCTCTTACCAGGTAAGAGAGGGCGATGTGATTGAAGTGCGTGAAAGCGCCCGCAACATTCCGATGGTTATTCAGGCCGTGGAAGGCGCAGAGCGCGAAGTTCCCGATTACATCGAAGTGGATCACAAGGCGATGAAGGCCGTGTTCCTGCGTGTTCCCAGGCTGGAAGACGTTCCTTACGCGGTCCAGATGGAGCCCAACCTGATTGTGGAATTTTATTCCAGATAAGCGGGAAACCCTGCCTAAGAATTCAAAAGCCGCCTTCGGGCGGCTTTTTTATGGCTTGTTCTTTCCTATCAGGGCGGAAATAATGCCGTGCAGGGTTTTAACCTCCTGATCGGATAAATCGGGGCGGGTGAACATGTTGCGGATGTTCCTCTGCATGGTGGGTCTGAGGTCCGGGGATTTAAAAAAGCCTCCTGTTTCAAGCTCCCCCTCCAGCCGGGTGAGAAACTCTTCCAGCTTTTCCTGTGGAACCGGGAAACTGTCGCCATGATCAAAATGGCGGGCAGGCATGTCATTGCCTAGTTTCAGCCATTCATAGCCCATCAGCAACACCGATTGCGCGAGGTTCAGCGACCAGAAATCCGGATTGGTGGGGATGGTCACGATGCCTTGGCAGGCGGCGATTTCGTCATTTTCCAGCCCAGTGCGCTCACGCCCGAACAAAATCCCGGTTTTCTGGCCTGAGGCGCTGCGCGCGCCGATTTCTGCGAGGGCTGTTTGCGGTTCAAACACAGGTTTAACCATATCGCGGGAGCGCGCCGTGGTGGCCAGCACGAAATTCAGATCCGCTAAAGCCTCAGCCAAAGAGGCAAAAACCGCCACTTCCGGCATTTTTTGCAGCGCTCCGGCGGACATATCGATGGCTTTTTGGTTGGGCCATCCGTCGCGCGGGGCCACAAGGCGCAGCTCCGTCAGCCCGAAATTCAGCATCGCGCGGGCCGCTCCCCCTATGTTTTCGCCCATTTGTGGGTGCGAAAGGATGATAACGGGGGCAAGGGACTGTTTTTCTTCTGTATTTGGCATAATTCTTGCTTCTTTGATCCTGTAATGTTTTAAACATGCAAGAGTATTCTAAGCAACTGAAAAAACATTATATTTTGGAGGTTCATTCATAAGGGTATACAGTTTTTCCATGAATGTCCTCAGGCGAATTGTAGAAACGGTAATATGCAGGGAGATCGGTATGTACACCCATCGCGGTATTGAAGACATTCTTAAAAACACGGAAAAACCTTTCAGCGTAATCGAGGAGTTCGATGCGCTTAGCCCCAAGCGTAAAATGCTTCTGTGCGACCAGTTATTTTCGGAAGATCAAAACGTTTTTCGCAATACAACCAGGATGTTATGGCCGGAAGCAACCCAGAGTGACATGAAAAAACTAGGCCATTTTATCCGGATTTTAAGATTTATTGCTCAGACGGCCCATTAAGTCCCCACACAAACCCCAGCCGTATGTAGCAAAGCGGCGGCCTGCATCTTCCCCGGATCAGGCCGCCTTTTTTTGTCCCAGCCGTTCGCGTGTTTTTTCCGGGCCGATCAAAAGCAACAAATGCGCCAGCTCCGGACCATGGTCCATGCCTGTGAGGGCGCGGCGTAGCGGCATAAACAATTCTTTGCCCTTGCGGCCTGTTTTGTCCTTAACGGCCTTGGTCCACTCGCTCCATGTATTTTCGTTCCAGGGCGCGGCGGGCAGCAGCGTGGCGGCGTTTTCGATAAACTCCGGCTCGTCGATGGCGGGCTCGACCGGGCCGTTGGCCACATGCCACCATTCGGTAATATCGTGCAGCCGTTCCAGGTTGGGGCGCACTGTCATCCAGAATTCTTCATCCAGTTCATGCAAACCCATATTGGCAAGGCGCACCTGCACGTCATCAAAGGCGGTTTCGTGCAGGATCTTGGCATTCAGGCGCAAAAGTTCGTCAGGATCGAATTTTGGCGTGCCTCGTGAAAATTTCGAAAAATCAAATGTTTCGACCAGTGGCTGGATAGAGGTATAGGGCTCGATCGGGTCGGACGTGCCAAGGCGTGCCATCAGGCTGACCAGCGCCATGGGCTCGATTTTCTCGTTTTCACGGATATCGCTGACGCTCATCGATCCCATGCGCTTGGAAAGCTTGCCGCCGCTGGCATCGGAAATAAGGGGGAGGTGGGCAAATTGCGGCGGTTTCGCGCCCAGTGCTTCGAACATCTGGATATGGCTGGCGGTGTTGGAGACATGGTCTTCGCCGCGCGTCACATGCGTAATGCCGTAATCGATATCGTCAATCACGGAGCACAGGTGGTAAAGCGGGCGCCCGTCTTCGCGGATCAGCACGGGGTCGGACATATCCGCGCCGCTAAAGGAAACGGGGCCGCGGATCAGGTCGTTCCACTCGATCGGCGTATCGAGCATTTTAAAGCGCCAGTGCGGTTTGCGCCCCTCGGCCGCGTAGGCTTTTACCTGCGCATCCGTAAGGGAAAGCGCGGCGCGGTCGTAAATCGGCGGCTTGCCGCGGGAAAGCTGGGTTTTGCGCTTAAGGGACAGTTCCTCCGGCGTCTCGTAACAGGGGTAAAGGCGGCCGCTGGCCTTAAGCTCGTTAATACATTCCTCGTAACGCGCATCGCGGCCCTGCTGACGTGTTTTCTCGTCCCAGTTCAGCTCCATCCAGACAAGCGAGGATTCAATAGCTTCCTCGTATTCCGGCTTTGAGCGCTCTGTGTCCGTATCGTCGATACGCAGCAGGAAATGGCCGCCCTGGTTGCGGGCAAACAGCCATGTAATCAGGGCGGTGCGCGCATTGCCGACATGCAGCATGCCGGTGGGCGAAGGGGCAAAACGTACTTTTACGGACATATAAAAAACTCCTTGTAGATCAATGCTTATAGAAGAATTCGCACATAAAATAAAGAGTTGAAAAAGAGGTTGGATTTTTACACGCTTGGGGTGTTAATTCATAGCGTAACTTAAATGAGAAAGAGTTTCCTATGGTTTCGGATAAGTCTTTGCCATCCTATACCGTTCTTTTTAATTTCGGAACGCCTCTTGCCCTGGAATACGTTGCCGATGCTAGGAAAACAGGCTCTGCTGTGGTTTTTAGGGGAACTCAAGCGGAAGCATTTGCAAAAGTGGCGCAGGGTAATGCTTACCGGGACCAACATTACGGGGAAGGGACGCAGGAATTCTGGTTTTCTGTGGAACCTTCGGGCAGGTGAGAGGGCATTTTACGCTCATCTGATGTGGGGCGGGATCGTACAGATTCCCC
>CAZBNG010000126.1:0-5084 GCA_964493095.1 uncultured Pseudobdellovibrionaceae bacterium
CCCGGATATTATCGAGCGCGCCCTGCTTTCTACCTCTGCTCCCAGTCGTAAAATCTATCTCAGCCCGCGGGGGAAACCGCTCACCCAGAAACTGGTCAAAGAACTTACGGTCATCCCCCAAATCACCCTGCTCTGTGGCCGTTATGAGGGAGTGGACCAGCGCGTGCTGGACGCCCATGATTTCGAGGAAATTTCCATCGGCGATTATGTGCTTTCCGGCGGAGAACCCGCCGCGCTTATTCTCATGGATGCCTGCATCCGCCTGCTTCCCGGTGTCATGGGCAATGAAGATACGGCGGATAACGAAAGCTTTGGCGAAGGTGCCGGCGGCCTTTTGGAATACCCGCATTACACACGGCCCGCCATCTGGAATACCGCCAACGGAGAGGTTTATAACGTGCCGGAAGTCCTGACATCAGGGGATCATGCCAAAATCGCCCAATGGCGGCGTGATCAATCGGAAGCCGTTACAAAAGCCCGCAGGCCGGATTTACTTAAGAAAAGCAAGATATAGCTTGTTTTTTACCGCTTATATCTGTATAAAACGCGCAAGTTTTGTATTAACCCATTAAAAACATAAGCGATCCGCCGGGCGAGAGCCTGATTACCGGGATCGCAAATAAGGGAAAAAAGAGATGAACACGTTACAAAAATTCGAAGCCAGAGAGCTTAAAAAACTTCAGGACAGCAAAACCGTTCCTGATTTTCACCCCGGCGACACTGTTAAAGTGAACGTACGCGTTAAAGAAGGCACGCGTGAGCGTATTCAGGCGTATGAAGGCGTTTGCATTGCCCGCACAGGCAGCGGCCTGAACGAAAGCTTTACCGTGCGAAAGATCAGCCTTGGCGAAGGCGTTGAGCGTGTATTCCCGCTGTGGAGCTCCCGCGTTGACTCCATCGAGCTGGTGCGCCGCGGTTCCGTACGCCGTGCAAAGCTTTACTACCTGCGTGACCGCCGCGGTAAATCAGCCCGTATTTCCGAGCGCGTAACCGGTCACGGCCTTGAGAAAAAAGAAGATATCGCAGAAGCCGATCAGCTGAGCAAAACGGCAAAAACAAAAGCCAAAAAAGAAGCCAAAGCCGCGCAAAAGGCCGAAAACCGTGCCCAGATCGAAGCGGCGAACGCTGCCAAGCAAAAGGCGAAGGAAGAAGAAGCCAAAGCAGCTGCTGCTGAAGCACAAGCTGCCGAAGCCTCTGCGCCCGAAGCGGAAACCCCCGCCACGGAAGAATAGGATTTACCACCCTATAGCAGATAAACAAAAGGCGCTGACAAGCGCCTTTTTTATTTTCATCAGTCACCTGACGTTTATTCTGAAATCTTTAAGGGTGCCTTTAACGTCAGGTTGATACCCGTGTGATGCGGAGCCATCAAGGTAACCCGGCTGCTTTTTGCAAAAACCTCCGCCAGATCGGGCGTAATATGCCCTAAAAAGTAATCCCGTTCGTACAAAACCGCATGAAGCGAATGGTCGCGGCGATCCAGAATAATGGCATCGGCATGCACATAGGAAGGATCGAGAAACGATATAAGTACGCCGTGATGATCGGCTGAAAAACCCGAACACATTTCCTGATAATGATTCATGATACTAATCCTCTAATGTTCCACTGTTAAACAATCGGTCCTTTTGGCGTTTCAAAAGCGATAACAGGCTCCTCCGCATGTTCGGGTTCAACCAGCGCCAGTACGGGCTGCTCCCCGAGACGGCCTTTTTCATCCCAGCTTGTACGCAAGGAGTCTTCATGCCTGATATCTTTGGAAAACTGAGCAAAAGCACTATTGGTTACCTGTCCCTTTGCACCGTCAACGCTTCCGACATTCATATATCCGCCTGCTGCCAGCATGTATTGCGCGTGGTAAGTAACAGAGCTTAACGGCCCCGCCTGCGCGACTTGAGGCTTCAGGGCCGCCAGTTCCTGTTTATAGGAATCCGAATTACGCGCCATTTCGCGCAACGTATCGTTCCATGTTCCTGTTTTCCCGGACATGTACGCCACAATCGCCGGGTTTTCCAAATGAGCTTCGGGATGTTCTTTTATATACTTGGCTATGGCATTTATCGTTTCATGGTGCGCCTCACCATCGACTTTGACACCCAATTCTTTCTGTAAAAACTCCATTTCCGGTCTGGTAAACGGATACGGCTGAGAAAGAAGCGAGGCAACAGTCGTGCCTTCACGTACCAAGGTAGGGTCGTATCTTCCCCCTTCCAGCGCCTTTTGCTGTAAACGGATAATGTCTGTTTTTGCCTGCGCGGCTATAATCGGATCGCCGATATCGTGAATGGCTTTTTCAACACGAAAGCTCAGGCGGGGTACAATTTCGAGATTTTCCGGCTTGCTCACATAACTTATAACGGCCTGCACCGTTCCGGGGCCAAACACGCCGTTTGCCCTTTCAAACTTTGCATCCCCTGTTTCCATGAGTGCCGTCTGAAGCATCTGAATTTCACGCGTTGTAAGCTCATCATGCTTTGTCAGCAGATGTCCTATAACAAATCTGGCGCTTTCCTGTCGCGGATCGGACAATACCCCGTTCATTCTTACCCCATTCATGCCCGGCTATTCCTAAGCCGGGTTTTTCTCATTAAATTGTTGATGAGCCTTACCGTTTTATGCTTATGTAATGGCCCGTTATTACTCTGAATATTTTATGCGAGAAGCTTTAATTTCAGGTTAAAAAGCAACCTGTAATTGAATTGGCCACGGCAAGGAAAAATGACTAAACCACTGACTTTATTTGAAAAAATCTGGAAAGATCACGTTGTAGACAGGCAGGAGGACGGCACATGCCTGATTTATATCGACCGCCATCTGGTACACGAAGTAACTTCTCCCCAGGCCTTTGAAGGGCTGCGCCTTGCCGGGCGCGGCGTCCACAGCCTTTCCGGCACGCTGGCGGTCATGGACCACAACGTCCCGACAACCGACCGCTCCTTACCGATCGAGGAGGAAGACAGCCGCATCCAAATCGAAACGCTGCGCCAGAACTGCGCGGATTTTGGCGTTCAACTATTTGATTTACTTGATAAAAGACAAGGAATTGTCCACATCATCGGTCCGGAACAGGGATTTACCCAGCCCGGAATGACGATTGTGTGCGGCGACAGCCATACCAGCACGCACGGCGCGTTCGGCGCGCTTGCCTTCGGAATCGGCACATCGGAGGTCGAGCACGTTCTGGCCACGCAAACCCTGATCCAGAGTCCGGCAAAATCCATGCGCATTACCGTAAACGGCAAACTGCCCCCCGGCGTAACCGCCAAAGACATGATTTTAGCGATTATCGGCAAGATCGGCACCTCCGGCGGTCAAGGTTACGTGATTGAATATGCAGGCGAAGCGGTACGCAACCTTTCCATGGAAGGGCGCATGACCATCTGTAACATGTCGATCGAAGGCGGCGCACGCGCCGGGATGGTGGCGCCCGATGAAACGACTTTCGCCTATATCAAGGGCCGCCCGATGGCGCCCAAGGGTGAAAACTGGGATAAGGCTGTGGCATATTGGAAAACCCTGCCCAGTGACGAAGGCGCCACATACGACAAAGAAATCGTGCTGGAAGCCGCCGATATCCCGCCCACCGTCACATGGGGCACCACGCCCGAGGACGTGGTGGCCATTACCGGAGTTGTCCCCTCGCCCGCCGATTTCGCGGACGCCAACAAGCGCAAGTCCGTGGAGCGGATGCTGGAATATATGGATCTGAAACCGGGCACGAAAATGACGGATATTCCGCTGGACAAGATTTTCATCGGTTCCTGTACCAATGCGCGGATCGAGGATTTGCGCGAAGTTGCCAAGATCGCCAAAGGTAAAAAAGTCGCCAAAAACATCAAGGAAGCCATGGTCGTTCCCGGCTCCGGCCTTGTAAAACAGCAGGCCGAGGAAGAAGGCATTGCCGCTATCCTGATCGAGGCGGGTTTTGACTGGCGCGAACCGGGCTGCTCCATGTGCCTTGGCATGAACCCAGACCAGCTTAAACCCGGCGAACGTTGTGCATCCACCTCCAACCGCAATTTCGAAGGGCGGCAGGGCAAGGGCGGACGTACACACCTCGTTTCCCCGGCCATGGCGGCGGCAGCGGCTATTACCGGGAAATTAACGGATGTACGGGAGCTTTATTAAACTCTCCTTACGTCATCCCAGCGAAAGCTGGGATCCATAGTGAATTAATTGCACATAGTATAGATTCCGGCTTTCTCCGGAATGACAAATATATTGTATTACGCTAAACTATAAGAATGGACGAACTCTCCATTACGCTTGCTCCAGACCTTTTTCCCGGCGACCGCCCTTTCCAGACCGCTATAAAGCCTTATTGCGAGGATCTTCTGGCACGTCTTGGCGATCATATGCCCGGCAAACTTAAACATCTGAACCGTGTTGGCGGGCTTATGGGCCGGGTATGCGTAATTATGGGCATGAATGAGCAAGACGCGTTTATTCACGCCCAAGCGGCAAGAATGCACGATATCGGCTATCTTTCCCGGCCGCGCAGCGAATGGCGGACCGATGAAAAGCCTGATGACGCGGAAAAACTGCGCCGACGTATCCTGCACACGGTGGAGGGCGAAAAAATCCTCGGGGAAAGCCCGGTTGCCGAACACAATTTTATTATTCTGGCGCGGGAAATGGCGCTTTATCACCATGAAAAGCTCGACGGGACAGGTCCGCACGGCGAGGACAGGCTTTCGCGTACTATCCAGATTTTAGGGGCCGTTGACGCTTATGACGGGGATCAGGTAACGGCAAACAAGCCCGGCGTTCCGGTGCGCACCCCGCAGGAAGCGCTTGAGCGTCTTTACACAGAGAAAAAATATGCCGGCGGTTACCGCGAGGATATCCTGCAGGCCATCGCGCAGGCGGAAAACCTGTCATAAGGCGCGCTTCGGAAGTCTTGCTTTTACACCGCTATTGCCCTAAAAACGTCCCATGAAGCCGTTTACAAAACTCAGCGCCACAGCCGCGCCTCTGCCGATGATCAATATCGACACCGATATGATCATCCCCAAGCAGTTCCTGAAAACCGTCAAGCGCACGGGGCTTGGGGATGATGATATCGGTGTCGATATTGATCATCG
>CAZBNG010000127.1:0-5028 GCA_964493095.1 uncultured Pseudobdellovibrionaceae bacterium
GCTATACCCATCCAGCGCGCCGAGCAGGAAGCGCAGCGTATTGCGAATACGGCGGTAAAGATCGCCCGTGGTTTTAAGCGTCTCGGCACCGATGCGGATATCTTCCGCGTAATCGGACATCATGGTCCACAGGCGCAGGATATCGGCGCCGCTTTCCTCCATGATCTTGAGCGGGTCCACCACGTTGCCCAGCGATTTGGACATTTTATAGCCCTTTTCATCGAGCACGAAACCGTGGGTCAGCACGTTTTTAAACGGCGCGCGGCCCCGCGTTCCGCAGCTCTCCAGCAGGGAGGAGTGGAACCAGCCGCGGTGCTGGTCCGAACCTTCAAGATAAAGGTCGGCGCGTTCATCCGTCCCTTTCAATAGATCCTCGCGGTCCTCCACCACAAAGGAGTGGGTGGAGCCGGATTCAAACCACACATCGACGATATCGAACACCTGTTCGTAATCATCGGCGTTGTAATTATTGCCAAGGAAATCGGAAGCCGGGCGCGCCCACCACGCATCGGAACCCTCTTGCTCAAAAATATCGCTGATGCGTTTGAGCACCGCCTCATCCTTGAGCGGCTGGCCGGATTTCTTATCGACAAACAGCGCAATGGGCACGCCCCATGCGCGCTGGCGGGAGATACACCAGTCCGGGCGCTGGGCGATCATGGCGCGGATGCGCGCTTCGCCCTTTTCCGGCACCCAGCGGGTTTCGGATATTGCCTTAAGCGCCACATCGCGAAGCTTGCTGCCGTTTTCCATGGGCTCATCCATCGCGATAAACCACTGCGGCGTCGTGCGGAAAATCAGCGGCGCTTTCGACCGCCATGAATGCGGGTATTCGTGACGCATCGATCCCTTGGCAAGCAGCTTGCCCGCCTCGTCGATCGCCTTGATCGGCGCGAAGTTGCCCTCCGCCATCTTGCCGTTTTCATCATATATCTTCAGACCGGCAAACAGCGGTACATGATCGCGGAACGACCCGTCGTCATCAAGGTTGTCGGTGACTTCCAATCCGCATTTCACACCGAGAATAAAGTCGTCGGGGCCGTGCGAGGGCGCGACGTGGACAAACCCCGTTCCCGCATCGGCGCTGACGTAATCGGCATGGAAGCACGGCACGTCGTAATCATAGCCCTGCCCGACCAGCGGGTGGGAACAAACGGTTCCCGCCACTTCGCTGCCCTTAAAGGTTGCAAGCTTTTCCCATTTATCGATTTTGGCCTGCGCCATAACATCTTCTTCCAGCGAAAGCGCAATGGCCAGTTTATCACCGGGTTTGCAGCGCGCTTCCGCGCCTACGGCTTTCACCTCGAAAACGCCGTATTCGATTTGATTGTTAAAGAAAATTCCGCGGTTGGATGGCAAGGTCCACGGCGTGGTCGTCCAGATCACGATATCGGCCCCCTCCAGCGCCTTGCATTTCGTATCATGCACCGGGAAGCGCACCCACACGGTGATGGATTTATGCTCCTTGTACTCCACCTCGGCTTCAGCCAGCGCGGTTTTCTCCACCGTCGACCACAGCACGGATTTCACACCGCGGTACAGCCCGCCATTCATCAGGAATTTATGAATCTCGCTAACGATGGTGGCTTCGCCGTGTTTCGTCATGGTCAGGTACGGATTTTCCCAGTCGCCCGATACCCCGAGGCGCTGGAACTGCCGGGATTGTACATCCACCCATTTTTGCGCAAAATCGCGGCACTCGGCGCGGAAATCGAGGGGCGGCACCACGTCCTTATCCTTACCGTTTTCGCGGTACTGTTCCTCGATCTTCCACTCGATGGGAAGGCCGTGACAATCCCAGCCCGGCACATAAGGCGCGTCGTAGCCCATCATCGCCCAGGAGCGCACCACCACGTCTTTGAGGATTTTGTTCAGCGCGTGGCCCATGTGAATGTTGCCGTTCGCGTAAGGCGGGCCATCATGCAAAATCCATTTCGGTTTGCCGGCGGCGGAGGCGCGCATCTTTTGGTAAAGCCCGTTTTCCTGCCATTGCTTTACGATTTCCGGCTCTTTTTGCGGCAAGCCGCCGCGCATGGGAAATTCCGTCCTGGGCAGGAACACCGTGTCTTTATACTGGTCTGTTTTTTTCAGGTCTTTATTGTCTTCGCTCATAATTCCTAACACTTTCCATGGGCGCGCTTAATATGAAGGCGCACAAAACTCTATACAAATTCGGGAAATAAATAACAAGGATACCCGGTCTCTTTTACCTTAAAGAGCCGGGCGGGTAATTCGAATAATTATGGCGAAACCCTTATTCATAAGGCCACTATGCGCAAAAGCGCGGGAAACTGCAAGCTTTTGATGTTTGAAGACGTCAAGCGACAGTAGGAGAATGCTCTGAAGAAGAATCCCTAGATACTTCTCCTCGCCCTTTTTTAGGTTGCTGTGCCTGAGCTACTAAACTGTGAGAAAGACTCAGTGAATTTTGAGTACCGCTGGGCTGAGCGTTGTTAGCAGGCAAAACCCACTCCCACATGCGACTTAAATCGCGCCTTTCTTTTGTGCTGCTTCTAGCCATAATTTTATTCTCCGTAATCACTCAAATATTCAAAAAGTCGCGAAACATCTCACACCCTGACTCGCGCGTCAACTTCTTTTTGGGGATATGGCATACAAGTAGCTGATATAGATCAGAAAAACAGGAAGACAACCGGTATATAAATCAGGGCAAAAAGCGTGGAAAGCAGCACTGCCATCGCCGTTTCTTCGGGATGGACATTAAGCTGCGCCGCGTAGGCCACGATATTGCCCGGCAACGGCACGATGCCGATAATCAGAAGCATGGTGTGAATGTCACGGTCGAACAGGTGCAAAACATGGGTATCCAGTGCAATCAAACCCAAAGCCGCCAGCGGCCAGGCGATGAATTTCACCGCGCCCAGCCACGCCGTAAGGCGCAGGTTAAATTCCAGCGGCGCGGATTTGCCCAGCGCGATACCGATCAGCATCATGCCGAAAATAATCCACGCCCCCGTCGCGTGATCCCAGTAAGTGTAGAAAATCGGCGGCAGCTCCATACCGGAGAAATTCACAAGCAGCCCGAGCAGCAGCGCATAAATCACGGGAAGGCGCAGCACGCGCTTCACGCTTTCCACCACCGTATGCTCGCCGCGCGCCCCCAGATAATAAGCCAGTGTGGCCTCACATATCTGAATCCCCACATTGATCATCAGGTAAATGCCCAGCGCATCGGGCTGGAACAGGGCCAGAATAATGGGAATACCAAAATACCCGGTATTGCCCGACGCGCTGCCCATGCCGATGAGGCTGGCGCGCTTGGGCGAGAATATTTTCTTGCTGAAATAATAGCTGGTCAGCGCAATCGTGGCCGACACCCCCGCCACCATAAAGGGGAGCGCGAGATATTGCGGCTGGAAGTCGATCTTGGCAATCGCACCGAACGCCACGACAGGCTGGAGCATAAAAATGAGGATACGCGCGATGGATTCCAGATTGAGCTGCATATAGCGCCCGCCGATATACCCCAGTGCAATCAGGATATACAGCGGAAACAGGTTGGTAATAAGAAGCGTGAAAATCTGCATAGCTATATTTATTCTTTAGTTTGCAGTCATTCTGGCGTATGCCAGAATCCATTCATCAGCCCTGCACAGTCTGAAAAATGGATCCCGGGACGAGCCCGGGATGACAAAGTCTTATTTGATTAGAATTTCCCTTGCTTGTGCGCAATCCTCTTTTATCTGGGCGACAAGGTCATCAACAGAATTGAACTTGGCTTCCCCGCGCAGGCGTTTAACGGGCCTGATCCGCAAGGTGCGGTCATAAATCTCGCGGTTAAAATCGAAAATGAACGTCTCCACCAGCGCTTCGGGGGCTTCAAACATCGGACGGATACCGATATTGGTGGCGGAGGGGCGCCACTCCTCTTCCCCCTCGACCTGCACCCATGTGGCATAAACGCCGTAGGCGGGATGCACATAATCGCCCATCCGCACGTTGGCGGTGGGGTATCCAAGCTGCCGTCCGCGTTTATCGCCATGCACGACAGCGCCGCGAATTTCCCACTCCCAACCCAGAATATGGTTGGCTTCCTCCACATTGCCTTTGCGCAGAGCCTGGCGCACACGGCTGGAGGAAAGCGCCGAGTCGTCCTCATCGGCCACCTGCTCGACGATGCTGACCGGAATTCCGGCCTCGCGAATCGTCTCCGCATTGCCCTTGCGCAGCTGTCCGAAACAAAAATCGTATCCGACCACGACATGAGCGGCCCCCAGCCCCTTTTTCAGCACAGAGTCTATAAATTTCTGCGGGCTCTGGCTGGCGAAATCCCAGTCAAACGTTAGCGAACACAGGATATCGGCGCCGCAGGCCGCAAGACGCTCAGCCTTAAGCGCGCGCGGGGTAATGCGAAACGGCGGCTCGTCCGGGCGGAACAGGGCGCGCGGGTGAGGCTCAAAAGTAAGGACGGCAAATTGCGCCCCTTTGTCCGCGGCGATTTTTTTCGCTTCCCCCAGCAGGGCCTGATGCCCCAAATGAACGCCATCAAAATTCCCGATAGCAATCACCGCCCCCCGGTTATTTTCTTCCATATGTTCCGGGTTTTCGATAACAAGCATTCCCGCGCCTTTCGTGAGTCATCATTTTGTGACTCCCCTTTTTTCAAACTTTGTGTAACCATGCAGCGTCTGTAACCGAAGAAGTTAAAGACCGCACATAAACTAATACGCTGTGCGTTTTATTCAACAAGACTTTAAAAGTTATCGGAGGAGATAATTCCATGCAAAGTAAAACATTAAATACGCTGCTCGCCAGCGCCGTTGCCCTGACCGTTGCCGGCGGCATTGCCGTTCACGACGCACACGCCGACGCCGGTGAAAAAGAAAAGTGCTACGGCGTTGTAAAAGCCGGCGCCAACGACTGCGCCAGCGTTTCCAAGTCACACTCCTGTGCCGGCCATGCCGAAGTGGACGCCGGTGCCGATGAGTGGATCGCTCTGCCCAAGGGCGTTTGCGAGCGTCTGGCAGGTGGTTCCCTGACCGCTTCTATGGATGATATGGGCGAAGG
>CAZBNG010000128.1:0-4943 GCA_964493095.1 uncultured Pseudobdellovibrionaceae bacterium
TAGCTGAAAACCTCGACATTGCCGGTTGAGAAGTCTTTTGCCTCCCTGGGCGCGGCATCTTTAAATTTCAATTTGAGAGGCTGATTTGCCTTATCTTCCTTATGCACCGTCAGATCAATCGTTTCGACAGGAGGCTCCGTATTGACGCGGTCCTCGTCGCTCGGACCGAAATAAGAACAACCGGCCAGAAGAAGGCTGGCACATAATAAACATAGTCTGGCCCGAATTTTCACGATGCCGCTCCCCTAAAAATAATAGTACTGGCATCATACGAAAATTTTATTCTATGATTCAAGGCCGTGGTTACAGATATGCCCAAAGAGATTTTTTGTATATAATGCCCCTCCAATTTGAAAAAACTATTCTTTTCAAACATCTTGCACTGCGTTTCCAAAGTTCTAAATAAGGTATAAAAAATATGCAGGCTTCTAAAAAAGAAAAAATGGACGATCATCATAAACAAATTCCGCTTTACGACCCGATCGCGTTTCAACATGCGATGATGAAAGCATGGCAGGAAGCGCAGCCGCTTCTGCAGGAATTCCTGGAACGCAGCGCCGAAGAAATGGCGCAACAGAATTTCGACCCCATGAACCTGCGCGAAGCCTATGTAAAATTTGCGGAAGATTATCTGAGCGACCCGGGGAAATACTGGGAATTGCAGACAAAGTACTGGGAAAAATGGATGACTTTGTGGCAGAACAGCGCCCGCAAATTCCTGGGCGAACAGCCTGTAAGCCCCGAGGCCAGCATCGAACCGACCAAGGGCGACCGCCGCTTCAAGGCGCCGGAATGGCAGGAAAGCGCGATTTTCGACTTTATCAAGCAATCCTACCTGCTTACATGCCAGTGGATGGAACAATCCGTACGCGAGGCACAGGGCCTGACCGAAGAACAAAAAGAAAAGCTGGCCTTTTCCGCAAAGCAACTGGCGGATGCCCTCTCGCCCAGCAATTTTATCATGACCAACCCGGAAGTTTTAAAAGAAACCATAGAAAGCGGGGGAAAGAACCTGGTCAAGGGTTTTGAAAACCTGATCGAGGACCTGCGCCGCGGACAAGGTGAATTAAAGGTCAGCACTACCGATTACGAGGCTTTCAAACTGGGGGAAAATATTGCCACGACAAAGGGCAGCGTTATCTACCAGAACGACCTGATGCAGCTGATCCAGTATGAACCGGCGACGGAAAAGGTGTTTAAGCGCCCTCTTCTGGTCATTCCGCCATGGATCAACAAATATTACATCCTCGACCTGCGCCCCGATAATTCCTTTATCAAATGGGCCGTAGAACAGGGACATACCGTTTTTGTCATTTCATGGGTCAACCCGGATAAAAAACTGAGCCAGAAGCGCTTTGAAGATTACATGCGCGAAGGGATCATGGATTCCTTGACCCAGATAGAAAAAGCGACCGGGGAAAAAGATTGCAACGCGGTCGGCTATTGCCTCGGCGGCACGCTGCTGGCCATTGCCATGGCCTATATGCAGGCGCACGGCATGGCGGACAAGATTGCCTCCGCCACCTTCCTGACGACCATGCTGGATTTTAAGGATTCAGGGGAAATGAAGCTTTTCATGGACGAGAACCAGTTAAAGCTCATGGACAAGATGATGCAGGAATCCGGCGTTCTGGAAGCCAAGCAGCTTCAAAAAACTTTCAGCCTTCTGCGCGCCAACGACCTGATCTGGTCCTTCGTCGTCAATAATTACCTGATGGGGCGGGAACCCTTCCCCTTCGACCTGCTGTACTGGAACGACGATTCCACCAACATGCCCGCGGCCATGCACAGCTATTACCTGCGCAAAATGTACCATGAAAACGCGCTGGTTAAGCCCGGCGGCGTCATCATGGACGACACGCCGATCGATCTTTCCACGATTAAGACGCCGATTTACTGCCTCTCCACGCGCGAAGACCATATCGCGCCGTGGAAAGCGACTTACGCGACAACGCAACTGACCGGCGGCCCGGTGGAGTTCACCCTCGCCGCCTCCGGCCACATCGCCGGGGTGGTCAACGCGCCGGAGAAGAAAAAATACTGCTACTGGAGCGCACCGGGCAAAACCGCAAAAGGCCGCCAGCCGGAAGCCCCGGATGACTGGCTGGAGAGCGCGGTCCAGCACGAGGGATCGTGGTGGCCCCACTGGCAGGAATGGACGGTGCAATATGGCGGAGAAAAGGTCCCGGCCCGCAAACCCGCCAAGGGGCTTGAGCCCGCCCCCGGCAGCTATGTCAGGATGAAGAGTTAATACGGGCGTTTTTACCATAAAGGCGCAAAGAAAAACAAACGTCATTGCGATGAGCAAACGCGACGAAGCAATCCCGGAACTAAGAAGAATATAGAGATTGCTTCGCTGCGCTCGCAATGACGGAGCGAAAAAATCCCTAGCGCCTAAGCGCTAAAATAAAAAACGCCCCGTTTCCGGGGCGCTTTCAAATTCTCAATATTTTCTTGATCGTCATTACCCGCTTTATGCGGGTAATCCATGGATTGCCCGAACAAGTCGGGCAATGACGGATGAGTAAGCGCGTTAACGTTTCGCCCACTGCTTGGTACGGCGCGCCTTGTGCTTGCCGACCTTTTTACGCTCGACGATACGGTCGTCGCGCGTCAGCATGCCGGCTTTCTTCAATGCCGGGCGCAGGGCCGGGTCAAAGTTTTCAAGCGCGCGGGAAATACCGTGGCGAACCGCGCCGGCCTGACCGGACAAACCGCCGCCCTTTACCGTGCAGATCACGTCATATTTGCCAACGCCGTTTACGATCAGGAACGGCTGGTTCAGGATCAGGCGGTGCGTATGACGCGCAAAGTACTTGGACTGGTCAAGATCGTTCACAACGACCTTGCCGGAACCGGGCTTCACCCATACGCGGGCCACGGCATCCTTACGGCGGCCTGTGGCATAGGCGCGGCCATAGGAATCGAGTTTGGGCTCGCGCTTGGCAGGCTGTTCCTGAACTTCTTTCGCAGTTTCTTCGGCCTTGGGAGCAGCTTCCGCCGTTTTGGCAGCGCCGCCGATATCTTTCAGGTCCTTGATTGTTTCTTTTTGGTCTTTATCGCTCATCATTAACCTCTTTTATTCTTGGAGTTCATAGAGGCAACATCAAGCACCTCGGGCTTTTGCGCGTCATGGCCGTGCTCGGCGCCCGCATAAACGCGCAGGTTTTTGAAGACCTTGCGGCCCAGCGGCCCCTTGGGAAGCATGCGCTCAACGGCTTTCTCAATCACGCGCTCAGGGTGTTTGCCCTCCAGGATCTGGCCCTTGGAGCGCCCCTTGATACCGCCGGGATAGCCGGTGTGCCAGTAGAATATGTCCTGCTCGCTTTTATTACCGGTCAGGCGCACCTTCTCGGCATTAATCACGATCACGTTATCGCCGCAATCAACATGGGGCGTAAACTCAGGCTTGTGCTTGCCGCGCAGACGCATGGCAATAACGCTGGCCAGGCGGCCAAGCACCAGGTCCTGCGCATCAATGATCAGCCATTTCTTTTGAACTTCGGCTGGTTTAATTGAAAATGTTTTCATGTTTCTAGTCCTTAAACTGTAATGTTGGCGTGGTTATAGCGCCACAAAAACACCCACGTCAACAAAAATTTTCATGCAATTTCAGACGGCTAAAGAAACGGTATTATGATACCGCATCATTATCCTTAAATCTTTCAGCCTGCCTAGGCGAAAAAATTAAAAGGATTCGCATGGTTTTACATAAAATTAAATCTTTTCCCCTAAAATACTGAAAAGGTAGAAACGGTATAAAGATAAAATGGCCAATCACGCAGACAGTAAACAAGCGCCTCTTCAATCAGGCGGACAAACTCACCTAAAATGGAGTGATGTCATTGTTATCGGCCCCTCTTTTGACGGACACAGCGAACAAAAGAAAAAACTCATAGAACAACTTGAAAAAATAGAAAAAACACAAACGGGGCAAGCGTTACTAAAAGCAATAACAGAAAAGCCCGGAGAGCAAAGACCTCTAACACTTACTTATAATGCTAGCGAAGACCTTCCCCCTTTTGCCGTTTATGACTCTTATACACACAGCGTAGAAGTAAAGCGCAGCTTTTTTGATGAAGGTTTCGAAGCCATGGTGGGAAGAAACCGCGCGCAATATCTGGTACATGAATTGGGGCACGCTGCGGACTTCATAGATGGAACTTTTACCCAAACCAAGTTAGAAAACAAAGCCGCTTTCTTATTTTTGGCCGGAGAGGAAGAAGCAAAGGCCGAAAGATGGGTTAAACGATACGATGAAGAAAACGGCCTGACGCATTCTGACTACATTAACCCCAAATCAACAGATATACTTACCAAACTACTTCCTTTTCAAAAGGAATTTGTTGCACAACAGATCGCCAAAGGGATTATTACACAAGGCACAATCGATGGTCACCCGGCTAAGGAAGTTCTTGAATCTTTGAATAAGACGCTAGCCGAAATAAAAAAAACGCACGGCATAGATATTTCAAAGGAAGTAAGCTCCTACTTAAATGGACCTCCCCCTGAATTCGATGAAACAGGGCAGGAAAAGGTACAGGCGTCCCCCGCTGCCCCTAAAATGGAGCAGAATGAAGCAGGCACTACTGCTTCTTCACATACATCGCAGCAAAAAGCGACCATACCTGCCTCCGCAGGAATGCTTCCAAACTAAGACCTTCATTTTCAGAAAAATAAGTAATTCAAATGGTCGGGGTGAGAGGATTATCTCGCTATACGGCTCTGACGAGCCGTTGCTCGTTGCAAACGCTAAATGCGGCCTGCGTAGGCTTGGCCTTATTAAGCTTTTTGTCGAACCTCTTTTCCGGTTCAAATTCTCATCCACATATTAAAAAAAACACCCCCAAAAGGGGGCGTATTTTTAATGGTCGGGGTGAGAGGATTCGAACCTCCGGCCTCATCGTCCCGAACGATGCGCGCTACCAGGCTGCGCTACACCC
>CAZBNG010000129.1:0-4689 GCA_964493095.1 uncultured Pseudobdellovibrionaceae bacterium
CTTTCATCCATGTGGGGTTTTCGTCCAGCCATTGATTGTTGCGCAGGTCCCTGTCGCGGTCGACGGCACCATAATAAAGGTCGTTAACATATTGGACGCTGTAGTCGAACCATGAAGCGTCTTCATTTTCGTTACCGCCAAGATGCGGGATTGTTTCAAAATCATAGCCAAGACCACGCGCAAACTCGCGCAGAGCCATTTCTTCCTGGATGGAAGGCTCCGGTATGTTTTTCGGGTCTGTTGGCTGACTTTGATCCGCCATATTAAGTATTAACTCCTTCTTCTACACTTCCTCATTACCGCAAAATCCTTACTTTTCTGTTAATACGGTAAATGTTTGTTTTTTATAAAAGATCATGTGTCCATTCCGGGAAGTCATGACCTGTTGCCGCTTCGACCAATCTCATGCCTGTGCTGGGGCCCGGTTTTTCAGGTTTTGCAGCAGCTTTGCTGAATATGCTGGTCAGTTCTGCGGCCTCTTTCGCGTCCTTAACGAGTTTGCTGATGATAAACTCGCCCAGGGGCTCCCATATCTCGTAAGCTTCCGACGCCAGCCACATCCAGATGCCGCTGTAATTTTTCTTGAAATAAGCCAGATCGTGTTCTTCTGCCGCCGGGCCGGAGTCTCCGGCGCTATCTCCGAAGGCCGCCGATGTCGGGCCTTTAGGGGCGGGTTTGTCCAAACCTGTGGCAGCTCTGGCTATTTCTTCGAAACTTCCTCCCTTGCCCGCGGCTGCTTTACCTCTTTCGACAGCGTCTGTGACATCGGAAACCAGATCTTTTTTTACATAGTCTGCGGCAGCTCCCGCATCGACAACCAGTTGTCCGGGGTTGGAAACACGTCTCTCAATACCATCCTTAACCGGGTCCTCGCCCGGTTTGGTGGAGGTGGTAAACCGGTTGGTCAAATACGTGACTAAAGCAGTTAATCCTGTAACGCCAATCCAACCCATTATTCGGTCCTCTTAAATGAAAGCTTGCTTGTTATTTTTTCTTTATTTTTCATATGCTTATCTTTTGTTCTCAAATCCGGGCCTTATTACAAAAAGCCCAATTTATGAGCCCATGATATGGATGAAGTATGAAAAATTAGTTAAAACCCGCGGTGGTCTGCGGATTTTCTTGTTTTTTGAGTTAATTAGGCAGGAAAGGGCAGGGCTGAAATCGGCAAGAATTAAGGAAAAAGGCGGCTTATGCGCGCCTTAAAAAAGCCTGCTACGGGGTGTCGAAATTTATATTTTAATAGAGTTAATTCAGCACCTTAGTGGCGGAAGTGACGGATTCCGGTGAAAACCATGGCCAGGCCGCGTTCATTGGCGGCCTCGATAACCTCTTCATCGCGGATGGAGCCGCCGGGCTGGATTACGGCGGTTACGCCCGCTTCCGCTGCGGAAATCAGGCCGTCGGCAAAGGGGAAGAACGCATCGGAGGCCACGACGGAGCCCTTGGTCAACGGGTCGGCAATTCCGGCTTCTTTTGCCGCCTCGGCGGCTTTCCACGCGGCGATGCGCGCGGAATCCACACGGCTCATCTGGCCCGCGCCAATGCCGACGGTCGCGCCGCCCTTGGCATAGACGATAGCGTTGGATTTAACGTGCTTGGCCACGCGGAAGGCGAAGATCATATCCTCCAACTCCTGCTGTGTTGGCTCGCGGTCTGTGACTACCTTTAACTCATCCGCTGTAATGCGGGCCGTATCGGCATCCTGCACCAGCAGACCGCCCGCGACGCGCCTGACCATGCGGTATTTTTCCTGCGGATCGGGCATTTCACCGGTGGTCAGGACGCGGATTTTATCTTTTTTCTTTAACGACTCCAGCGCATCGGCCTCCACGGACGGCGCGATAATCACCTCAACGAAATGCTGGGTGATGGCTTCGGCGGTTTCCCTGTCCAGCGGGCGGTTCAGGGCGATAATGCCGCCAAAGGCGCTGACCGGGTCGCACAGGCGGGCGCGCTCATAAGCCTTGAGGATGCTTTCATCGCTGGCCACGCCGCACGGGTTTGCATGTTTGATAATGGCCACGGTCGGCGCATCAAACTCCGCGACCAGTTCGAAAGCCGCGTCGGTATCGTTCAGGTTGTTATAAGAGAGTTCCTTGCCCTGTACCTGCGTAGCGCGGGCGGCACCGGGGCGCAGGGAATTGTCGATCAGGTAAAGCCCGGCCCCCTGATGCGGGTTTTCACCGTAGCGCAGGGTTTGCTTTAGCGTGCCGGAGAAGCTGATGCGGCGCGGGAAATCAACCCCGCGCTGTGAGGTGAACCAGCTCGCGATGTTGGAATCGTAAGTGGCGGTCAGCGCAAAAGCCGTGGAAGCAAGACGCTGGCGCAGGGAGTAGGTGACCGCGCCGTTATGGTTTTTTAAATCTTCGAGAACGATGTCATAGTCCTGCGGATCGGTCAGAATTACCACGTCGTTGTGATTTTTAGCCGCCGCGCGGATCATGGCAGGGCCGCCGATATCGATATTTTCAACACAGGTGGCGTAATCGGCGCCGCCTTGCACCGTCTGGGAGAAAGGGTAGAGATTGACCACCACCATGTCGATATCGACGATATCGTTGTCAGTCATGGCTTTTTTATCACCCTCGTTATCGCGGCGTGCGAGAATGCCGCCGTGGATTTTCGGGTGCAGGGTTTATACCCGGCCATACATGATTTCGGGAAAGCCAGTGTGGTCGGATACGTCCTTTACAGGGATGCCGGCCTGATCCAGTAATTTCGAAGTGCCGCCTGTAGAAAGCAACTCTATGCCGTATTCATGAAGTCTGCGGGCGAAATCCTCGATTCCCGTCTTATCGGACACGGAAATAAGGGCGCGTTTGATTTTAAGGGTGCGGGAGGCGGGAATAATGTCTTCGCTCATGAAAAACCTGGTTTCTTCTGGGTTAAAAATTCTTCGGGTGAGCTTTTTTACGCACAAAATCGTGCTTGTGCAATAGGGGGCGGGGCGTCGCTTCTTATTTTTTGGCCAAAAGAGGGCTTTCCGGTTTGGCGTAAAGGCCGCGTTTTTCGGGTACGGGCGCGAAAGCTTTTGTGATGCCCAGAACGGTTTCCGCGCCGCCGAGGAACAGGAAAGCTTCGTTTGTCATTTGTCCGGCCATGCGCTCAAGAATTTTGCGTTTATCGTTTTCATCAAAATAAATCAGCACGTTCCGGCAAAAAACGATATCAAACGTGCCCAGAAGGGACATGGAATCGAGCAGGTTGAAATAACTGAATTTCACCATCTTTCTGACATCGTCTTTCAGGCGCCACAGGCTTTCATCCTGTACGAAATATTTAACGAGCATCTGGATGGGCAGACCGCGCTGGACTTCAAACTGTGAGTAAACGCCTTTCTCGGCCTGGGCGAGGATTTCGTGGGATATATCCGTGGCCACGATTTCGACATTCCACCCGGAAAGCTGCGTGTCACGGTCTTTCAGGAGCATGGCGATGGAATATGGTTCCTGACCGCTGCTGGATGCCGCGCACCAGATGCGTATCTTCTTTTTGGCGGCGCAGGCCTCCATCGCCCTGGGAAGGGCATAATCTGTGAAAATTTCGAATGGCCGCAGGTCGCGGAAAAACGACGTTTCGTTGGTGGTCATCGCTTCCACGATGTCGTTAATCAGGGCCGGGTCCGGAACGCCGCCTTTAAGCGCCCATGTCATTTCGTTCAGGCTGTCGAAATTCCATTTTTTTGCCACGGGGTTTAACCGGGATTCCAGCAGGTAGGTTTTCTCGGGGTTTACAACCAGTCCCGATTTTTCCTTCAGCAAATCCTTGTATATGTCGAAATCTGTGATTTTCATTTCTTATCCCAAAACCATTTTACGGACTCTTGGCCCTATCTCGTCAAGAGGCAATACAGCGGTACATATGCCCGCCTGCGCCACGGCTCCCGGCATCCCCCAGACAACGCTCGATTTTTCATCCTGCGCGATAACCCTGCCGCCCTGTTCCGCCAGTATCCGCGCCCCCGCCAGCCCGTCCTGCCCCATTCCCGTCAGGATAACGTTGAGAACTTTGTTGCCGTAAATGGAAACGGCGGAGCGCATCATAGGGTCGACAGCGGGCCGGCAGTAATTTTCCTGCGGGCCGTCATCAAGGTGGATGATCGTCTGGATGCCTTTGCGTTCCAAAAGCATGTGAAAGCCGCCCTTTGCCACATAGACATGCCCGTTTTCCAGCACCATGCCTTCTTCCGCCTCGTGGGCGGGAACCCCGGTGTTCTGGGTAATGTGTTCCGCGAGGATTTTAGTGAAAGTGGCGGGCATGTGCTGCGTAACGATAATCGGGATGTTAAAACCGTTGCAGTGCTTCATGACGTTGAATAAAGCCTGCGGCCCCCCGGTGGAGCTGCCGATGGCGAGAAGGTGCGGTTTTCCGGTATAATCGCCGGGGTTTGAGCGCAAAGCGAATCCCGCCGGCTTCGGTTGCGCCGTATAGGATGCCGTGCCGATAGACATATTTTGCGGCGCCTTTGCCGTTCGCTTGTAGAAGGGAACCAGCCCCTTGATCAGGCGCAGCAGGTCCCTTTCAAATCTTTCCGTATCTTCGGGAACGCTGGTGGAGGAGGGTTTCACAAGACATTCTACAGCGCCCAGCGTCATGGCTTTCAGGGTAATAGCCGCCCCTTTTTCGGTCAGGCTGGAGAACATGATGACCTTGGTTTCGGGGCTGGCGGCCAGGATCTTGGGAAGC
>CAZBNG010000130.1:0-4571 GCA_964493095.1 uncultured Pseudobdellovibrionaceae bacterium
TACAGGGCGCCGCCTCGTTCCAGCATGTCGCCACTCCAACCAGTGGGCGGGCAATGTCCTCATCCGTAAGCCCCATAGCGCGCAGCATGGCACGGCGCGGCGCGGCATCGGGCCCTTCCGTTACGTGACGCGATACAAGCTTTGATTTATCCCATTTTGCAGCCCCGTTTTCCGGCGGGTGCGCCCGGTTTTTATTGAATATTGTCATGGAATTACGCTTACAGACTATCGCCGGGAAACTCAAGAGGGGTAAAGACGGAAATTGTTATTCCTTGCTATCCCCTAGCGTAATCTCGTTAAACGCCTTGCGGAATTGCGGGCCGTTAGCCACATAAGGCACAACAATAAAGCGGTTGCCGGTCCCCATAATTACGACATTGGAATAGCCGAAAAGATAACCGGGCAGCATGCGCTCCAGCTCCAGGCTTTCGATCTTGTCAAAATGCATATTGACCACGTCGACCTGTAATACGCCATAGCGCGCCAGCACCCGTTTATTGGTCAACACCAGCAAGAGCATGTGCTTTTTGATAATGGCGTGAGCCAGAACAAGCAGCCCGAAAACACCCAAAAGCGCCCCAAGCTCCCAGACAGAAAAAGCCAAAAAGAAACCAAAAAGCAAGACGACCGTGCCTTTCCAGTAAATGGCCGGGTGAATACGCGAGGCAAGGATAACCTCTTCCCCCTCCACCAGGATATCTTCCAGCGCCAGATCATTCATCCTTTGAAGAACCATAAGACTGCGCTTTCTGTATAGCTTTACGAAAGAGGATGGGATCGGCGATCGGAGGCAACACAACCTCCCCCACCCCCGTACCGCGCACCGCGATGCGCCCATATCCGAATAAACGGCCCAAAATGGTCTGGAGCACGTTCACACCCTCGATGCGGTCCACGCTCATTTCCCCCACATGGCGCGCCACAAGGCCGCGCTTGTAAATCAGGCGCTTATTCGTAACGGCGATTTCGGTGGTGGCCTTGACGATCATCATATGGGCGAATTGAAACAGCCCGAAAACAAAAATCAGGAAAGCGAATATGCGCAGCCCCGGATGTAAATAGGGAATGGCCCCCAGCCAGCCCACAGAGCGCGAAATATCGCCCATCTGCCACGACATATAAATGCTCCCGGCAAGAAACAGCGCACAGGCCAGCGTGCCCCAGAATATGGCCAGAAAGGCCATTAGAACATACATCCAGTGAAATTCGCCCATATGGATAAGCTCTTCGCCGGGCTCCAGAGATTGTTCTACGTAAAGCATTCCTGTTCCTTACCTCATGCATCCCCGAAGGAAATGCCAAGCGCCCGCGCAGTATGCATCAGACCGCCTTCCAAAGGTACGGTATAACATTCCTTGACCACATCTTCCAGAGCAACGTCGGTAACTTCCCAGTTTTGCATGACAACCACGCGACCGAACTTGCCTTCCGAAATCAGGTCCACGGCCTTCACGCCGAAGGCTGAAGCCAAAAGGCGGTCATTATGGGTGGGCGCACCGCCGCGCTGGACGTGTCCCAGAACGGTTACACGCGTTTCCGACCCCGTGGCCTCGGCGATCTTGGTGCAAAGATATTCCCCGATGCCGCCGTAGCGCTTTTCCCCGCCGTGATAAACCACCTGGTGTTTATCGCCTTCCGGGGTTTTAACGGCCTCGGAGACGATGACGAGGGCGAAATTACGCCCTTCCGTTTTCAGCGAGTTTATTTTTTTTGCAATATTTTCGATGGTATATGGAACTTCCGGGATTAATATAACATCCGCACCGCCGGCAATGCCCGCATTCAGGGCGATGTGCCCCGCATCGCGGCCCATAACCTCCAGGATCATCACGCGGTCATGGCTGGCCGCCGTGGGCTGAAGACGGTCCAGCGCCTCTGTCGCCACCGCCACCGCCGTATCAAAACCCACACTTAAGTCGGTCAGACCGACATCGTTATCAATAGTTTTGGGAATTCCGACGAAATTAATGCCGCCTTTTTGGGTTAAACGGCTCAAAATAGAAAAACTGCCGTCTCCTCCGATACCTATGAGCGCTTCCAGACCTAATTGTTTAAAAGTTTCCACAACTTCGTCTGAACGGTCCCTGATGCTGCCGTCATCCATGACATAGCGAAAGGGATTACGGGAATTAGTCGTCCCGAGCACGGTTCCGCCCTGGCGCATGATGCCGCCGTCAAAGTCCTCGGGTTTCAAGGCCTTTACACGTGGCGGAGCGTCCAGCAGCCCTGCCGTTCCATTTTGGATACCAATCGTTTCGTATCCTAAATTATGCGCCCTGTGAACGACCGCGCGGATGACGGCATTCAGCCCCGCACAATCCCCCCCACTGGTAAGTATTCCAATCTTTTTTCCCACGTTATTCACTTTTTGATTTAAAGTTATGACCTGTGTTAAGATAATAGATAAGCCAAAAATCGCAAAGCCCTTTTAAAGCTGTGCGAATTTTTTATTTTTTACTTATCAAACAATAACCTATGTGTTAGTGTTCAGTTTAAGGTTTTTATCAATTGTACGACTTTTCATTTATGGAAGATTTGGAAGAACTTGAGCTAAAGCTCGCGGAATATCGACTCGAGCATGAGCTTCTTGACGAGACGATTGATCGCCTGATGAACAGCGATCAACCTGTAAACCTTTTTCACATCCAGCAACTGAAAAAAAAGAAGCTCTGGTTTAAAGATATGATTCAGAAACTGGAGAGCATGCTAATCGACGATATTATTGCTTAATCCCCCTTCTTCCACTATAACCTAACCGCATGACACATTCAGACAACAACCCTCTGGTCGGTATCATTATGGGTTCCCAGTCGGACTGGGAAACAATGAAGGAGGCGCATGACCTTCTCCACGATATGGACATCCCCCATGAGTGCAAAATCGTATCGGCGCACCGCACGCCTGACCGGCTCGTGAGCTACGCCAAAGAAGCAAAAGGGCGCGGCCTTCAGGTTATAATCGCCGGCGCAGGCGGCGCGGCGCATTTACCCGGCATGACCGCCTCAATGACCCCCCTTCCGGTTCTGGGGGTGCCTGTGGAGAGCAAAGCGCTCAGCGGTATGGACAGTCTTTTATCCATCGCGCAGATGCCCGGCGGCATTCCGGTCGGCACATTAGCGATTGGAAAGTCAGGGGCGAAAAACGCCGCAATTCTGGCGGCGTCTATCTTGGCGCTTCAGGATGAAAAACTCGCTAAAAAACTTGATGAGTTCCGCAGCAAGCAAACTGACAGCGTTGCGGAAACCCCGTCTTAATTAAGGCCTGGCGTATTAGGTGGAAATACAAAATCCACCCTTACTTTAGGGCCATCATCCTTGTACGCAAAATCCTCTAGCTGATTGCCCGCTTCAGTATCGCCCAGACGGGTTCCATCAGGCAGCATAAAATCGTTTACATCTTCGATTTCCTGTAAACTTTCTATGCCGTTTTCTCGTCCCTTAACATACTGCAAGCCTGTAAGAGCCTCTACATACGCTGTGCGCGCAATATCGGAGAGACCACCTTCCAGCGCCTTAGCCAGACTTTCCTCGCTCTGAAAATAGCTGAAATAGCAGTCATCTCCAGTAAAAACAGCAACAGGCTCCCCCTTGTGTAACGCATAACCTCTAATTTCCATTTTTATCCCCCCCTTTTGTGGCGTACTTCATAGAGAATATCCACGATTTCTTAATATTATGTTAAATAATTAAAAAACCCGGCGACACTCATACAAAAACTTGTTAAGTTCCCCTCCCATGACGTTTACTAACAAAACTCTCGGCATTTTAGGAGGCGGCCAGCTCGGCCGCATGAGCGCGCAGGCGGCCCACAAACTGGGGATCAAAACGGTCATTTTGACCCCGGAGGAAGACAGCCCCGCATCACAGGTCGCCGATGAGACAATCATGGCGCCTTACGATGACGCGAAAGCGCTGGAGAAATTCGCGGCGCAGGTTGATGTCATAACTTATGAGTTTGAGAACATCCCGGTAGAGACCGTGAAGGCGTTAAAACGGTTCAAGCCGGTTTACCCAGACGACAATCTTTTAGAGGTTTCACAAGACCGGATTTCCGAAAAATCCTTCCTGAACGAGATCGGAATTCCAACGGCAAAATGGGCGCCGATACATACGCAGGAGGACATCACTTCCGTCTTAAAGACCTGGAACGCGTCCTCTTTTATTTTAAAAACGGTACGTTTCGGATATGATGGAAAAGGCCAGATACGCTTTACAAACGGCGATAATCCGGAAAAAAAATTCAAAGCGCTGGGCGGCGTCACTCTCATTGCCGAAGAAATCATTGATTTCGATTTTGAGGTATCGGTCATCGTTGCACGGGATGCGCAGGGGCACATTATATGCTATCCCCCTGTTTTGAACGAACACCGCAACCACATCCTTTATAAAACGAGCGCCCCCGCCCCCGTGTCAGATGAACTGGCGCATGACGCACTCACGATGGCGCGCACTTTGGCGGAAAAAGTCAATTTACGGGGCGTGCTGGCGCTGGAATTATTCGTAACAAAGGATGGCCGTATTCTGGCCAATGAAATCGCGCCGCGCACTCATAATTCCGGCCACTGGACGATT
>CAZBNG010000131.1:0-4545 GCA_964493095.1 uncultured Pseudobdellovibrionaceae bacterium
AGACAGGATTCAGCAGGCATATAAAGATTACGTGAAGGATTTCCCCAAAGTTGAGGAAGTGAAGGCGCGTCATATCCTTGTCGATAATGACAAACTGGCTCAGGAAATTATTGACAAGCTGGACAATGGTGAAAAATTTGAAGATCTGGCCAAAACATATTCTACGGATGGCACGGCCCAGAACGGTGGCGATCTAGGATATTTCTCGGCGAAAGACGTTGTTCCCGATTTTGCCGATGCGGCTTTTGCCATCAAGCCGGGTACTTATACGAAAAAACCCGTAAAGTCAGATTTCGGCTATCATGTGATCTTGGTTGAAGATAAGCGTCTTCGCCAGCCTGAGAGCTTTGAGAAAATCAAGCCGCTTCTGGAGGCGCAACTGCGTCAGCAGATTATCAGTGAAATCGTGGATGAATGGCGCAGCAAGGCAAATGTTGAGTTCTATGACATTAACGGCAAGCCTGTAGAGCCTGCCGCGGGCGAGGAAAAGCCGGATGATGGTAATGTTTCACAAACGGCACCGGCTACAGAGGCACCAGCAGGAGCCGGCAAGTAATAAACATGGGATGTGCCGAAGCGCTTGAAGGCCCCCGTCCGGAAGCCCCAGCGAATGTAAAAATTGTCTTGGTAAGCGCTGTGGCGCTCATCGATACGGACGGGCGCGTGCTTCTTGCAAAACGTCCCGATGGCAAGGATATGGCCGGACTTTGGGAGTTCCCCGGCGGCAAGGTCAAGGAAGGGGAGAGTCCTGAATTTGCCTTGATGCGGGAACTGGAAGAAGAACTGGGTATTGAAACACGCCCCAGCTGTTACTCCCCTGTAACTTTTGCTTCCCACAATTACGATGATTTTCATTTGCTAATGCCGCTATATGCCTGCCGAAACTGGAAAGGACAGGTGAGGGCGCTGGAGCACCGGGCCCTGGTATGGGTGAAACCGACGGATATGCATAAATATGATATGCCGCCCGCCGACCTGCCGCTTATTGCAGCGCTGCAGGATTATCTCTAAACTTGCTGCATGTATCCTTCAGCTTATGATTTTAAGGCTTTTTACAACTCCCGCACAGGGCGCGTTGTGCGAAGGGTGTTGCGTGCACGTATGCAGGAAGTCTGGCCCGATACCAAGGGTTTGCGCGTTATGGGGTGTGGTTACGCCCTGCCGTTTCTGCGTATGTATGAAAAAGAGGCGGAACGTATTTTTGCGATGCTTCCTCCCGCCCAAGGGGTGCATCAATGGCCCCAGGATTCTTCCAATCTTGTTGCGTTAGGCGATATGGCAGAACTCCCGGTTGAAAACTCTTCAGTCGACCGGATTATCCTGGCGCATAGCCTTGAGTTTTCGGAGCATCTCCGTCCGCAACTTGCTGAAATCTGGCGTGTTTTAAAGCCAAACGGCAGGGTTCTTATTATGGTGCCTAACCGTGCAGGGTTCTGGGCGCGTGCGGACTGGTCTCCTTTCGGGCAGGGAACGCCGTATTCTCTGGCGCAGCTATGTTTTTATCTTCGTGACAACCAGTTTATTCATGAGCAGACAGAGGGGGCACTATTCCTGCCTGCCGTAAAATCCAGCCTGTTTTTAAAGTCAGCCGGGTTGTTCGAGCGTGTAGGGAGGTCCGTTGCCCCGGTGGCGGCGGGGGTGCATATGGTGGAAGCCAGCAAACAGTTGTATGCTTCTGTAAATAAAGGGTCGGGAGTTCGGGCCAGGTCGCGCGAACGGGGAATTCTGGCGCCCAAGCCTGCCGCTTTCTCCCGTAATCACTGATTTTCAGTTTGATTTTATGTGCGCACGCTAGTAATAAACATGCTGGCTTTTTAAGATGCGCCGGTAAAAAGATGACTGATAAACTTAACGAAGTTCGCGAAAAAATTGATCGACTGGATAACAGGCTCCATGATTTGCTCATGGAGCGTGCCGAGCTGATCAGTGATATTGCTGAAGAAAAGAAAAAAAACAATATCCAGATCGTGCATCCTGCTCGTGAAGCGCAGATGATAAGGCGTTTGTTGAAACGCCATAAGGGGGCGCTGCCTGATGCGGCGGTCGTGCGGATATGGCGCGAGCTGGTGGGCGCGGGTTCCTTGCTTCAGACCGGGCTTGAGGTGGCCGTGACTATGCCTGAGGGACGTGAAACATACTGGGATATGGCGCGCAATTACTTTGGCAGCGTTTTGCCGATGAAGCGCGTCAGTTCGGCTTTGCACGCGGTTGGCTCTGTGCGCGAAAACGAGTCTTCTTTCGCCGTTGTGCCGTGGCCGGAAGACGGAGATGAAAATCCATGGTGGAGCTATATTCTCGATCAGGATACCCAAAAAATGCGCATTGTGTGCGCTCTGCCTTACGGTTGTGAGGAAAAAGACAAAAGCAATTCAGAAAGCCGTGCGCTCGTGGTCTCAAAAACGGATTTCCTGGAATCCGGCGATGATTGCAGTTTTATTGTCGTGCAGATTGACCCGAGTGTCAGCCGTGCGCGTATTTTTGATGTATTAAAGGAACTGAAAGCTGAACCGCGCAGCATCCACACAAAGAGCGGCGTTTCAACAGGCGCTCCAAGTCTGCATATGGTTGAAGTGCATAAATTCATGGATAAAGGCAATGAGTGTCTGCGTAAACTGGAAAAGAAATTCGAGGAACAGCAGGCCAGATGCTATGCTATTGGCGGTTATCCTGTGCCGCCGGTGTATAAACCACTGAAAATCAAAACAACAAAGGCAACGGTGGTTCCCAAAGCGTCATCATCTCCCAAAGCGGCATAAATAAGGCAAACGGAAGAGAATCCGAACATGTTTGAAAAAATAACCATCATAGGTATGGGGCTTATCGGCTCTTCTCTGGCGCGTGTGATCAAGAAAAAGGGAATAGCGGCAACGCTTGTCGGTGTCGATCTTGATAAAAACGTTTGTAAACGGGCGGAGGAACTTGGTCTTGTCGATAAAATGACGAGCGACCCGGTTGCAGGCGTTCAAAAAAGTGATTTGATTATTATCGCCGTTCCCGTGGGCGCTTATGGAGCGCTGGCAAAAAAAATTGCTCCTTACCTTAAAGCCGGGTGCATTGTTACCGATGTTGGATCTGTGAAGCAGGCCGCTATTGATGCCGTAGCACATGAAATTCCCCGCAGTGTGCATTTCGTTCCCGCTCACCCTATTGCAGGAAACGAAAAATCCGGTCCCGATGCCGGCCTTGCCGAACTTTTTGAAGGTCGCTGGGCTATTCTGACTCCTTTGCCCGACACGGATTTGAAAGCGGTTGAAAAAGTCAGCGCGTTCTGGGAAGCATGTGGCTCCGTCATAGAAATTATGGAGCCGGGGCATCATGATTTAATTCTGGCGATTACCTCTCATCTTCCGCATCTGATTGCGTACACCGTTGTGGGAACGGCTGATGAACTGGAAGACGAGATCAAGGCGGAGGTCATTAAATTTTCTGCTGGCGGGTTTCACGGTTTTACAAGAACGGCGGCCTCCGACCCTACGATGTGGCGCGATGTTTTTTTGAATAATCGTGAGGCGGTTTTGGAAATTCTTCAGCGTTTTACAGAGGACCTGACGGCCATGCAAAAGGCAATCCGGCGCGGCGATGGCGACTTCCTGTTCGATACATTTACCCGTACACGCGCCATACGGCGTAAACATACAGAGCTTGGCGTGGCGGCTTACCCATCGCCTGAACTGCAGGTTGGCGACAACAAGAAATAATCAGTTAATTTTTCCCAAGGGGATCGGGCCTGCAAAAATGCGGCCGTTTTTCTGGAGAGTGACCGGGATTGTGACTTGCCCCGTTTCGTCGGTAAAGACACCCAATCCCGCGTTGATAAACATGGCGGCTTTTGGTTTTATGATTTGTGCCTCA
Organism: uncultured Pseudobdellovibrionaceae bacterium; assembly: GCA_964493095.1. GTDB lineage: Bacteria > Pseudomonadota > Alphaproteobacteria > Micavibrionales > Micavibrionaceae > CAYXSX01. Next base: position 3,853 of record CAZBNG010000131.1, read on the forward strand.
ATCAATGAGGCAAGGAAAGGCTGATAATTTTTCAGTCCGAGAACGATATCAAGAACTGGCGGACTATTTTCAATCGCTGCAATGCCGCTGACGGTTATGTTTAATTCATCTTTTATGAGAGCGACGTCGGTCATATTCAGGCTGTGATCGAGGTAGCGCAGGTGCCCATCCAGACTGTCAAACGGCAAGTTAAGGGGAACTTTGCGCAGTGTCAGCGAAAGCGGGCCTGCACTGACGTGAAAAGGTGCGCTTAAAAACGGCCAGCCCTCCACGCGCAGATTGCTGAACTCTATAACCATGTCGTCATTTTGCCATATGTCATGCTCGATCAGAAGTTTCATGGGGCCGGGAAACCCTGCGATCTTGGGCTCTGCCGGGTATGTAGTTCCGGCATAAAGCGTGTGATCTTTCATCAGTTCTTTGTAACGAGCCGCGACATTACTGGCGGTTACATACCAGTAAGTGCTGTAAGTAACAGCGACAAAAAAGATGAGCGCGGTTGTGATCAGGATGATTTGCCGGTTTTTCATGATGTCTGTCTCGTTTTAAGGCGCTCTTTATCCGCCGCTTCTTGTATTAGTTTCTGTGATGCCGTTTCCAGAGATTCTTCAAGCCGTTTCATGAGTTGCCGACCTTCAAGTCCCGCAGGGATAGGCGGAAGAAACTCAAACACAACGGTTCCAAAACATTTAA
>CAZBNG010000132.1:0-4457 GCA_964493095.1 uncultured Pseudobdellovibrionaceae bacterium
GACAAGAATTCTATTATAACGCCCATAAAACACAACATCCCAATGCTCACTTTGGCGTGGTGGATACGATGCTTGTCTCAGGCCGTAAATTCCCAAATGGCTACTTAGGTGCAAATAGTCATGCTGCTACAGCAGAATTGATGAATACTTAGCTGAGAACAATTTTTTAGCAAAGAATCTTATAAAAAAGGCCGCTCTAACTGAGCGGCCTTTGTGTTTGTATGGCTTGTGCCGGGCTGGCTTACATCATGCCGCCCATACCGCCCATGCCGCCCATATCGGGCATACCGCCGCCTGCTTTTTCCTCCTGCGGAGCCTCGGTAATAATGGCTTCGGTGGTGATCAGCAGACTGGATACGGAAGCCGCATCCTGAAGCGCGGTACGCACGACCTTTACGGGGTCGATAATGCCCGCCTTCACGAGGTCCTTAAACGCACCTTCCTGAGCATCGTAACCGTAATTGGCGTCTTTTTGCTCCAGCAGTTTCCCGACAATCACGGAGCCTTCGGCGCCTGCGTTTTCAGCAATCTGGCGGATCGGCGCCTGAATGGCGCGGCGCACGATGTTGATACCGACGTCCTGGTCGTCGTTATCGCCCTTGAGATTCTCAAGCGCTTTCGTCGCATAAAGAAGAGCCGTACCACCGCCGGCGATAATGCCTTCCTGAACGGCCGCACGCGTGGCATGCAGGGCATCGTCAACGCGATCCTTGCGCTCTTTCACTTCAACTTCCGTTGCGCCGCCAACGCGGAGAACGGCAACACCGCCCGCCAGCTTGGCCAGGCGCTCCTGCAGTTTTTCCTTGTCGTAGTCGCTTGAAGTTTCCTCAATCTGCGCGCGGATCTGCTTGCAGCGGGCTTCGATTTCCTTCTTGGCACCGGCGCCGTCAACCACGGTTGTGTCTTCCTTCGTGATTGTCACTTTCTTGGCCGTGCCAAGCATATCAACCGTTACGTTCTCAAGCTTGATGCCAAGGTCTTCGGAAATAACCTGGCCACCGGTCAGGATCGCCATGTCTTCCAACATCGCCTTGCGGCGGTCGCCAAAGCCCGGAGCCTTCACAGCGGCAATTTTCAAACCACCGCGCAGCTTGTTTACAACCAGAGTTGCCAGCGCCTCGCCCTCGACATCTTCCGCCACGATCAGCAGCGGACGACCGGATTGAACAACGGCTTCCAGAATGGGAAGCATCGCCTGCAGGTTGGAAAGCTTGGATTCGTGCAGGAGAATGTAAGGATTCTCCAGAACGGCCTGCATCTTGTCGGCATCGGTGATGAAGTAGGGGGAGAGATAACCGCGGTCGAACTGCATGCCTTCCACGACTTCCAGTTCGCTTTGCAGGGATTTGGCTTCTTCCACCGTAATCACGCCCTCATTGCCAACTTTTTCCATGGCTTCGGCCAGCATCTGCCCGATCTCGGTTTCGCCGTTGGCGGAAATTGTACCGACCTGCTTGATTTCATCATTGCCTTTGACTTTTTTCGCACGCTTGGCGAGATCTTCAACAACCTTATGGACGGCCAGGTCGATACCACGCTTCAGGTCCATCGGGTTGCGTCCCGCGGATACGGCCTTCACGCCTTCCTTGGCAATCGCCTGCGCCAGAACGGTCGCTGTCGTCGTACCATCGCCTGCATGATCGTTGGCCTTGGAGGCCACTTCACGGATCAGCTGCGCGCCGACATTCTGTTGTTTGTTTTTCAGCTGGATTTCCTTGGCAACCGTCACACCGTCCTTGGTGGTACGGGGGGAGCCAAAGCTCTTTTCAATCACAACGTTGCGGCCCTTGGGACCCAGCGTTACCTTTACCGCGTTGGCAAGAATGTTAATCCCGGCCAGCATTTCTTCACGGGCGTCGCCGCCCAAATGTACGTCCTTCGCACTCATAATAAATATCCTTTCGATTTTGTAATGGTTTTCTTAATGAAAAGAGGGATCAGGCAGCAACGACGCCGATAATGTCCGACTCTTTCATTACCATCAGCTCTTCACCGTCAATGGTGACCTCTGTTCCGGCCCATTTGGAAAAGATAACCTTATCACCGGCCTTTACGTCCAGCGGGCGCACTTCGCCGTTATCGTTTACGTGACCGTTGCCCACGGCAACGATTTCACCTTCCATAGGTTTTTCCTGGGCAGAATCAGGAATAATGATGCCACCGGCGGTCTTGTTGTCGGCTTCAATCCGGCGAACGAGAACGCGGTCATGTAGGGGACGAAACTTTACTTTAGCCATTTCGTTTTTTCTCCTAATTTTGATGTTGAACAAGCAGGCTTTTTCCTACTCTTTCCTGAGCCAGTCAAAAGCCCCTCTCACCCGGCGTTTTCGCTTGTATAAACGAGCCACACCCGATGCGAGGACAGATATAGTCCTTCACTAAAAAAAATTCAAGGGAATTATTGCCTAACACTTTGGCATGTAAGCAATATCAACGAATTTTTATTTCCCGGCCAAACGCCCGTACAGTCATTCAAACCTGTTGATATTTAACACTTTTGCAAGGATTTCACTGTATTATGGTACTTAGTGGAATAGAATTTTCATGTTACGGGCAAGAAATGACCGGCATGCGAGGAGGTTTATATGGCTGATTTGCACAAACAAATGGGCGATTACCGTCTGACGACGGCCAAAATCATCTACCACCTTCCCGATTATCACGATCTTCTTCAGGAATATATCTGGCAGGACTATGATATAGCCCCGCAATTCCCGGTTTTGACGAATTTTCTGGATTTCTGGACCCGAGAGATTGAAGGTAAACTTCATTCCGTCTATGTCGCCAAAAGATCGATTATCACACCCGGCGATTACCGCTTCGCCGAATGGCAGGGAACGCTGCAATAATCAACCCGATGCCACCAGCGTCAAACGCAACCCATCTAGGCTTTCATCCATGATAATCTGGCAGGAAAGACGCGATGTTTCATTCACATCGAAAGCCTGATCCAGCATCGCTTCCTCGTCATCTCGCATAGGAGGAATTTTATCGAACCATTCCGGAGACACATGCACATGGCACGTCGCACAGGCGCAGGCCCCGCCGCATTCAGCCTTGATGGGCAAACCATGTTCACGGACGATCTCCATCACGCGCCAGCCCTCAACGGCATCCAGCGCATGCTCTACGCCATCCGGATCGGTTACATAAATTTTCATGGTTTTGGATACTCCCCCTTCATTAAGGACTGAGTACCGTAAGCCATAGCCGTTGCCGTCACAATGGCAATAACCGTGTCGATGGCCGACTGCACACCGGTCATCAAGAACTTATAGACTGCCGCGGGCTCATTGCCGTTGGGCGGAAAAATTTCCAACAGCAAACCGGATATCAACATCAGGACCATTGCAAAGGGAACGAAACAAAGCAGCCATGTCCCAAGCATACTAAAAGAAAGCAGCCCGCCTTGCGCTTTACGGACAAAATCCCAGACCCCGTATCCCAGTGCCACCACGACATTAAGCCAGAGAAAACGAAAAGCCCAGAGCATGAATCCGAACATAAGCAGTGCAAGCACCATCATCTGCGGCGAAGGCGAAGGAACAGCATGGATGGTAACGGTGCCCCCTTCGGCATTCATCGCCAATCCCGAGATGAGTGAAAGCAGCAGCTTTATCAGGACATAAACCAGAGTTCCCGCAAGAACGTCACGCGCCCGCGCCCGTAAAAAAATTTCATCCCGCAGATTCTCTCCTCCTCTGCCTCCTGTCCCGCGCTCATTAAAAACCGCCACACGAACCAAATAGGCCAGAAGCCATCCTTCAAGGAAAAAAGACGGCAACAAAACCAGCCCCTGGCGTAGAAAATTATCGGAAAGATCCAAGGCGATGATCAGGGAAAGGCAACCAAGCTTCACCAGCACGGGAATACCCGCCAGCGGCGCAATAAAGTGGCGGTTCTTCCAGGTAAAGGTATAGCCTTTTACTGTCATCTCAACAAAGTCAAACCGCGGTTGCGTAACTTTCACAAAAACCCCTCTTGATAAAAAACTGCAATTTATCTAACACAGCATAGGTTCCTAAAACAGGTTTATTCAAGCTCAAAGGCGAAAAGACAAATGGGAAAACCCGTTTCCGGCAAATCACTACCCGACACCGCGCCGCTCGCACACTGGTTGTTTTTCTGCTGCGCCATGGTTTTTGTTATGGTGACAATCGGCGCTATCACCCGCCTGACTGACTCCGGCCTGTCAATTGTTGAATGGCGTCCGTTACTTGGCGCACTACCCCCCATGAGCGATGCCGAATGGAACCGCGTATTTGATCTTTACCAGCATTCACCGGAATTCGAGAAAAAGCATTTCTGGATGGAACTGGCCGATTTCAAAGCCATATTCTTCTGGGAATGGCTGCACCGTTTTATAGGGCGTTTCATCGGTCTGGCTTACGGCCTTCCATTTTTCTGGTTTCTGGCCAGAAACAAAATACCGCAGGGCTATAAATTAAAACTTTTTG
>CAZBNG010000133.1:0-4328 GCA_964493095.1 uncultured Pseudobdellovibrionaceae bacterium
TATAGAGTTGATGGGTTCGGAAAGTCCTGAAATAATGTGGGAAGCAATGGACCCCAAAGCCAGGGAAATGATCCTTGAGACGTTTCACCGGGAATTATCAAAGAAAAACGCGGAAGCGCTGACAGAGCAGCTCGTGGCCGCCTAACGCTTCTTTAGCCTTTAACAAATTCCCACTTGTTCTTTAAACTACCTGTTCTTACACTTAAATCGTGAGCAACGATATTATATCCAAGAAACAACGCGGCGGGCTGTTGGGGTTTTTAAGCGCCCTGACAGGAAAAGCGGCCGTTATGGCTGAAAAATCCCGCTTTGAAGCTTTCCTGACCGCCTTTCCCGGCGAGTATTGCGGCTGGGCGCAGGATGGTTCTCTGGCCTACAGCCAGAATTTCTGCACAACCCTCGGGTTGAATGCACTGGAAAGCGTCAGCGATATACAGGCCTGCCTGTCCCCGGGCGACGCGGCGGCGCTGGAAAGCATGTTTAGCCGCCTGCATGAGAGCGGCACACCGTTTTCCCTGACCGTGCGAAGCCATGATGAGAAGAAAACCTACAATATCTCCGGATCGCGCGGCAAAGACCTGAACGGCGAAAACCGCTTCGACGTTCTTTGGGTAGAGGATGTTACACAGCAAACCGCCGACCAGCGCGAGATGGAAAAACAGCGCGAAATCTATCACCGCCGGGTGGAAGAGCTGCGCGCTGCGCTGGCGGCCTTGCCCAATCCCTGCTGGCTGCGCAATAAAAACCAGGAAATTATATGGGTGAACGACGCCTACGCCACAGCCATGAAAACCACGCGGGAAGATATTCTGCGTGAGCAAAAGGAAATTGCGCCGCTAAAACGCCGCCAGAAATTCACCCGGCCCGACCAGCTGCAACCCGGCGTGGAACAGGCCGCCGCCGCACTAAAGGAAAACAAGGTTCAGGAAATCGACACGCATATGATCATCGGCGGCCAGCGCCGCCTCATGAAAATCCTTGAAATACCGCTGACGGAATTCGAACTGACCCTCGGACGTTCGGAGGATATCACCCGGCAGGAAGAGCTGGAAAACGAACTGGTGCGTTACCAGAAATCCAACCATGAGCTCCTGGAGCAGCTTCACAGCGCGATTGCGATGTTCAAGGACGACCACAGGCTGGAATTTTACAACAGCGCCTTTGCCCAGCTCTGGCACCTTGAGGACCAGTATCTTAACACCCGCCCGAAACTAGGCGATATCATGGAAAAGCTGCGCGAAATGCGCCGCCTGCCCGAACAGGCCGATTTCAGGAATTTCAAACAGAGCTGGCTGGATATGTTTACCTCCCTGATAGACCCGCACGAGGAAATGCTCTATCTGCCCGATGGCCGGGCGCTGCGCCTGCTGGTCATTCCGCACTCCATGGGCGGGCTCATGATGACATTCGAGGACGTTACCAGCCGTCTGGAGCTGGAATCTTCCTATAACACCCTGATCGCCGTACAGCGCGAAACGCTCGACAACCTTGCCGAAGCCGTGGCCGTGTATGGCGGGGATGGCCGCCTGAAGTTGTGGAACCCGGCTTTCAGCCGTCTGTGGAATCTGGACCCGGAAGTGCTGGACGGCCAGCCGCATATCTCCCGCGTCGTGGAAAAAATGAAAGCGTTTTTCAATGCCGAGGAATGGCCCGAACGCCGCGAAGAGCTTGTCGCCAAGGGGCTGGACCGCATCATGCACGAAGGGCGCCACCACCGCGACGACGGCACGCTGGTCGATTTTTCCACCGTCCCGCTGCCTGATGGCGGCGTGCTGGTGACTTACAGCGATGTGACGGACAGCGTGCGCGTAGAAAATGCCTTGCGCGATAAGAATACAGCGCTGGAAACCGCCGAGCGCCTGAAACTCGACTTCCTCGCTAATGTTTCCTACCAGTTGCGCACGCCGCTGAACGCCATCATGGGCTTCACAGAAATTCTCGAACAGGAATATTTTGGACCGCTGAACAACCGCCAGAAGGAATATACCCACGACATGCAGAAGGCGAGCGGCAAGCTGCTCGGCCTGATTGACGACATTCTCGATCTCTCCACCATTGAGGCCGGCTACCTCAAGCTTGAGCCGCAAACCGTTAAAATTCACGACATGCTCAGCAGTATCGCCGATCTGGTGAATGAGTGGGCGCGCAAGGAGGAGCTGAAATTCACACTGACCTGTGCCAGGAATATCGGCACGATCGAAGCGGATCAGACCCGCCTGAAACAGGCGTTGATCAACCTGATCCGTAACGCTATCGCGTTTACCCCTCCGGGCGGGGAAATATTCTTAAGCGCGAAAAAACAGAAGGAAGGCATCCTTTTCGAAGTCAGGGATACGGGCGTGGGCATTGCCAAGGAAGACCAGTGCCGCATTTTCGATGCGTTCGAACGCGCCCAGCAAACCGGACGGCAAAAATCCCCGATGGCCGCCAAAAGCGGGGCGGGTCTCGGCCTCTCGCTGGTCAAAAATATCGCCAAACTGCACGATGGCACAGTTTCTCTTGAAAGCCAGGAAAACAAAGGCACCTGCGTGTCTCTCTTTATCCCTTTCGAAAGAAAATCGGATAAAAAAAGCAAAATTCCCAAATCAATTGCCAACGCTTTGGCGTCCTGACCGAACTAACTATTTGAAAAACATAATTTATTCGTAGCAATCGGCCCAGGTTTTTTGCGATCCGTCTTCGTGAAGCTCGCCGTGGATGACGATATCACCGTCTTCCACGCGGGTTTTACAGGAGAAAATCGGGACAATAGTGCGCAGGACAAATTCCAGCTTATGGTCCGGATAAAACGGCCCATAGGTACAAAATTCTGCAATATCAAGTGGATAGCCCTCTTCATGCACGCTTCCGGCGGCTTCAAGGCGGAAATTGGAACGGTGCCGTGCCTTGATACCGTCCGGGCGCATATAATAGTCGGTTACGAATGAACCCAAAACGCTATAAGGCGCTTCGTTTTTAACATTAAAACAGATCGGGTCCTGCACGACGTCCATGTGAAATTCGCCTTCAGACGCCGCAGGCCCTTCTTCTGCGGAGCTTTGCGTCCCTTCGCCTTCTCCTGCAACAGGTCCTGAAACCTGTGGCAGCGCGGGCACAACACTCTGTGAAGCATCTGTGGTTTCCTGCGAGAACGCAGAATATGACAAAAGAATTGTCACAAAAAAGATAAAGACAAAGCCGCCCATCGCCTTATTCATACTTCCAGTTTAGCATAAATTCCTGAAAATTCATTAATTTTGCCCTGTGTATGGCATTTAAAAATTCTGAGCTTTTGCACGGCCCCCATGGTAATTTTGAGTCCATGCAGCATCTGAGTTTAAACGAAAGCGACACGCAGGAGCTTGCCCGCAATTTTGCCAAAAACCTGCAGGCGGGCGATGTTGTTTTCCTGCGCGGCGATCTGGGAATGGGTAAAACGCTTTTTGCGCGGGAACTGGTCAGGTCACTGGTCAATGTTTCACGTGAAACATATGGTGAACATCCGCAACTTTCCGACCCTGTAGAAGTACCCAGCCCTACTTTTACCCTCGCCCAGACCTATGACACGCCACTTGCGCCCCTGTGGCATTTTGACCTCTACCGCCTCAAAGACCCCGATGAAATCTATGAAATCGGCTGGGAAGAGGCGCTGGATGGGGGGATAGCCCTTGTGGAATGGCCGGAACGCCTTGGGAATCTTACGCCTGCCCGGCGGATAGAGGTTGCTTTTAGCCCCGTACCCGGCCAGCCCGACCGCAGACAGATTGAGATTACCCGCCATGAATAACCCCGCCCGCAAACCTGATAAAGCCTTTATCCTCGCCGCCGGGCTGGGCAAGCGCCTGCGCCCCTATACCGAAACCACGCCCAAACCGTTGGTCAGCGTGGTGGGCCGCAGCCTGATAGAGCGTACGCTTGACCATCTGCGCGATGCCGGAATTACGCAAGCCACGGTCAACCTTCATTATCTGGGCAGCCAGATAGAGCAGCGCCTGAGCGGTCTGAAAACCCCGGAAATCCGCTTTTCCCATGAGTTGGAACTGCTTGATACAGGCGGCGGTATAAAAAAGGCAATCGGCGATTTTAATGGTGAGGATTTCTTTGTCCTGAGCGGTGACGGGTTATGGACGGATGCCCCCGGCCAAAATGCGCTGGAGCGGCTGCGCGCGGCATGGAACCCGGATAAAATGGATATCCTGCTCCTGCTTCAACCCTTAAAAACCATGGTTTTAACCCAAGGAGCCGGGGATTACGATATTACGCCGGAGGGCCGCGCCGTGCGGTCAAAAGACAAAAGCGGCGCCTATATATAAACCAACATCCACATCAACCGCGCCGGGATTTTCGAT
>CAZBNG010000134.1:0-4282 GCA_964493095.1 uncultured Pseudobdellovibrionaceae bacterium
TCATCAACCTCTTTAAGCACAGCGGGATCGTTTGCAAGATTTGCCGCTTCCGCTTTTTTCTCCAGCAGGCGGTCATTAACTACCTGCTCCTGCGCCAAGGCGAAAACCTGATCAATAGGCTGCTGGCGAACCTGTGGGGGCAATTTACTAATATATGCAAAAAGGTCCTGTCGTGTGATTTCCTCGTTTCCGACTTTAGCTATGACCGGGTTTCCTGGTTCAACCTCCATCTGTGGTTTCACTTCATCGCCGACGGTTTCCTGGGGCACCGCTTCAGAAACATCTTGATTTTCAGTGCTTACAGCCGCTTCTTCACGCTTCTGATCGCCGGTAAGATAGCCCGAAAAATAGGCAAGAACGCCTATTCCCGCTAAAGCCAACACGACAAGAATGATTATGACCGCATTACCAGATTGATTTTTTCTTAAGTTTTTCACGACACGCACCTCGCTGTTGGTGAATTTGACGGATGCAAGCCTAACCAATAGCGATTTCCTTTTCAACGCCTAAAATCCCCAAAAGCATGACTCTTATTGACGCCTTGCGCCCGGATGCTTATATCAGATCATCATAATCAAGACAGGACTGAAATGTTGTTAGCTTTAGCCGCGAAAATCTTTGGTACCAGTAACGACCGCGTACTGAAAAAACTTGAACGTCACGTTGCCCCTATCAACGCGCTGGAGCCTGAATTCGAAAAACTCGGCGACGACGAGTTAAAAGCAAAAACAACTGAATTTCGCCAGCGTATCCAGAATGGAGAAACACTTGACGATATTGCGCACGAAGCTTTTGCGGCGGTCCGGGAAGCTGCAAAGCGCGCATTGGGCCAACGCCATTACGATGTGCAACTGATTGGCGGCATGGCACTGCATCAGGGCCAAATCGCCGAAATGCGCACCGGCGAGGGGAAAACGCTGGTTGCCACGCTGGCGGTTTACCTTAACGCGCTGGAAGGCAAAGGTGTGCACGTTGTAACCGTGAACGATTATCTGGCAAAACGCGACGCTGAATGGATGGGTAAGGTTTACGCCGCACTAGGTCTTACAACAGGGTGCATTATCAACGGTATTCGAGACGATGAACGTAAAAACGCCTATGCATGCGATGTCACTTACGGCACAAATAACGAGTTTGGTTTTGACTATCTGCGCGACAATATGAAGTTCCGCCTTGAACAGATGGTCCAGCGCCCATTTAATTTCGCTATTGTTGATGAAGTCGACTCGATTCTTATCGACGAAGCCAGAACCCCACTCATCATCTCCGGACCTTCCGATAGTAATACATCGCTTTATGCGGCGGCGGACAAAATTATTCCGCAGCTAACCGCCGAAGATTTCGAGATGGATGAAAAACATAAGACCGTTATCCTGACAGAAGAAGGCACCGAAAAAATAGAAAATCTTCTGGAAAAAAGCGGCCTGATAAAAGAAGGAAACCTATACGACATACAGAACATCGCGCTGGTTCACCATGTAAACCAGGCACTGCGCGCGCATAAATTATTTCACCTCGATAAGGACTACATCATTAAAGACAACCGGGTCGTTCTGATCGCCGAATTTACCGGCCGGATGATGGACGGCCGCCGTCTATCCGAAGGATTGCACCAGGCCATCGAAGCCAAGGAAGGCGTGGAAGTGCAAAAGGAAAACCAGACTCTGGCTTCCATCACCTTCCAGAACTATTTCCGCCTTTATCCAAAACTGGCGGGCATGACCGGAACCGCCGTCACTGAAGCGGCTGAATTTCAGGAAATTTACAATCTGGGCGTTGTTGAAATGCCGACCAACCTGCCTATCGCCCGTATCGACCACGACGATAAAATTTACCGCTCCATGGCGGAAAAAAATCAGGCGATTATCAACCTGATCCGCGATTGCCGCGAACGGCAGCAGCCGGTTCTGGTGGGCACGGTTTCCATTGAAAAATCGGAACAACTTTCCGCCGCCCTTAAAAAGGAAAAAATCCCCCACCACGTCCTGAACGCCCGTTATCACGAACACGAAGCGCAGATCATCGCACAGGCCGGACAACCCGGCGCCGTAACGATCGCCACGAACATGGCCGGACGCGGAACCGACATCCAACTCGGCGGCAATGCCGAAATGCGCATTCTTCATGAAATAGACCCAAGCTGGAGTGAAGAGAAAAGAACCAAGGCGGAAATCGAGATTACAACCCAGATTGAAAACAACAAGCAACTAGTCAAAGAGGCAGGAGGCCTTTGTGTAATTGGTACGGAGCGCCATGAATCGCGGCGCATCGACAACCAGCTCCGCGGCCGGGCCGGGCGACAGGGCGACCCGGGTGCCACTATTTTCTTCCTTTCCGTAGAAGATGACCTGATGCGGATTTTCGCAGGAGATCGTCTGGAATCACTGCTGAATTCCTCTGTCGGCCTGCAGGAAGGAGAATCTCTTGAGCACCCGCTGATCTCCAAAATGCTGGAACGCGCACAGGCAAAAGTTGAAGGCATGAATTTCGAAGTGCGTAAAAACCTGCTTAAATACGACAACGTTATGAATGACCAGCGCAAGGTGATTTACGAACAGCGGCGCGAAATCATGGAAGCGGAAAGCGCTGAAGATATGATTATGGACATGCGCCTTGATGTTATTGACGACTTGATCGAACGGCATATCCCGCCTAATGCATACGCCGAAAAATGGGATACGGAGGGCCTGAAGACAGAAGTACAACGGCTTCTGGGGCTTGACCTTCCTATTCCCGACTGGGCAAAAGAAGAAGGAATCGCCGAAAACGAAATTACCGAACGCATAACCGATGCCTCTGACAAACTGATGGCACGAAAAGCGTCGCAATACGGCACAAAAACCTGGAGACAAGTGGAAAAAGGAGTGCTATTGCAACTCCTTGATCACGGCTGGAAGGAACACTTGCTTCAGCTCGACCACCTTCGTCAGGGCATCAACCTGCGCGCCTTCGGCCAGCGCGACCCGCTGAACGAATACAAAACCGAGGCCTTCGCGCTATTCGAAATGCTCCTGAACAACCTGCGTGAAAGTGTAACGCAGACATTGTCTTACGTGGAAATCAATATGGATGAAAACGGGCCCGGCCTCATCCTGCCCTCCTTTATGAACCCCAACCAAGAAATGCACGAGACGCGTTCCGACCCGGCATTGCAAGGACAACAACAGCAACCAACGGGTAATGTTGAACCGTTCCCGCAAAAGCCCGTAAAAAACGTTTTTGACAAAAACGATCCTCAGACATGGAATAAAGTGCCGCGCAACGCCCCCTGCCCTTGCGGTTCGGGTAAAAAGTTCAAGCAATGCCACGGCAAGCTTTCCTAGAGCGCCCCACTCACAAAATCGCTTACCGCGATTGGGGCGATGAAAACGCTTCCGCCATTATCGGCGTTCACGGCCTGACGGGAAACGGATCGGATTTCGATTACCTGGCCCCGGCCCTTGTCAAGAATGGCTACCGCCTGATTGCCGTTGATCTCGCCGGGCGCGGCCAGAGCGATTTTTTAGAAAATCCGCTTGATTACAATTACGATCTTTACTGCGAAGACCTGCTTGCTCTGCTCGGGCATCTCGGCCTGAAGCAGGTTGGCTGGATCGGCATTTCCCTGGGCGGGCTTTTAGGAATCCGGCTGGCGGGCATGAAAACTTCCCCGATCAAACGCCTGATCATCAACGATGTCGGGCCCGAAGTTCCCAAACCTGCCCTTGATTTCATCCACCATGTGATTTCGCAAAACTACGAATTTGACGACGTTGCCGCGCTGGAAAAGCGGATGCGCGAGACGCGCGGCCTGACATGGGGCCCGGTAAGCGATGAGCAATGGACGCATATGGCCCGGCATAACAACCGCAAACTTGATAACGGTAAAATCACCTATGCCTACGATCCCACTATCGCGGAGATTTTCAAAACCGCCCCAATCGGCAGCGAAAATTTATGGGATTACTGGCGGAAAATTAAAATCCCTACTTTACTGTTATGGGGGGAAAAATCTGTCATTTTGACCAAAGAGATTATCGATAAAATGCAGGCCACCGGACCGGATTTCGACCTGCACGTATTTAAGGATTGCGGTCACGTTCCTTCGCTAATGGAGCCGGAACAGATAAATGTGCTTAGCCAATGGCTCTCTCAAGCCATTGAGTAAGAGGCTGGGTCCAAAGCAATTCCCCGAATTCATCATTAGCAACAACAGGAACATCGGGTTTTGCCACAGCCAGCGCTTTTAGAAACTCAGCGCCTGAACAACGATTAAAACCGTTCAAACATCCGCCAAAAACGC
>CAZBNG010000135.1:0-4226 GCA_964493095.1 uncultured Pseudobdellovibrionaceae bacterium
CATCCTCGGAATAAACTGTAACCAGCAATTTATCTTTGGGCATGCCGAAATTTTTGGCCACCAGTTCCCAAGCAAAGGAAATCGCTTCTTCCTTGAAGTAATCGCCGAAGGAAAAGTTACCGAGCATCTCAAAAAATGTATGGTGACGCGCCGTATACCCGACATTCTCAAGGTCGTTATGCTTCCCGCCCGCGCGTACGCATTTTTGCGCCGTCGTGGCCCGCTTATATTCGCGTTTCTCAGCCCCGGTGAAAATGTTTTTAAACTGCACCATTCCCGAATTGGCGAACATTAGTGTCGGATCGTTATCGGGCACAAGGGGACTGGATGGCACCTGTGTATGGCCGTTCTTTTCAAAGAATCCTAAAAATTCGTTGCGGATATCGTTGACTGTCTTCATAGTCTGAACTCTATTTCTTTAGTGATTAAAGGAGTATTTATGCAGGAATTTAAGGGTTTTGCCAATAGTCTCGCCGATGAAGCCGGAAAAATTGTCCGGCAGCATTTCCGTACACATTTTAAGGTGGAAAGTAAAGGAGATGCCTCCCCTGTGACTCTTGCCGACCGGGGAGTGGAGAAAAAACTGCGGGAAATGATCGAAGAAACCTATCCCGAAGATGGAATATTCGGGGAAGAATTCGGCATCAAAGAAAGCAGAAACGGCCGCACATGGGTCATTGATCCGATTGACGGTACGAAGTCGTTTGCCATCGGCCGTGCAACCTTTGGAACGCTGATCGCCCTTTGCGAAAACAGTGTCCCGGTGTTGGGCATTATCGATCAGCCCATAATGAAAGAACGCTGGGTAGGCATAAAAGGTCATAAAACCGCCTATTCAAATGCTCATCTCGGACCAGATTTCCAGGACCGTCCAATAAAAACGGCAACCTGTCCTGCCCTTGATATGGCGCGAGTCTGCAGCACGACTCCGGCCATGTTCGATGACCTTCCCCCCATATATAAACGTTTTGAGAAACACTGCAAATTCGTGGCATGGGGCGGAGATTGCTACGCTTACGCCCTTCTCGCCACAGGCTTTGCCGATGTCGTAGTGGAAGCCGATTTATCGCCATATGATTTTCTTGCACTCGTACCCATCATAGAAGGTGCAGGCGGAAAGATTACAGATTGGAATGGTAAGAATCTAACGCTTGAGAGTGAAGGTAAGGTAATAGCCCTTGGCGATCCTGCCCTCTGGCCGGAAGTCCAGAAACTGCTCGCGTAATTTTATAGCCCAGGAAAAATCACTGATTGTGCGTTCTTCGTTCAGGCCGAGAAGAAGAATATTCTGGATCGTTGCTGGCCAGCCTTGTCGGACGTTCGCGTTCCTCCGCTTCATATCCGGCATAACGGGCCCATTTTCCTTCTGCCACGGCATCGAGAGACGCAACACGCTGGCCCTCACGCAGGCGGTAAATCCAGTAATTGGCGATAACCCGCTCCACATAGGCGCGTGTTTCCGCCACCGGGATACTCTCAATAAACAATAAGGGATCCTCAACCTCGGCTTTCCCATGTTTCCATTTATTCAGATTACCCGGCCCGGCATTATACGCCACCAAAAGCGAGAACAGGTCACCCTTAACCTGTGGTAACCTGAGAAGCTCAGCAAGATAGCGCTGCCCGATTTCAAGATTTGTTTCCGGATCAAGCAGTTTGTACTGCTCGTCTTTATCACGGTACGCACGATTTCCCGAAACATAGCTGGCTGTCGCAGGCATAAGCTGCATAAGCCCCTTGGCACCGCTGCGGCTCTCGGCCAGCGGGTCAAAACGCGATTCCTGACGCATGATCGCATGCATCAGAGCACTATCTATATTATAATCTTCGTGGGTATCCCAGGGGCCCATCGGGTAAAGCGCCGAATCATAAAAACGCCCGTCGGCGGTTTGCAGGGAGTTGCCCAGCCTGAATGCCAGACCGGGAAGCCCCTCATAACCGGCATAGGCCAGCATGGCATTTTTCAGCTTGGCATCACCATGAGGGTCAAGGCGCATCAACTCAGCTTCAGCCAGATGAACCTGCCCGGCCCGCGCCAGCGCCATGGCTCTGAGGCCGGCAGGATTTCTGGCCAGGGTTTTGTAGGCATCCTCTGTAAAGTCGGGAGTGTCCCAATTGAAATCAAAATCGCGCCCCAAAGCCCGTGTGGCGACAAGCCCATAGAACGTATGGGAATGCGAGGCAGATTCCCGCAACCAACGGCTAACTTCACGAACATTGCCCGTACGCATATAGCAGCGGGCCGTCCAGAACGCCCCGGCAGAAGCAACCCATCCAGACGCGTATTTTGATTCTCCGGTCAAAGAGAAATACTTAGCCGCATGCTTGTAATCACCCTCGCGCCATGCCACCTGCCCGGCGATCCAGCCAGCCAGCGGCACTCTGTCACCGGAACGTTTCAACGCCTCCAGGGCGAGCGCGTGCGCTTCATCAGGCTTGCCTGCATAAAGATAGCCGCGCGCGATATTGGCCTTAAGCGTGTCGATTTCCACGGCGTCCATATAGGAACGAACCCCCGAGCTTTTCAGGCGCTTATAGGCCCGCGTCGGTGAATTGCGTGAAATATCCCGGTAGGTCTGGCGTTCAAGTTTTTGAATTTCAGCTTCCTGCGCTTTCGTGCGCTCTCTGGATGACCGGTAAATTTTTGCGCGGCGGACGGTCGGCTCACGCAGATAACCGACACCGCGGGCCTGTTTAGGCTCCCTCACCTTTTCACGGAAACCGGCCGGTTTGCGGGACAGGGCAAGTTTATAGATTTTTTCGGCGCGCGGAAGATCCGCATACATTTCCATCCAATTACGCAACTCGTCAAAATGAGAACGGTAGGCGGTGGGGTGCATATAACGCTGGAAAAGCACGTGGCCACGCAACCGGTAATCCTTCAGGTTGGCAAACTCTTCATTGGCTTCGTCGATTTTGCCGGCAGCCTGAAGCGCAAAAATCTTTTTGTAAGTTTCAACGTCAGAATCGGAAATCGGGTCAAGCCCCACAGGCATCGGCTTATGCGCAGGAATAATTAAGGCAGCCTTAACTTTCACCTCAAGCGGCTTGGCATCGGGAACCGGTAATTCTTCAGGCTCATCGCCCGGCATAGCCGGGGTTGAAGAAAAAACCGGCGTTGCATCCGCTTCGACGCTGCCCGCAACAGGTTTTGAAACCGGAACGGGTATGACGGCCAGATCGGCATTTAATGTTTCAGGTTTTAAAGAGGGGACAGGAGCAGCAGCAAGGAAGGGATTTAAAGAAGCGGGCTTGGGTTCAGGGACAGGTATAGTCGCCGACGACATCCTTACCCCACCCGCATAAATCAGGCAGAGCACACAGGCAGCCAACGCAAAACGCGCGAGTTTAAATACACTGTCTCTTGTCATGATCCACTCATACATACACGATACCCTTATATCTGTCTATAAGCTAAAAGCTTATATTTCAATTGGTTCATACGGAAACCCGCCACTTTTAGTGGCGGTATTTCATAAAGCGGGTTGTATATATGGAAAAAGTTAAGATTGCAAGCTTTCTTGCAACATTAGCATATCCTGCCATACGGCTCTTTTCTGAGAAGGGGTGCGCAGAAGATAGGCCGGGTGATATGTGGCAATTGCTGAAATAGGTTTAGCCGTCTCCCTGTATTCAGGGGTTTGGGGAAGATAATCATGCCATTTCTTACGCAAGCGGGAAATGCTGTCACCGCTACCCAGTAACGCTTTGGCGGACACCCCGCCACATAAGATCAACACCTCGGGCTTAACGAGCTGGATATGCCGCTCGATAAACGGCAAGCTCACATCCACCTCCGCCGGGGAAGGCGTACGATTGCCCGGAGGGCGCCAGTTCAGGATATTAGAAATATAAACCGCCTTTTGCGGGTCTTCCTCCTTACGGCTAAGATTAATGCAGGCCAGAATTTTATCCAGAAGCTGCCCCGAAACACCGACAAACGGTTTGCCCTCACGGTCCTCATCCGCCCCCGGCGCTTCCCCCACCAGCATAACCCTGGCCTTTGGATTGCCATCGCAGAACACCAGATTGGTTGCCGTTTTTTTCAGGGAAATACCGTCAAACTGCGCAATAACCTCGCGCAGTTCCTCCAGCGTTTTAGCCTCCCGCGCCAGCTTGACCGCTTCCTTGCGGGCATCCGCGCTACCAAAAAAGGCTGGCTCCGCACCCGCCTGATGAACTGGTGGTACCGCAGAGACAACAGTCTGAGCAGCGGCTCCGGTCAT
>CAZBNG010000136.1:0-4170 GCA_964493095.1 uncultured Pseudobdellovibrionaceae bacterium
GGCGCGCGTCAGCATCTCTACGACGCCCTCTCGAGCTACTTCGGCGAGCCTCCGTTCTCCGCGATGAGCACCGCCCCGCCGGGCAAGACGCTCGTCCGGCTCCGCGATGGCGCGATCATCGTCGGCGAGATCGAGCTCGAGGAAGACGAGGCCCCGGCCCCGGCCGCGCGTCACCCCCGGAAATTATCGCCCTGAACAAGGCCGACGCGCTGGGGGCCGAGCTGGCCGCGGAGCAGGCGCGCACACTGTCCAAAGCCATAAAAAAACCGGTTCATATAATCTCCGCCGTTTCCGGCGAAGGCGTGGAAAAAGTCCTGTTCGAAATGATGGAACACATCAAAGCGTTCAGGGCGCATGAGCAGGAAAAACAGCAAGAGGAAGAATTTACAGCGTGACCTTACCCGCAACCGCCCTGGAAACCATTCAGAACGCCGGAACGATCATTGTTAAAATCGGTTCCGTTCTGGTGGCCGATCAGGAAACCGGGGAGCTTAAATACGACTGGATTGAATCCTTCGTCAGCGATATCAGCGATCTGGCAAAAAATCACAAGGTTATCATCGTATCATCGGGCGGCATCGCCGCGGGGCGCAAGTTTCTTGATATTCCGATCAACACTCCGCCCTCCTCCATTCCGTTGGAGCTAAAACAGGCCGCTTCCGCCGTTGGTCAGCCGCATTTATTCTCCGCCTACCGCGACGCCTTTGCCAAGGCGGGCATTACGGTTGCGCAGGTCCTGCTCACCATGAGCGAGACCGAAAACCGCCGCGCCCATCTGAATGCGCGTGAAACGCTTTATACGCTGGTGGGAAAAAATATTATTCCCATTATTAACGAGAACGATACCGTCTCCACCGCCGAGATCCGTTTCGGCGATAATGACAGGCTGGCCGTGCGTGTCGGGCAAATGGTCATGGCGGATGCGGTGATTTTATTCTCCACCACCGACGGGTTATACACCGATAACCCCCACACCAATCCACAGGCGCAGCATTTCGCCGTGGTGGAAGATATCACCGAGGAACATATCGGCATGGCGGGCGAAGCGCTCTCCGGCCTTTCCGTCGGCGGGATGCGGGCGAAAATCGATGCCGCCATGGCTGCCTCTCAGGCCGGAATACCGCTTATCATCGCCAAAGGCACGCAAAACAACCCCATAAAGTCACTTTTGGAGGATAATGAGGCAAAATCAACGCTGTTTTTGGCCAAAAACGATACAAAAAGCGCCCGCAAAACGTGGATCGGCTCCCATTTAAACCCGAAAGGCAGCATTTTTATCGATGAAGGCGCCCTGAAGGCCCTAAAAGACGGTAAAAGCCTGCTTCCCATCGGCGTGAAGCGTGTGGAAGGCGTTTTCCAGCGCGGTGATGCCGTAGAGATTAAAACCCTGCAGGGTTACGAGGTCGGCATGGGCCTATCCGCCTACTCCGCCGCCGATGCCGGGAAAATCGCCGGCAAGCAAAGCGGTGACATTGAAACCCTGCTTGGTTATGCGGGCCGCATAGAGCTTATCCACCGTAATGACATGGCGCTGAAAGTTTAACCCGCAATCGTTATTGCGCCCCCCTGCGTAAGCAAGGGGAAGCAATCCACACAATCTATAGCCTGCGCCGTATAAAATGATCATAAAATCGTCATTGCGAGCGACTGAAAAGAGCGTGGCAATCCAGTAGCCATTTCTGGATTGCTTTGTCGCTGACGCTCCTCGCAATGACGGCCCTATTTTCGCCCGCGAATAGTCGCCCAGTTCTCGCGGGTGACTTCCCAGACTTCCGTCCTGCTCTCGCCATTATGGTGTTCCAGTTCGCCATGCCTCAAAAAGACAGCTCCCGTCTTTTCTTTGACCCGCCGTGAGGCGCTGTTCATAAGGGCATTAACGACCGTAAATTTTTCTAAACCAAAATCAAAAAACAGAAAATCATTCACGGCGGCGACCGCTTCGCTCATCATACCCTGCCCCTGAAATTCCTGTGCCAGCCAGAAACCGCGCTCTCCATGGGCACTTTTTCCAATACCAAAATCAATAACGCCTATTGCTTCCTGCGGTCCGGCTTTCGGAATTATAACCCAGATCATATCGCCTTTATCGCGCATGCGCGGTAACGCATTTTCCCTGATAAAAGTTTCCGCGCCGTCATCCGGGTAGGGCCACGGCACAACCATTGCCAGGTTTTTAATAATCTCCCAGTTATTAAAATGTTTCTGAATAGCCGGCGCATCGTCCATGGAGATGGGCCGCAGGATTAAACGCTCTGTTTCCAAAACCGGGGTTTTCATGCATTCTATAATGACAGAATCATTCATAGAACGCCAATAAGGACCAGCATGAGAACCGACACGCCCCGGACGATTTACCTGAAAGATTACAAACCCTACCCGTTTGACATCGGACATCTAGACCTGTTGTTCCAGATTTTTGACGGTTACACCAATGTGACCGCAACCATGACGCTCAGCCGCAAGCCGGGTACGGGCCGCACGCCACTTTTCCTGAACGGCGAAGAGCTGGAGCTGCGCCATGTGAAAATCAACGGGGAAAAGACGGAGGATTACTCTGTGGATGAAAGCGGCCTTTCCTTTGCCCGCGTGCCGGATGGTGAATTTACGATGGAGATCGCCACGCGCATTAAACCCGAGGAAAATACGCGCCTTGAAGGACTGTATAAGTCTGGGGATACTTACTGTACACAATGTGAAGCGGAAGGGTTCCGGCGCATTACATTTTATCCCGACCGCCCCGATGTGATGACGACTTTCACCACAAGAATTGAGGCAGATAAGAAATTTCCCGTACTTTTGAGCAACGGCAACCGCGTAGAGGGCGGCGAGCTGGAAAACGATCGGCATTTTACCGTCTGGGAAGACCCCTGGCGCAAGCCCTGCTACCTCTTCGCGCTGGTGGCGGGAAACCTCACCCATATTCATGACACGTACACGACAAAGACAGACCGTCTGGTCGACCTGTATATTTTCGTACGCCCCGGAGACGAAGGCCAGTGCGCCCACGCCATGGAGTCCTTAAAAAAATCCATGAAATGGGATGAGGATGTGTACGGTCTGGAATATGATCTTGATGTCTTCAATATCGTGGCGGTCAGCGATTTCAACATGGGGGCGATGGAAAACAAATCGCTCAATATTTTTAACACCGCCCTCGTCCTCGCCCATCAGGATACAGCAACCGATGGCGACTTCATGCGGGTGGAAAGCGTGATCGCCCATGAATACTTCCATAACTGGAGCGGCAACCGCGTGACCTGCCGCGACTGGTTCCAACTCTCGCTGAAAGAAGGTCTCACCGTTTTCCGCGATCAGGAATTCTCAAGCGATATGAATTCCCGCGCCGTACAACGCATTGACGATGTGCAGCATTTGCGCCGCCTGCAATTTACCGAAGATGCCGGACCGCTCGCTCACCCGATCCGCCCGGACAACTATATAGAGATCAACAATTTCTACACCATGACCGTGTATGAAAAAGGCGCGGAAGTCATCCGCATGTTCCACACCATTTTGGGACCGGAGACTTACAGGAAAGCGACAGACCTTTATTTTTCCCGCCATGACGGGCAGGCAGCAACATGCGAGGACTGGATTAAATGTATGGAAGATGCCAGCGGCAAGGACCTGACACAATTCCGCCTGTGGTACGAACAGGCCGGAACGCCGGAAATATCTTTCGAAGGTAAATATAATGAAAAATCAAAATCTTACGATGTTTTCTTAAAGCAAAAAATTCCTGATACGCCGGGCCAGAAAAACAAAAAGCCTATGCACATTCCTGTAACCGTTGGGCTACTCAATGAAAACGGCGCGGATATAGCGCAGGAAACTTTGCAACTGACAGAAGAAAGCCAAAGCTTCACTATCAAAAATGTGGCAAGCAAACCCGTTCCTTCCGTGCTGCGTAATTTCTCCGCGCCGGTAAAGCTAACAACAGAATTGGAAGACAGCGAACTTTCCTTCCTGCTGCGGCATGACAGCGATGGCTTTAACCGTTGGGAAGCCGGGCAGCAGCTATACCTGCGCACCCTAAACCGCATGATTGATGAGGACAGCAAGGAGGTCAGCGCGCCATTCATGGAAACCATCGGCACGCTGCTGGAGCAATGCCTGGAACCGGGCAGTGACAAGGCCTTCCTCGCCCGCGCCCTCACCCTGCCCTCCGTC
>CAZBNG010000137.1:0-4132 GCA_964493095.1 uncultured Pseudobdellovibrionaceae bacterium
GAAAACGTGATCGTCGGTCGCCTGATCCCGGCCGGTACAGGGGCCTATGTCAACGGAATCAAGCGCGTGGCCGCCGGCCGCGACGCAGAGGCGATTGCCGCCCAGCAGGAGCAGGAAGCTGCGCTGGAAGGTTCCGAGGACGAAGCCCTCGCTCTTTCCGAAGGCGAAGAGCATCGCGAAGCCGCGAACGGTTAGGGTTTTCACCGATAATTCTTTTAAAAGGAGCCTTTGGTCAGGCTCCTTTTTCTTTTTTAAATTCTTTTCCTGATGGGGGCGGGGTGGGTTATACCGCCTATTGAAACCTGAAAAGCCGTTCCCGATGGAGCGGTTTTTTGTTGACATAAATTGAATTATTGTTTTGGATAAAATTCTCAATACCATAAAAAATGAAGAAAGTATGCTGGAAAGGAATAACAATGACCGACCCTCAGACACAGGATGACAAGGTTTTCGTGTTGGAATGGCACGATGGTGCGGAATCAGATGGATTTTCACTTCATCGTACATTTGAAGGTGCCGCTGCGTATGCGCGGGGTGTAAGAAAAGGTTATGAGAGGAGTCATTTGAGGTGGTGTGCGGGTGAAAGAGTAGAAGGAGAATTCCGGCCTGCTGTATTTGTTTTCCCCAATCAAGGACCTTTGGCAGGGTGCGTTTCTGCCGAAAAGCCGACCCACAGAGTACATCATTCCGGTGTAGATGGAGAGTATACTAGTATCCGTAACGTAGTGTGGCCCGCCAGAAATTCAGGTGACGTCGAAACACGGTATTTTGATTATCAATAATACTCAGAATACGGCTTTCAAAGCCCTTAAACATGTTTGTAAAATAACTTCTTGACGTATCTATAGCTTGCCGCTATATTCCGCGCAAAATTCGGGTTGCCCTGTGGTTTTTGATCTACGGGGCGCACCATCCGGATCAAAGGATGCTCTGCAAAAAGTCTTATGCAGCCTCGTATAGCGGGCGCTGTAATAGGGATTGACTTTTAGCACATTTCCGCGCTATATGCGGCCATCCTTAAAATTTGATTGATAAATTAAAGAGGCTTAAAACATATGCCAACGATACAGCAATTGATCCGGAAGCCCCGGGCACAGGTTGTCAAAGCAAAGAAAAACCGCGCGCTGAAAAGCAATCCGCAGCGCCGCGGCGTTTGTACACGTGTGTACACGACGACACCAAAGAAACCGAACTCGGCCCTTCGTAAAGTGGCCAAGGTGCGTCTGACGACGGGGATTGAGGTGATTTGCTACATTCCAGGCGAAGGTCACAACCTCCAGGAGCACGCTGTTGTGCTGGTGCGCGGCGGCCGTGTGAAGGACCTTCCCGGCGTGCGCTATACTATCATTCGTGGTGCTTTGGACACCCAGGGCGTTAAAGATCGTAAACAATCCCGTTCCCGCTACGGCGTGAAACGACCGAAATAAGAGGTAGATAAAGATGTCACGTCGCCATAGAGCAGAAAAAAGAGAAATTCTTCCCGATCCGAAATTTGCGGATCTGGTGCTGTCCAAATTCATCAATAACGTCATGCTGGACGGGAAAAAGTCAATTGCCGAAGGTATTGTTTACGGCGCGATTGAAATTCTGGAAAGCAAGGCCGCCAACCAGAACAAGTCGGGCGATGAAGACGAAAAAGAAGGCGAGACCGGATCGGGCGATGCGGTTGCTGCGAAGAGCAAGGGGCTGCGCCTGTTCCATGATGCTCTGAAAAACGTCAAGCCGCGTCTTGAGGTGCGTTCCCGCCGCGTTGGCGGTGCCACGTATCAGGTTCCGGTTGAAGTACGTCATGACCGCGCTATGGCACTGGCGATGCGCTGGTTGATCGATGCGGCCCGCAAACGCGGTGAAAACACGATGACGGACCGTCTGGCGGGCGAACTGCTTGATGCTGCCAATGAGCGTGGCAACGCGGTTAAAAAGCGTGACGACACCCATAAAATGGCGGATGCGAACAAGGCGTTTGCTCACTACCGCTGGTAACAACGATAACAGATAAAAGACACACGAGAGAAAAGAAGAATAATGACACGCGAGACCCCGATAGAACGTTACCGTAACTTTGGCATCATGGCGCACATCGATGCCGGTAAGACCACGACGACCGAGCGTATCCTGTACTACACAGGTAAATCTCACAAAATCGGCGAAGTGCACGACGGCGCGGCAACGATGGACTGGATGGAGCAGGAGCAGGAGCGTGGCATCACGATTACTTCTGCTGCGACCACGACATTCTGGAAGGGGCCGGCCGACGGTACCAATCCCGGTGAAACCATGCGTTTCAACATTATCGATACACCCGGTCACGTGGACTTCACAATTGAAGTGGAGCGCTCTATGCGCGTTCTGGATGGTGCTGTATGTCTTCTCGACGGCAACCAGGGCGTTGAGCCGCAAACGGAAACGGTTTGGCGTCAGGGTGACAAATACCGCGTTCCCCGTATCATTTTCGCGAACAAAATGGATAAAATCGGCGCGAACTTCTATGATTGTATCGCCTCTGTGAAAAGCCGCCTTGGTATTAACCCGCTTGTTATCACTCTTCCGATTGGAGAAGAAAGCAATTTCGAAGGAATCATTGATCTTCTGAAGATGAAGGCCATTATCTGGAAGGCTGAAACGCTGGGTGCCGAGTTTGTCGAAACTGACATTCCGGCCGACCTGCTCGATAAAGCCAAGGAATACCGCGAAAAAATGATCGAGATGGCTGTTGAAATGGATGACGATGCCATGGAACAGTATCTGGAAGGCAAAGAGCCCGACATGGCAACGCTGAAGAAATGTATCCGCAAGGGCACGGTTTCCTCCAAGCTGATCCCGATGATGTGTGGTTCCGCATTTAAAAACAAGGGCGTTCAGCCGCTTCTGGATGCTGTTGCCGACTTCCTGCCGTCTCCGGTCGATGCCGGCAACGTGCGTGGCAAAAAAGTGGACAGCGACGAAGACGATACCCGTCCGCCGTCAGACGAAGCGCCGTTCTCCGGTCTGGCATTCAAGATCATGAACGACCCCTTTGTGGGCTCCCTGACATTTATCCGTATTTACTCCGGCAAGCTGGAATCCGGTTCCTATGTTCTGAACTCCGTAAAGGACAAGAAAGAGCGTATCGGCCGCATGCTTCTTATGCACTCAAACAACCGCGAAGAGGTTAAATACGCCGAAGCCGGTGATATTGTTGCGCTTGTCGGTCTGAAGGATACGACGACCGGTGACACGCTTTGCGATCCTGCAAACCCCATTGTTCTGGAGCGCATGGAGTTTCCAGAGCCGGTGATCGAGATTGCCGTCGAACCCAAGACAAAAGCCGACCAGGAAAAAATGTCGCAGGCGCTTCAGCGTCTTGCTGCCGAGGATCCCTCTTTCCGCGTATCTGTCGATCATGAATCCGGCCAGACGATCATTAAAGGCATGGGCGAGCTGCATCTCGACATCATCGTTGACCGTATGAAGCGTGAATTCAAGGTAGAGGCAAATATCGGTGCGCCGCAGGTTGCATACCGCGAAACCATCACCAAGGTAGCGGAAGTGGATTACACCCACAAGAAGCAAACCGGCGGTTCCGGTCAGTTCGCGAAACTTTCCGCCGTATTCGAGCCCGGCGAACCCGGCTCCGGTTTCCAGTTCGTATCCGAGATCGTCGGCGGCGCTATTCCCAAGGAATACATCCCCGGCGTTCAGAAAGGTTTCGACATTGCCAAAGAAACCGGCATTATCGCAGGCTTCCCGGTTCTGGATTTCAAAATCCGCTTGGTTGACGGCGCGTACCACGATGTCGACTCATCCGTGATGGCGTTCGAAATCGCGGCAAAAGCAGCGTTTAAAGAAGGTATGGCAAAAGCCGGCGTTCAGCTTCTGGAGCCGATGATGAAGGTCGAAGTTGTGACCCCCGAGGAATATATGGGCGATATCATCGGCGACCTGAACTCACGCCGTGGCCAGGTAAACAACATGGGTGACCGCGGTAACGCGAAGGTTATCGATGCTTTCGTCCCGCTGGCCAGCATGTTCGGTTACATCAACACATTGCGCTCAATGTCTCAGGGACGCGCGCAATACACCATGCTGTTTGATCACTATGAGCCGGTGCCGGCGCAGGTGGCGCAACAGGTGAAAGAAAGTTTGGGAGCTT
>CAZBNG010000138.1:0-4112 GCA_964493095.1 uncultured Pseudobdellovibrionaceae bacterium
TCTTCAACGATGTCGGCAATTTCCTGCGGCAGATTTGCGCCCGGCCCTTTGGAATCGCCATGGATCAGGCCCGAAATCCACCCTTTATCTGGGCTTAATTCAATGAGCTTGATATCTTCGCCGAACTTCTCATGCGCGAAATGGCGTAAATTATCCAGCCCGTCGATCAGGCCGTGTTCCAGCGCTTTCGGGGCTGTCCAGAAAGCGCCTTCGAATAATTCCTTATCGCTGCCCTTCAGCTTTTCGGCGCGGCGCGTATTTACCCAGTCTTTAAAGCTTTCATGCAAATCGCCCTGGATTTCCTTCAGCCGCTTTACGTCGCCGGGCGATTCCGCGAGGAAAGGGTCAAGGAAGCTTTTATCCTTGCCCGATGTATGAACGCGGCGTTCCACACCATGTTTGGTAATGAAATCCTGAAAGCCGAAAGAAGCGGAAATTACGCCGATCGAGCCGACAATGGATACGTCCGTTGCATAAATTTCATCGGCGGCGCAGGCCAGCCAGTATCCGCCGCTGGCCGCAACATCCTCGATGAACGCATAAACGGGGATTTCCTTTTCCTCCGCCAGCCGCCTGACATGGGAAGCGATAAGCGCGCTTTGCGCCGCGCTGCCGCCGGGGGAATTGATGACCAGCGCCACGGCCTTGAGATTGCGCATCTCAAAGGCGTTTTCGATCAACTCGTCAAACTGGTGGTGGCTGATGGTGTTGCGCCGCGCATCTGCGATGATGCCGGACAGGCGCAGTACCGCGATTTTAGGCTTAGGGACGAATATCGCGCCGATCACCGGTATTTCGGCCAGAAAGTCCGCTGTTTGTTGTAACGCCTTTTTAATGCACATAAGGGCTTTGTGCCATGATTTGTCTCTTTTTTCCAGCATTTTGCGCGATAGAAAATGCTTGCAAATTTAAACGCAGGTCTTTATTTGTCATATTTTTTAACGGGAGGGTAGTGAATGCAGAAAATTACATTAAGAGAGCTGGTGTCTGGGTTGGAACGTCATTGGAATGCTGTCGTGAACGGGGGAGAAACTTTCGCGGTTACGGGAACACATCTTGATCAAAGATACACCGTTTCTTTTCGTCCGCCAGTGCCTGATGAAGCATTAACAAGCGTTCGAAAAATCGATTTGAAAAGAGGGCGCAGGCAAGCAAGAAGCGCTGTTGAGGGAGCATTCAAGCATGTTGCCACGGAAGGTCATCGCAGACTTGTTGTTCAAGATGAAAAAGTGGCGGTATTAGCGCCGTCTTATTCAAGCCGTGCTCCCGCTTAAGGCCTCACAGTTCCTTAATATCTTTTCTGTTTCTTCGGTGTAATCGCCGTTCTTTTTATGCAAGGTCAGGCCGGGATGCAGGCGGGCGGGCGTTTTTTTATGTTTGGCGGCGCGCACGATGACGCGCTTTGCCGCCTCACCTGTCCGCGGCCAGAGCGGGATGATCTCCACTGCGCCGAAACGCTTTCCGAGCGCCTGAATGATTTTATCGGTATGATCGGCACGGTGAATCATGGTAAGCGAGCCCTGTCCTTTGATCAGTTTAAAGGCGGTCTTAACCCAATCTTCCAACATGGTTTCACTGTGGCTGAACGCTGTGGCGCGCGGCGTGTGCGGGGAGGGCGTATGAGTGCCCTCATCCAGAAAGGGCGGATTGCAAATGATGTGGTCAAATTTCTCTGCCGGATTGTAATCCAGTATTGAGGCATGGACAAATTCCGTGCGGCTCTCCAACCCGTTAAGCGCGGCATTTTCGCGGGCCAGGATTATATGGTCTTCCTGAATGTCTATTCCGGTCAGGGTTACGTTTTTTACCCGCTCCAGCACACAAAATCCTGCCGTGCCGACACCGCAGCCGAGATCTGCAATGCTTTGCCCCGGCTTTACCGGGCAGGCAGCGGCGAGCAGCACGGAATCAATCGAGCTGCGGAAGCCTTGCGGTGCCTGTTTAAGCTGCACACGCTTGTTTAAAACATAGATAATATCCTGATCGGCCATACACAGAGTTTTAGGCCAAAGTAGATTTTAAAACAACGTCTTAAAACGTCTAGAAAAAAGCGTGATTGTTGGATTTATTTTCGAAAAAGGGTACGTCCATCTGGGTCATTAACATCAATTCCAGCGGGTTGGAGATCATATTCTGGTAATTTGAGGGAACATTGCCGCCCGTGGCAATATACATGAGGGCGGCATGTTTTCTTGAGGAAACGGGAGCGCTGGGATAATCCTGAAACGGGTCCTGGTAACTTTTTGCGGCATTGGCCACAACGGTTTCCTGCTGGATTTCCTCAGGCATTTCAAACTTGGCATCGAAAAAGGCGTAAACTTCATCGAGTGTTTTTGCGCGTCCGGTGTTTGTGTCATAAAATACGGCTTTGTTGGCCTGCGCCGCG
Organism: uncultured Pseudobdellovibrionaceae bacterium; assembly: GCA_964493095.1. Taxonomy (GTDB): domain Bacteria; phylum Pseudomonadota; class Alphaproteobacteria; order Micavibrionales; family Micavibrionaceae; genus CAYXSX01. The sequence goes on from CAZBNG010000138.1 coordinate 2,387, forward strand.
GCGGGGAAAATATCGGCGGCGATTTTCAGGCCGTTTTCATCACGGGCTTTCAAAAAAGCGGCCGCCCCGGCCGCCCCCATAAAATGCGCGAGGTAAAGTTCGGTCGAGCCGACTTCACCGCCCCAGTTGGCGTCAAGGAACTCCTTGTTTTCGCGCGCGAATTCGGCGGCCATTTTTGCCGCCACTTCCGGGTCGTTGCGCATATCGAGAATCTCCTTCTCGCTCTTGCCCTCGGTATCTATACCGTGTTTGTCGCCGTATTTATCAACCATGTTCATCCATGTGCTCTTGATGAACTGGTACAAGCCGGAGGCGGAGCTGCTTTTGGCCTTGGCTGTGGCGTCAAAGCTGCTTTCAACCTTCGCCTGCTGCATCAGGTAGGAAAAATCGACCCCTGTGCTGGCGCTGGCCTGTTTGATGGCGCTGGTTATGTTTTTAGGCGCCAGTTTTTGAAGTGCCGCTAACCCACTGTTTTCTAAATGATTTAGTAAACTTGTCATGATATGCTGATTAAAATCCCAAATTTCTTTATAATGGGATTTGCAACCGCCGTGCCATTTTTACTGTCATCCTGAAGCGCTTGCGCTGAAGGATCTCCCTGTTACGATAGCAGGTCCTTCAAGGCTAAAGCCTTTCAGGATGACAACAAAGGAAAAGATCAATGACTTACACTCCTCCCGTTCGCGATATGCATTTTTTGCTTCATGATGTGCTTGGATTTAAGCATGACGAATTGGACCACGCGACGACCGAGGCCATTTTGGAGGAGGCATCAAAATTAGCCTACGGCGTTCTGGCGCCGCTGAATAAAAAAGGCGATGAACATGGAGCGAAGCTGAGCGATGGCGAGGTTACAACAGCGCCCGGATTTAAGGATGCTTATAAGCAATATTGCGATGGTGGATGGAACGCCGTGCCTTTCGACCCGAATTTCGGCGGGCAGGGCTTGCCGTGGGCGCTGGCGTTTCCCATACAGGAAATGTGGCAGGGAGCGAATATGTCTTTCGGCCTGTGTCCCCTGCTCAACCAAGGCGCGATCAAGGCGATCACCGCGCATGGCAGTGACGAGCAGAAAGAATACTATCTTGAAAAACTGATTTCCGGAGAATGGACCGGAACCATGAACCTGACCGAGCCGCAAGCGGGCTCTGATCTTGGTCTGCTGCGTACCAAAGCGGAAAAGCAGGCGGACGGCAGCTATAAAATTTCCGGTCAGAAGATTTTCATTACCTATGGTGAGCACGATCTGACGGAGAATATCATTCACCTTGTGCTGGCCCGCACTGCGGATGCGCCGGAAGATGTAAAGGGGATTTCCCTGTTTATCGTTCCCAAGGTGCTGGATGACGGGACGCGCAATACTGTGCGCTGTATCGGTCTTGAGCATAAGCTGGGTATTCATGCCTCTCCCACCTGCACAATGGAGTTTGATGGCGCTACCGGCTATCTGATCGGAGGGGAGAACGAGGGGCTTAAGTGCATGTTCACCATGATGAATAACGCCCGGCTTTCCGTCGGGCTGCAGGGCGTGGCGATTGCCGAGGCGGCTTATCAGCATGCACTGGCCTATGCGCAGGAGCGGGTGCAGGGCAAGTCTTTTGCCACGGGAGAGCGTGTTACCATCGCGCACCATGCCGATGTGAAGCGGGACCTGATGACTATGGAAGCACTTATCGCGGCGGGAAGGGCGCTGACTTATGATGCGGCCATCGCGCTGGACGGTTCC
>CAZBNG010000139.1:0-4088 GCA_964493095.1 uncultured Pseudobdellovibrionaceae bacterium
TAGAAGCAGACGCGCAAACTCTTAGACGTCAGACGACTGCGCGATATGCCGATCATCAACTATATCAACAAAATGGACCGCGACGGGCAGGATCCGTTCGATCTTCTGGATGAAATCGAACAGAAACTGGCGCTGGATGTAACTCCTGCAAGCTGGCCGATCGGTATGGGCCGCGATTTTAAAGGCTGTTACGACCTGATCAATGACGAGTTGATCCTGTTTGAACGCACCAAGGGCGAGAGGCTTTCTGAAGGTGTCAGCGTATCGGGGCTGGACGATCCGAAGCTCGATGAACTGCTGGAGCCTCAAGAGATCGCCAAATTGCGCGAGGACATTGAAATGGTGCGCGGCTTGTGCCCGGAATTTGACCGCGAGGCGTACCTGCAAGGTACGATGACCCCGGTTTTCTTCGGCTCTGCGGTGAATAATTTCGGCGTACGGGAAATGCTGGCGGGCATCGGGCGCTTTGCGCCGCCGCCGCGCCCGCAAAAGACCGAAAGCCGCGTGGTGGAGCCTTCCGAGCCGAAAGTTACGGCCTTCGTGTTTAAAATTCAGGCAAACATGGACCCCAAGCACCGCGACCGTATGGCCTTTGCGCGCATCTGTTCGGGTAAATTCAAACGCGGCATGAAGCTCAAGCATGTGCGCTCGGGAAAAATGCAGGTCATTCACTCGCCGCAGCTTTTTCTGGCGCAGGACCGGGAAATGGCGGAAGAAGCATTTCCCGGCGATATTATTGGTCTGCCCAATTACGGGGGGCTGCGGATCGGCGACGCCCTGACGGAAGGCGAAGATCTTGTGTTCAAGGATATTCCCAGTTTTGCACCCGAACTTATGCAGCGCGCCCGGCCCGAAGACCCGCTGAAGGCCAAGCATTTGTCACGGGCGCTGGAGCAGCTTGCGGAAGAGGGGGCGGCCCGGATTTTCAAGCCTGTAACTGATTCAGACTGGGTGGTCGGTGTGGTCGGTGCGCTGCAGTTTGACGTGCTGAAAGACAGGATCAGGACGGAATACGAAATCCCGGTGAAGTTTGAAGTAACGCAGCTTTATACGGCGCGCTGGGTGTCAAGCAACGATAATGTGGCGCTGAAAAAATTTATCGATTCAAACCAGAGCGCGATTGCCTACGATCACGACGGCGATCCGGTTTTTATGGCGCGCAACAGCTGGCATTTGCAGGACGCCATGGAGAAGAATAAGAGCATCGCGTTCGCCGCGACGAAGTAACTAAGCGGGAGCGAGATCATGATCTGTTCCTGATATTGATACGCTATTGCCAAAACGGGATTCTGCCTTAGCCAGGAATTTTTGGCTTAGTGCGGCTTCTTCCTTTGCGGCAAGTGTGCCCTCATAAATCCCTGGAATGAGACTGATCTGGTTAAAATGTAAGCGGTGATCCATGTTTGTCCCCTTTCTTTCGTTATCCCCAGAGTACGGGGCGAATCTTAAGAAAATCTTAAAAACCCGCAACTTTGGCCTTGAAATCACCGGGCAGAAGTGACATGTAATAGGTACGTTTTTGGTCCCGATTAGAAGGGTTTGAATTTTTAATTTTTACAGGTACTTATGATTAAAGTTTCAAAGCTGGCGGATTATGCCGTGGTCATTTTGGCCGCGATGGGAAAAATGCCGCAGCAACAGGTGACGACCGCAAGCGTTTCGTTGCAAACGAAACTTCCAGAACCGACCGTGGCGAAAGTCCTTAAAATGCTTTCCAAAGCCGGGTTGGTGAATTCGACGCGCGGTCCGGCGGGGGGGTATACCCTTGCCAAAGCCCCCGGTGAAACATCTGTGGCAGAGATTATTATAGCCGTTGACGGTCCTATATCCCTGACGGCCTGTGTGGAGGGCCATAATGCTGCCGGTTGCGATTACGAGACCTGTTGCCCGGTTAAGGGGCGCTGGAATCAGGTGAACGGCGCAATCTATGAAACGCTGGGCCGGGTGACGCTGGCCGATATGATGCAGGATAAAAAGGATGTGAAAGCAGCATGAGTGATGTTTCCGCTGAAACGATAGCCAAGGTCAAGGAGATGTCCGGTAAGTACAGCGCCGGATTTGTGACCGACATTGAAAGCGAACGGGCGCCCAAGGGGCTGTCCGAGGATATCGTACGTTTTATCTCCGCCAAAAAGAACGAGCCGGAATGGATGCTGGAATGGCGGCTCAAGGCGTATCGCCTATGGCTGACCATGCCCGAGCCGCAATGGTCGAAGGTTAAATTCCCGCCTATCGACTATCAGAATTACCATTACTACGCCGCCCCCAAAAGCGATGACGACCGTCCGAAAAGCCTCGATGAGGTCGATCCCAAACTGCTGGAGACATACGAGAAGCTGGGAATTCCCGTGCGCGAGCAGGAAATGCTGGCGGGCGTGGCGGTGGATTACGTATTCGACAGCGTATCTGTGGCCACGACCTTTAAAGACAAGCTCAAGGACGAGGGTATTATTTTCTGCTCGATCTCCGAAGCGGTGCAGGATCACCCGGAACTGGTAAAAAAATACATGGGCTCTGTTGTGCCGCCGGGTGATAACAAACATGCCTGCCTGAACTCCGCCGTGTTTACGGACGGGTCGTTCGTCTATATTCCTCCCGGCGTACGCTGCCCTATGGAGCTTTCAACTTATTTCCGCATTAACGAGCTTAATACCGGGCAGTTCGAGCGTACGCTGATTATTGCCGATAAGGGTTCGTATGTGTCCTACCTTGAAGGGTGCACCGCGCCGATGCGCGATGAAAACCAGCTTCATGCAGCGGTGGTGGAGCTGATCGCCCATGACGATGCGGAGATAAAATATTCAACCGTACAAAACTGGTACCCCGGCGATCCGGAAACCGGGGCGGGCGGCATTTACAACTTCGTGACCAAGCGCGGCATTTGCGAGGGGCACAATTCCAAAATAAGCTGGACGCAGGTGGAAACCGGCTCCGCCATTACATGGAAATATCCCTCCTGCATTTTAAAGGGTGATAATTCCCAAGGTGAATTTTACTCCGTCGCTATCACCAATGGCCGCCAGCAAGCCGACACCGGGACGAAAATGATCCATATAGGCAAGAACACGAAAAGCCGCATTGTCTCCAAGGGGATCAGCGCCGGGCATTCCGATAACACTTATCGCGGGATCGTTAAAATCCTGCCCAAGGCGGATGGTGCGCGTAATTTTACGCAGTGCGATAGCTTGCTGATCGGCGATCAATGCGGCGCGCATACGGTACCCTATATCGAAAGCCGGAATAAAACCGCCAATCTTGAGCATGAGGCGACGACCTCCAAAATTTCCGAGGACCAGCTTTTTTACTGCCTGCAACGCGGTATCGGCGAGGAAGAAGCCGTGGCGCTCATCGTCAACGGTTTCGCCCGCGAGGTAATGCAGGAACTGCCCATGGAATTCGCCGTCGAGGCGCAGAAGCTGGTGGGTATTTCACTGGAAGGATCGGTGGGTTAAATGTTTTTTGAAACACGAAGCGCACGAAGACCACGAAGCCGTCATTGCGAGGAGGGCGTAAGCCCAACGCGGCAATCCGGTTTTGTTTCTCCGGATTGCTTCGCGAAGTTTATGCCCCAGAGAGTGCTCACAATGACAACAACAGGCGTCATTCCGGCGAAGGCCGGAATCCATTACGCCGCATTGCGCCAGACCGATGAATGGATCCCTGCATCCGCAGGGATGACGATGATTTTTAGGGAGTGGTGTTTTGGTTAAAGAAAAAGAATTAAGATCTATAACTTGGGACGAGACAGGTAGTTTTCAGCTTGATGAGGATGAAAATCTTTATTGGAAGGGAAGGCCTGTAAAAACAGTTTCGCGTTTTAATCTTTCTTGGTGGCAAGGTTTCTTGGCATTTATTGCAGCATTTGGGACTTTGTTATCTGGAGTAATTTCACTTTTGGAATATTTAGGAAATTAAAATGATCAAAATTAAAGATTTACACGCAAGCATAGAAACCGATGAGGGGACGAAGGAAATCCTGAAAGGGATTACGCTGAAAATCCCCGAGGGCGAGGTGCATGCCATCATGGGGCCGAACGGTTCGGGCAAGAGTACGCTTTCCTATGTCCTTGCCGGTCGCTAGGGGTACT
>CAZBNG010000140.1:0-4063 GCA_964493095.1 uncultured Pseudobdellovibrionaceae bacterium
AGGGGCTGGAGTCCGGCTTGACCGACCAGACCCTGCTGGGCGTGACGGGATCGGGCAAGACCTTCACCATGGCGCATATCATCGAGAAAACGCAGCGCCCCGCGCTGATCCTTGCGCCGAACAAGACGCTGGCGGCGCAGCTCTACGGCGAGTTCAAAAGCTTCTTCCCCGATAACGCGGTGGAGTATTTCGTTTCCTATTACGATTATTACCAGCCAGAGGCGTATGTGCCGCGCTCCGATACGTTCATCGAGAAAGACTCCTCAATCAACGAGCAGATCGACCGCATGCGCCACGCCGCCACGCGCGCGCTGTTCGAGCGGCGCGATTGCATCATCGTGGCCTCGGTGTCCTGCATTTACGGTATCGGGTCGAAAGAGGATTACATGGCGATGGCCTTCGGGCTGAACACCGGGGAGCGCCTTGACCGTGACGAGCTCATCCGCCGCCTTGTCGAGCTGCAATACAATCGTAACGACATCGCCTTTGAGCGCGGGGCCTTCCGCGTGCGCGGCGATTGTGTCGAGCTGTTTCCCGCGCACTATGAATCTCAGGCATGGCGTTTTGATTTCTTCGGCGACGAGCTGGAAAAAATCACGGAGTTCGACCCGCTGACGGGGGAGAAATTCGCCGCGCTGGACAATGTGCGCATTTTCGCGAACTCGCACTACATCACGCCGGGCCCCACCATGCGTCAGGCGATAGCGCAGCTCAAGATCGATTTGAAAGAGCGCGTGAAGTGGTTCGAGGAGCAGGGCAAATTGCTGGAGGCCCAGCGCCTTGACCAGCGCACGCAGTTCGATCTTGAAATGCTGGAGGCGACGGGCACCTGCAAGGGGATCGAGAATTACTCCCGCTATCTCACGGGCCGTGCGCCGGGCGAGCCGCCCCCGACCCTGATCGAATATTTGCCCGAAGACGCCATCATGTTTCTTGATGAAAGTCACGTGATGCTGCCCCAGCTGCGCGCCATGTATAACGGCGACCGCCAGCGCAAAACCACGCTGGTGGATTACGGCTTCCGCGTGCCCGCCGCCATTGATAACCGCCCGCTCAAGTTCGATGAATGGAATGCCCTGCGCGGCCAGACCATTTTCGTTTCCGCCACCCCCGGCGAATGGGAGCTGGAGCAGGCGGGCGGCATTTCGGCGGAGCAGGTGGTGCGCCCCACCGGGCTGATCGATCCGCCGGTGGAGATCCGCCCGACGGAAAATCAGGTCGACGACCTGATGCACGAGGCGAAAGAGGTCATCGCCAGGGGAGGGCGCCTGCTGGTCACCACGCTGACCAAGAAAATGGCCGAGGCCCTGACCGAGTATTTAAGCGAAAACAACATCGCCGTGCGCTATATCCACTCCGATGTTGAAACGCTGGAGCGGATCGAGATCATGCAGGATCTGCGCAAGGGGGAATTCGACGTGCTGGTAGGCATCAACCTGCTGCGCGAGGGGCTGGATATTCCCGAATGCCAGCGCGTGATGATACTGGACGCGGACAAGGAGGGGTTCCTGCGTTCGAAAACCTCCCTCATTCAGACCATCGGGCGGGCGGCGCGAAATCTGGACGGCAAGGCGATCCTGTATGCCGACCGCGTAACGGACAGCATGCAATACGCGATGGATGAAACAAACCGCCGCCGCGAAAAACAGATGGAATACAACAAGGCGCACAATATCACACCCGAAAGTATCAAAAAGAACCTCTCTTCCGTGCTCGACTTTGATTGGGGACGGAGTGAATCACTCCGTCCCCTGCATGGGTTGAATGATCAGGAGCAGGAGCTTCTGCGCGATCCCGCCGCGCTCCAGAAACAAATCGATACGTTGCGTAAACAAATGCTGAAACATGCCGAAAACTTGGAATTCGAGGACGCGGCAAGGTTGAGGGATGAGATTAAACGGTTAGAGAGTGCGGGGCTTGGGTTGTGAAAAGCGCTCCTTCCAATAATGTGCCTGTCTGGCTAAAACGGTTTAAGGGGAGCGCCAAAATCCGGTGCAGGCAGTTGTTGCTGTGGCCGTAACTCCTTCCATACATCTGTCTCGGAAAATTTAATAGGGTACTCGGAACGTATCCTCCAAAAATTCACCATGCTGCTGGTGTGGAACATGTCCATAAGAAAGTTGGTTTCGTCTTTTGGGTGCGGACCTGAATCCGCGTTAATACCAAGTTCGATGACCGGGCGAGTTTTGTTTACATAAAATTCAGCTTTTTCATGGTTTTTGGCTTTTTGAAAGCTTGGGTTTAAAAGAATGGAAACGTCAAATTTAGCGCCTTTTACGTCGATATCTGTCCAATTTGTATTTTCATCAAATTTTGCACCTCTGAAATCTGCATAAACTATAGATTTGGCACTTTTCCAATCTACTCCTTCAATTGTGGCATCTGTGAAGTTGGCACGTTGCAGGTCGGCGCCTTGCCAATCCACTCTCTTAATTGTGGCATCTGTGAAGTTGGCACGTTGCAGGTCGGCGCCTTGCCAATCCACTCTCTTAATTGTGGCATCTGTGAAGTTGGCACTTTCTAGGTTGGCGCCTTGCCAATTCACTCCCTCGATTGTGGCATCTGTGAAGTTGGCACGTTGCATGTCGGCGCCTTGCCAATTCACTCCCTCAATTGTGGCATTTGTGAAATGTGTATAACCGAGTCCGGCGCCTTGCCAATCACCCCCCTTAATTGTGGCATCTGTAAAATCAGAGGCATTAAGAAACGCATCATTGAAGCGGGTGCCGGTAAGGTTGGCTCCCCCAAATTGGCCTATAAAAAGGCGAGATTGACTCAGGTCTGCTTGTGTAAGGTCAGATCCGGTAAAATCAGTTGTAATGCGATGTTTATCACTATAAGCGTTAAAATTAATGCCGTTTAAATTGGTTCTGGCGAGTTGTGCGTTAGGTGCGTAAAAGCCAAACATTTTTTTTAGCCCGTCCTCGCCACTTGGTATATCGCCGATTAAATCTGTTAAAGGGTTTTTATAGGGTAAGGCATCGTAGTTGCCCCCATTTTCTTCCAGCAGCGCCTTGCGTGCTGTGCTCCAATCAGGCAGTTTTTCCTGCATCTCTTTGAACTTATTGCGTGCTATGCCTACTTCCGTTTTGTCGGCATCTTTTTTGTTGAGAGCACTTGCCAACAACACTCCCCATAAAATTTCGGTGCGCACGGTTTTGCCCATGATTAAGTCCTTTTTCGTTTGTTAGTTCTACAAGCAGGGTAAAGAAAAAGTCTTAATGTTATGTGAAGATAGAGGAGAGTTTGGCGATTTATTAAAAACAGGTAGGCAAAAAAACGGCCACCCGTGCGGATGGCCGTTTTAAATTTCTACAGATTGCTTCGCTTACGTTTGCAATGCCGGGGCTAATTAAGCCGCCTTTTTCAGGTTGTGGGCGGATTGCTTGCCGCGATCTTCCTCCAGGTCGTATTCAACCTTTTCCCCTTCGTTGAGGGTGCGCATGCCAGCTTTTTCAACGGCGCTGATGTGAACGAACACATCCTTGCCGCCGTCTGAGGGCTCGATAAAGCCGAAGCCTTTTGAGGGGTTAAACCATTTTACTGTTCCGGTTGCCATGAAATTTCTCCTTATAATAGCAGTTCGGTTAATGCCCGCGTGCAACCATGCGCACGGACTTTTGTCTGATGCGGGCGGGGAGCGGAATCATTTCCGCCGGAGCCCGATAACGTCGATCAAACAGATTTTTAGAAAGGGAAATTTCAGGTCCTGAAGCCGGGTGTTACCGGGGGGAGCTGTCTTTAAAAAAGTCGTGTCGCCTTGGTCGTCTATAATCAAACTTAAAGGAATATGCGCATATTCCGCGCTCCGCGTCAAATTTAATCGGCAGGCGGGGTAGTATCCCGTTTTAAGATAAACTGTCATCCTGAAGCCCCACGCACTCGTCATCACACGTTTCATGCGTGTGATCCACCGCAAAACAGGCGCCGGCCTGAACATGGATTACACGGACAAAGCCATGTAATGACGGCGAAAGAAAATAAATATATGAATATTTTCCTTGACTTGGAATTTAAAATGTTCTATTTATGTTCTTATAGCTGGCCGGCTACGGTACGGCAA
>CAZBNG010000141.1:0-4028 GCA_964493095.1 uncultured Pseudobdellovibrionaceae bacterium
GTCCCGCTTCGGTTGCCGGGCTGGAGTCGATGGGCCTTCTAAAGTCCCCGAAAGAAGGGTCGCTGGGCCGTGATCTATGGAGCAACACAAAACGCTCTCACATTACGGGCCTGCTGCTCAATATGCCCGATTCACCTTTGTCTCCAACACTCCAACACCTTTATTTCGGCACCCTTCTGACCGATGCTAATGCAAGGTTTATTGAAAACGACATTGATATAGAGCCTGGACGGGATCTGCTAACGCTGCGCCTGCAAAAACTTCTTAGCGCAGGCGCTTATACGCGCGCTTCCAATCTTTACGCCATGCTGGACCGTGAGCCTTACACGTCAAAACTGGCCCAAGCCGGCATCACAGCTTATCTTTACAATAAGGAACCATCTTTAGCATGTCTGGAATATCAGACAGCAAACGGGATATTAGAGTCCGGCGCGAAATTTACGCAATTAATCAAGGCATTTTGTGACTATACTTTTTCGGAATCACCTTCCGAAGAAAGCAAAGCTTTTATAAAAAAGAGTTCTTACAAAGTCTTAAAGGAAGCTATCCTTAAAAAAGATTACAGTTTTGAATACACTCCAGCATCATTTAAAAAGCTCAGCAGCATAGAAAGAGCTATTTTAACGGCGCGCGGCCAGATTAATACCAAGCGGGTTTCCGTTGAAAATGTATCGGATATTCCTCCGAGACATCTTAACATCTTGCTGCGCGATGCCTCTCTCTCCATGCCCGTAAAAATAAAGCTGACAACGAAAGCCCTGAAACACGGCCTTGTCGGCCCCGATGCATTAAAAAACCTTTACCAGAGCTTTACGCCGCCTGCCACGGCCAACCCTTCGGATGAAGCAGGCCTGAAAAATTGGGAAAAGCTGGCGTTTTATTTCCAGAAAACGACAAAGGGCAGTAGTGACAGTAAGCGCGATTATCTGGGCAAAGCATTGAAAATGCGCGAAGACTTTGGAGCATACGCCCTTACGCCTTTTGCCCCGCTACTTCAGAATACAGAGTTAAGAGATGAATCAATGGAAGATATATTCAGTGCCCTGAAAGTACTGGAAGCGGCGGAATTAACCATTCCAGCATGGCTGTTTGAAGCTTTGGATAAAAGATATGATGAACGAACAAAATATAAGGACTCTTATGTTTTTGCCTATGTTGCCGCTTTTCTCTCACAGGCCGATTACAAACGCACCGATGAACAAAGGCACAAGATCAGAGAATTGATAGACGCCACGGACGATCGTACACAGGAATTCCTGAAAATAATTATGAAAACTATTGACAACAATATGGCAAATGTTGATAATGCGCTCGAAGCTTATGACAAAGAATTTAACTTGACTTTGAGTTTAGATTATGTAATGCCATCATATAGCATTTGGAATCGTCTTATTACAGCAAGTCAAAATAAGGCCATTGCAGAGACGGTTTTACTGAGTGCATATGTGTTTCATGACAAAACGCTGCGGGAAACATACCCGGGTTTATTGCATGATGTGTTACATGGCTTAGATGCTGTGGGGTTGACAAGCGTTTCGAAGGATCTGGCCGTAGAAGGTCTTCTGGAGAGCGTGGAATAAAAAAGTTTTAATTAAGGAGAAAGCTAATGGCACGTCCAGGTCGTCCACCAAAGGAAAAACCAAATCTACACCCGTCTGTAGATTCATTTTTAGATATGCTTACCACCGAACGCGGTGCGGCACTTAACACGCGTCAGGCTTACTGGCGTGACCTCGCCGATGCGAGCCTGTTCCTGCGTAATACACGTAATTCTGATATCGACAGGGCGACAACCGACGACCTGAAAGCATACCTGCAAGATCTGAGTGAAAAAATTCACACCAAGGGAAGCAACAAATCCAAGATTGCCGTACGCACAGTCGCCCGCCGTCTTTCGGCTCTGCGCCAATTCTACCGTTATATGGTATCGGAAGAACAGCGCGAGGACGATCCGACATCAACGATCGAAAGCCCGAAACAAGGCCGCACACTGCCCAAGACGCTCAGCGAGGCAGAAGTAACCCAGCTGATCAAAACAGCTGGTATGAGCGGCACGCCGGAAAGCGTGCGTCTCGTTTGCCTGCTGGAGATGCTTTACGCTACCGGTCTGCGTGTTTCCGAACTCGTTGGCCTGCCTCTCTCTGCTATCGGCGAAGACAGCCAGTTCCTCATGATTGCCGGCAAAGCTGGCCGTGAGCGCATGGTTCCCCTCTCTGATCCGGCTCAGAAGGCCCTGGCAAGCTATATGAAAGTGCGCAAGCAGTTCATCGGCGGTGAGGACGAAAGCCGTCAAACAGCATGGCTGTTCCCCTCACGTACATCAGACAGCGGTCACCTGACACGTCAGCGTTTCGCCCAGCTCCTCAAGGATCTGGCCCGCGCTGCTCAGGTTGATGAAGACCGCGTCAGCCCGCACGTTCTGCGCCACGCGTTCGCAACGCACCTGCTCAGCCACGGTGCGGATCTGCGCTCCGTACAGAAGATGCTCGGCCACGCCGATATCGCCACCACGCAAATTTACACGCATATGGTTGGCGACAAGCTGAAAAAGACAGTGAAAGACAAGCACCCCCTGTCCAAAACAGGTACGGACGCTTAATTAGTTTCATTTACCCGTTAAAGTTAATCCGGTTATACATTGTGTAACCGGATTTCTTATACTATAAGCGTGGGTGCGTTTAATTAGGCCTAAACCTGAATGAAAGCGGAAAAATGAGTCAGTTGGAATTTGAAAAACCAATTTTGGAATTAGAAGGCAAGATCGAAGAACTGCGCCACATGAGCAGCGGTGCCGAAGTGAATATAGCCGACGAAATTGCCCGTATGCAGTCCAAAGCCGACCGCCTTCTCCGGCAAACCTACGGAAAACTTACCCCCGCCCAGAAGGTGCAGGTAGCACGCCATCAGGAACGCCCGCATTTTGTGGATTACGTGAACGCCCTCATTGATGATTTCACGCCGCTGGCAGGCGACCGCAACTTTGCCGAAGACCACGCCCTTATAGGCGGACTTGGACGCTTTCAGGGACAATCATGCGTCATTATGGGGCACGAGAAAGGCCATGACACCACTTCACGCATCAAGCACAATTTCGGCATGGCGCGCCCGGAAGGCTACCGCAAAGCCCAGCGGCTGATGAAAATGGCTGAACAGTTCCAAATCCCTATCATCACACTAGTCGATACAGCGGGCGCATACCCCGGCCGGGGCGCGGAAGAACGCGGCCAGTCCGAAGCCATTGCCAAATCCATTGAAAGCTGCCTGCGCACAAAAGCGCCGATTATATCCGTGATTATCGGTGAGGGCGGCTCCGGCGGCGCCATCGCTATCGCAGTGGCCGACCGCATATATATGCTGGAGCATTCAATTTACTCCGTTATTTCGCCGGAAGGCTGCGCCTCCATTCTCTGGCGCAGCGCCTCACATGCCGACGATGCCGCAGCGGCGCTCAGGCTGACCGCCCAGGACCTGCATGAGCTCAAACTCATCGACGGCATTATTGAAGAACCAATGGGCGGCGCCCACCGCATGCGAATGAAAACCATCGAAAATGTCGGCAAGCAGATCCACGCCGCTTTAAAAGACGTAACGCCGTGGGATCAGGACAAGCTGATCTCTTCCCGCCGCGCCAAATTTCTGCAATTTGGCCGCAATATTTAATCCTCTCAGGAAGTACGCACGTCTTGGTAACGATATGACGTCGATCCTTGTGTCCAGGGCAAAACTTTGGAGATTTCCTGTTTCCCCTGCACCACTTTATCCGGCTTGAAGAACTCCGAATACTGCTCGGGGATACGGGCACGCAATTTCATATTTTCAAAGCTGCCGTGCCCCGCCCTGTCATGACCTTCCTCGGTCGAGGATGCGCGAAAATATAGCATCAGGAAGACCCTTATGGCTGCCGTCAGAGAAGTTCCCGCACTTTTACGCACGGATACCAGTGTGCAGATGTCGTGAATACTGCAACTTTCTCTTTTTGCAATTTCCCGCAAAGCCGTCCACATTTCAGGCTCAAGCCGGATCGATGT
>CAZBNG010000142.1:0-3948 GCA_964493095.1 uncultured Pseudobdellovibrionaceae bacterium
ATCATTCTAACGATGAAGAGGAGAAATAAACGATGCATGGAATGGATAGTGCTTACGGGCTTTGGGGGTTGGTGATTTTAAACTCGGCGATTTTTATTATTTTTGCCTTCAGCTTTGCCAAGCCGCAAACGAAAACCGACTGGCGATCTTTTGGTGCGTTTTCCGCGTTTTTGGTGGCGTTGTTTACCGAAATGTACGGGTTTCCGCTGACCATATATCTGCTCTCTGGCTGGCTGCAAACCGCCTATCCGGATATTAACTGGCTTGCCCATGATTCAGGTCATTTACTGGAAATGACGCTGGGCTGGAAAGGCAACCCTCATTTCGGTCCATTCCATATATTGAGCTTCATTTTTATTGGTGGCGGTTTTTGGATTTTATCGGCAGCCTGGAATGTGCTCTATAAAGCACAACGTGAAGGTAAAATGGCAGTAACGGGCCTGTATGAAAAAGTCCGGCATCCGCAATATATCGGTTTTATCGCCATTATGTTCGGCTTCCTGCTGCAATGGCCGACGATCCCGACTTTGGTGCTTTTCCCGATCCTGACTTACATGTATGTCAGGCTGGCCAAAAAAGAGGAAAAAGACTCGAAAGAGCGCTTTGGCAAAGCCTGGGATGATTACGCCGCGCACGTTCCGGCCTTTATTCCCAAATTTTCATCATCCACAACTTCTCAGAAAGGAGCATCATCATGAGCCATCACGATCACAAACACGATAACAAGTCCGGCGGTTGTTGCGGCGGTGATAAACACCATAGCCACGCCAAACTGGAAAAAGAAAAAGATGGTTGCTGTGACAGCGAGAAGGATAAAAAGCCGGACACAGATCAATCGGAAAACCCTCAAAACCAAGGTGGCGGCTGTTGCGGCGGCCATAAGTAGGAACGGAGATACGACATGACTTCACATCATCACGGCCAGGCGAAAAAAACTGAAGATCATTCAGGCTGTTCCCATCACGGGCACCATGACCACCACAAGTCCGGCGGTGAGCCTGTAAAAGGCGGCAAGTATGACAGTGTGCCGGAAGGTTTTACCGGAACGGTTTATACTTGTCCGATGCACCCCGAAGTGCGCCAGCCGGGGCCGGGGTCATGTCCGATTTGCGGGATGGGGCTTGAAGCTGAAACGGGTTCTGCTGGCGGTGATGAAGCCCCTAACCCGGAACTCGTCGATTTTACGCGTCGGTTCTGGGTGGGTGCTGTTCTGACCCTTCCGCTTCTTATTTTAACAATGTCGCCTTATGTGGGGCTTTCAGGCATACGTGAGTTTTTTGGCGAACGAACAACGCTCTGGATTGAATTTTTCTTAGGTACGCCTGTTATTCTTTGGTCGGGATGGCCGTTTTTTGTGCGCGGGGTTCAATCTTTTCGCACGATGAATCTCAACATGTTCAGCCTGATCGGGATGGGCGTGGCTGCTGCTTATATCTTCAGTGTGATTGCGGTGGTTATGCCGGAAATTTTCCCTGATGGATTCCGAGATGCCGATGGCCATGTCGGCGTTTATTTCGAGGCCGCAGCAGTGATTGTCACTCTGGTTCTTTTGGGGCAGGTCATGGAGCTTAGGGCGCGGGAACGTACAGGCTCGGCCATTAAGGCGCTGCTTGATATGGCGGCTAAAACCGCACGCGTAATCCGTGAGGACGGCACGGAGGAAGAAATTCCGCTGGAGGATGTGCAGGTCGGCGATAAGCTGCGTGTGCGCCCCGGTGATAAAGTGCCGGTTGACGGCATTGTCCTTGAGGGCCGCTCTTCGGTCGATGAATCCATGATTTCCGGTGAACCGGTGCCGGTCGAAAAAGTGGAAGGCGATACTGTAACCGGAGCGACGATCAACGGCACGGGCAGCCTGATTATTGAGGCTACGCGCGTGGGATCGGATACGATGCTGTCGCAGATTGTCGAGATGGTCGCCAATGCTCAAAGATCACGCGCACCGATCCAGAAATATGCCGACATGGTCGCCGGGTATTTTGTGCCCGTGGTTATTCTTATTGCTATTATATCGTTCATTTCCTGGGCGATCTGGGGGCCTGATCCGGCGCTCTCTTATGGCCTTGTATCCGCTGTGGCAGTCCTGATTATTGCCTGTCCCTGCGCTTTGGGGCTGGCAACACCCATGTCGATTATGACAGCCACAGGGCGCGGTGCGCAGGCTGGCGTTCTCATCAAGAATGCCGAGGCGCTGGAGCGTTTTGAAAAAGTCGATACGCTGATTGTCGATAAGACCGGCACGCTGACAGAAGGCAAACCAAAACTGGTCGCCGTGCTTCCCGAAGAGGGGCATGACGAAGCCGAAGTGTTGCGTCTTGCTGCATCTCTTGAGCGCGGTTCGGAACACCCGCTGGCTGAAGCGATTGTAAGCGGTGCGGAAGAGCGCGGTGTGGAGATGGCGGATGCTACGGACTTTGAGGCCGTCACTGGCAAAGGCGTGAAGGGCGTGGTTGACGGCCATCAAGTTGCTCTTGGTAATGCCAAGCTGGTTGCCGATATGGGACTGGATGGCGGGCGTTTAAGTGAAACCGCCAATGCACGGCGCGATGAAGGCGAAACCGTGATGTTTGTTGTTCTTGATAATGCTATTGCCGGGATGGTCAGCGTGGCTGATCCGGTCAAGGAAACAACGCCGGATGCTTTGAAAGCGCTGCATAAACTTGGTTTCAGAATTATTATGGCGACCGGCGATAATGAACGTACGGCGAAGGCCGTGGCTGGACGGCTCGGCATTGATGAAATCCGCGCCGATGTTTTGCCGGAAGATAAAGCCAAAATCATCAAGGAACTGCAAGATCAAGGCTACAAGGTTGCCATGGCCGGTGACGGGGTGAACGATGCGCCCGCGCTGGCACAGGCTGATGTCGGCATTGCCATGGGCACAGGCGCGGATGTGGCGATTGAAAGCGCCGGATTTACGCTGGTGAAAGGTAATCTGGACGGTATTGTCCGTGCCCGCCGTTTGGTGCGGGCGACCATGCGTAATATCCGCCAGAATTTGTTCTTTGCGCTTGTGTATAACGCTTCGGGTGTACCGGTTGCGGCGGGCTTATTATTTCCGTTTTTTGGCATCCTTATAAGCCCGATGTTTGCTGCTTTTGCGATGAGCGCGTCCTCGATCTCGGTTGTTCTCAATGCGCTGCGTTTGCGGCGCGTGAAAGTTTGAGGAAAAGGGCCATGACAACGGATGTACTGAAAGGAAAAAAAGGACTGATCGTTGGCATTGCCAATGAGCATTCGATTGCCTGGGGCTGCGCCCGCGCCTTTTACGATGCCGGGGCGGAACTGGCGGTGACTTACCTCAACGAGAAAGCTGATCCTTATGTGCGTCCGCTGGCGGAAGCCGTCAAAGCGCCGATCATGGTGCCGCTGGATGTCACCGACGATGAGGAAATGAAGGGGCTGTTCGAGATGATCGGCAACACATGGGGTAAGCTGGATTTTCTTCTGCATGCGATTGCCTTTGCACCGAAGGAGGATTTGCACGGGCGCGTCACGGATTGCTCGAAAGAGGGTTTTCTGACGGCTATGGATATTTCCTGCCATTCCTTTGCGCGGCTGGCCAAACTTGCCGAACCGCTGATGAGCGAGGGCGGCTGTATGCTGACCACCACCTATTACGGTGGCGAAAAAGTCGTTGAACATTACGGCGTGATGGGGCCTGTCAAGGCGGCACTGGAAGGTATGGTGAAATATATGGCCGCTGAATTAGGTGAGAAAAAAATTCGCGTCAATGCCTTATCGCCCGGCCCTGTCGCCACGCGCGCGGCTGGCGGGATTGCCAATTTCGACAAACTTTTGGAAGAAGCGCGGGAACAATCGCCCCAGCATGAGCTGATCTGCACCGATTGCGTGGGGGCCTATGCACGGTTTCTGGTCAGTGATGAAGCGCGGCTGGTGACCGGCAGCACGGTGTATATCGATGCGGGCTTTAACATTATGGCGGCA
>CAZBNG010000143.1:0-3830 GCA_964493095.1 uncultured Pseudobdellovibrionaceae bacterium
CTCAATGGGTTATGCCCTGAAACTCAACAGTCTTCTGGAAGATTAAAAACCCTAACTTTGAGGGAGTTTTTTACGGATATCTTCTATGATATCGGCCGCTTCGTCCTCGCTCCGATATAAACCGAGAAATTCGTCATGCGGACCCATCAGGTAGGTAAAGCCGGAGTGGTTCATCATGTAATCGCCCATGGTTTCGTCCTGAAACTTCGTAGCGTAAACGTGGTAATTTTGCTCCATTTTCTCAATTTGTTCTGTCGAACCGGTCAGGCCGACAATGCGGGGGTCGAACTGGGCCACGTATTCTTTCATTACTTCGGGCGTATCGCGCTCCGGGTCTACGGAGATGAAAAGGGGCTGCACCTGCGCGGCATTGCCCTCCAGCCCTTCCATGATTTTACTGATTTTCTGTAGTGCGGTGGGGCAGATTTCCGGACAGAAGGTAAAGCCGAAGAAAACGAGTTTGTAGCTGCCATCATAGGTTTTTTCCGTGACCGTCTGGCCATCCTGGTTAACAAGGCTATAAGGTCCGCCGACCTGCATCCCGGTGACGTTCATGACGCCCGCGGCAGGTTCTATTCCTTCGGCGCCACTTTGTGCATGTTCTGTCACAACCTGATAATAGCCCACCCCCGCACCAATCAGCAGAGCGATAATAGCCAGAACGGCTGTCCGCTTTAAGCGGTTTCTGATTTCCTGTTTCATGCACTCCTATATAAGGCAGAGCGGGGTGCTTGACAATTCTTTTTCGGTGTTTGAATGTGCTTCCTACAATAACCTTCGGGGTGCCCTTGAACAGGCTGAGACATACCCGTAGAACCTGTGGGTTAGTACCCGCGCAGGGAAAGGAGAAAAACATGCCTCACATTACACTGGAATACTCAGATACGCTTGCCGACAGGCAGGACATTCCCAAACTGGTAAGCCTTCTGCATAAGAGCCTGGCTACGCAGGAAACCGTCAATATTCACGGTATAAAAAGCCGCGCCATGCCGGTGCAATATACTATCGTGGGCGATGGTAAGGACCGTGACCAGATGATGCATGTGACATTGAAACTCCTGCCGGGACGTAGCGACGAACTGCGCCATAAAATGGCGGCTGATCTGCGTGAAACGCTGCACAATCATATGCATGACGATAGTATCGCCGTGACGGTGGAAGTGATCGAGCTGGATGCGGCCAGCTACCAGAAATAAAAATTTAAGGAGAGAGTTATGGCCCCTAAAGACCAACCGGCAAGCGTTTGTCCGTCAACAACCCACGTAACGCGCGGTGCCTTGCCTGCCTCTAAAAAGGTTTATATCGGCGAGCATCAAGTCGCGATGCGCGAAATCGAACTTACAAACGGCGAGAGCATCACCGTCTACGATACCTCCGGCCCCTATACAGATGACAGTATTGAGCTTGATATCATGAAAGGTCTGCCGACCCGCCGCCGTGAATGGATTTTGGCTAGAGGCGACGTCGAAGAAGTTGAGGGCCGCCGCGTCCAGCCCGTCGATAACGGCTATAAGGACGAAGCGGCGCTGGCCCGCCGGAAAGTAAAGCATGAGAAATTCCCCGCCTCTCCTGAAAAACCCCTAAAGGCGAAAGACGGTAAAAACGTCACGCAGATGCATTATGCGCGGGCCGGGATCATCACACCCGAAATGGAATATATCGCGGTGCGCGAAAATCAGGCGCGGGAGAAAGTTTATAACAATCAGGGCGGTGAAGGGTTTGGGGCGAACCTGCCCGATTTCATCACGCCGGAATTCGTGCGTAAGGAAGTGGCCGAGGGGCGCGCGATTATCCCCGCCAATATCAACCACCCTGAATCCGAGCCGATGATTATCGGCCGTAACTTCCTTGTGAAGATTAACGGCAATATCGGGAATTCCGCCGTGACATCTTCGATTGGGGAGGAAGTCGATAAAATGGTCTGGGCGACGCGCTGGGGCGCGGACACGATCATGGATCTTTCGACGGGGAAAGACATTCACGACACGCGCGAATGGATTTTGAGGAATTCCCCCGTGCCGATAGGCACCGTGCCGATCTATCAGGCGCTGGAAAAAGTGAACGGCATCGCCGAAGATTTAACCTGGGAAGTCTTCCGCGACACGCTGATCGAACAGGCGCAGCAGGGCGTGGATTACTTCACCATTCATGCGGGTGTGCGCCTGCCGTTTATTCAATACACGGCGGATCGTATCACGGGCATTGTCTCCCGCGGCGGATCGATTATGGCGAAATGGTGCATGCATCACCACCGTGAAAGCTTCCTCTACACCCATTTCGAAGAAATCTGCGAAATCATGAAGGCCTATGATGTGTCCTTCTCCCTCGGCGATGGTTTGCGCCCGGGCGCGATTATGGATGCGAATGACCGCGCGCAATTTGCGGAGCTGAAAACTCTGGGTGAGCTCACCCAAATCGCGTGGAAACATGATGTCCAAGTGATGATCGAAGGCCCCGGCCACGTGCCCATGCATCTGATCAAGGAAAACATGGATAAGCAGCTCAAGGAATGTTACGAAGCGCCGTTCTATACGCTCGGCCCCCTTACGACCGACATCGCGCCTGGTTACGACCATATCACGTCGGCGATTGGCGCGGCGCAGATCGGCTGGTACGGCACGGCGATGCTCTGCTACGTGACACCGAAGGAGCATTTAGGCTTGCCGAATAGAGACGATGTGAAGGTGGGAGTCATCACCTATAAAATTGCCGCCCACGCCGCCGATCTTGCCAAGGGCCATCCGGGCGCGCAACGCCGCGATGATGCGCTGTCAAAGGCGCGGTTTGAATTCCGCTGGAACGACCAGTTTAATCTCTCCCTCGACCCCGATACGGCGCGCAGCATGCACGATGAAACCCTCCCCGCCGAAGGGCATAAAGCGGCAAGCTTTTGCTCCATGTGCGGCCCCAAATTCTGTAGTATGAAGATTACGCAGGATGTCCGGGATTTCGTTGCGAAGCAGGAAGTAAAAGACGAGGCGGCTTGAATGAACCAAGATTTAGCAAGATTACAAAAAAAAGTTATGGGAGATGGCCCCATAGAAAAGCATATAATTTTGCTGAAAATGGTGGAATGCTTAAATACTGATATAGAATTCGGAGACAAACCAATTCTGGAAGCTAATACTCCTCAACGTAAATGGCTTTCAGAAGCAGGCGCACTTTTAAGACGTCTGGGAATTCAAGAGCAAGTTGAATTTAAAGCAGCCATGAGTACAGCAGCATCTTATTGGAAACCTACTATAAATTCTATTCAAGGTCAGCTCAGTGATGCAATTGAAGCAATTAAATTAGAGTTAGAATTGGATGGCAGGACAGAGATTGGTAGCGTTTATCACCTAGGCGATGTCTATAAATTCTTTGCTGATTTAAAGGATATTATCAAAAGCGCTCAAAGCAGAATTACGATTATAGATCCGTATTTTGATGGGAGTGCTTTTAATGATTATTTGGGAGCAGTTTCAAACAATGTCGCAGTTAAAATCTTAGCATCAAAGTATATTGATGAAGTTAAAAACTATGCAGAAAAACATAAAAGTCAGTTTGGTAGCGATATCGAGTTGCGAAAAAGTAAAGAGCTGCACGATAGAATCATAATTATAGATAGCAATGAATGTTGGATAGTTGGAGGGTCAATCAAAGATGCTGGCAAGAAAGCAACTTATCTAATTCCACTATCGCCTAGTTTAGCTGAACAAAAGGTACTTATTTACAATGACATTTGGAATAACTCCTCTGAAGAGATTTAAACATGACCTTCCCCCTCCCACCCTGCCCGAAATGTTCATCCCCTTATACCTATGAAGACGGGGTGATGTTGATATGCCCTG
>CAZBNG010000144.1:0-3805 GCA_964493095.1 uncultured Pseudobdellovibrionaceae bacterium
TGCTCCGGGAAAGCAAGCTTATTACCGAGCCGTTTCTTGGTGGGATGAGGATTTTGGTGAAGTGGTTTTGGGGACAACATTAGGTCCTCAAGCCGCAGGTTATATGAGAGAACATGCCGGGGAAATTAGCAGTGACGACGCCCTTCGTGTGTTTGAGAAGATTTCCAGTCTTGGGGGGATCAGTTTCTCATTAAGTCACGGCGGTCAGCAAGGTCCGCTTATTACTGGTGTCAGCCGCGTGCCGTTATTGGGAAGAGGGAATGCCGCTATAGGGCACAAAACAACCATTTCTATTGGTCCCGGGGCAGATGAAACGCCGCAGAGTTTTCAATGTGAGATGAGGTATACGAATATGAGACTTGCTGTTACTCAGTTGTCCCTGTCTGATCCTTACGGGAGGCTTGTCGGTGAGCCGGAAAGGGGCGTGCCAGCCACCGCTGCCGCGTTTTTACCAAGCATTGTTAATAAGGTTTTTTCAAATGCGTTTTTAAGCGCTATAGAGGGGCGGCATTTTGATCCTGAAGAGTTAGCTTGTGTGAGAGACAGATTGAAGCCAACGTCCTGGAGAACTTACTCCTCACCTGTCAATCCTGCCGTGATGGGTGCGGGTGTCCCAGGTCGGGACGGACCCGCCTAAGCCTAAACCAGCTGCTTATCAAATTTATCCGCGTCGGGGCTAAGGATCATTTCGTTATGCGCCTTGCCCGAGGGGATCATCGGGAAGCAGTTTTCTTTCTGGTCTACGCAAACATCAACAATCGTGACGCGGTCGGTTTTCAGCATTTCCTGAATTACGCCGTCTAGCTCGTCCGGGGTTTGCGCCCGCAGGCCGATACCGCCATAAGCCTCGGCCAGTTTTACAAAGTCCGGCAGGCTTTCGGTGTAGGAGTGAGAATAGCGTTCACCGTGCAGAAGTTCCTGCCACTGGCGGACCATACCCATCCACTGGTTGTTCAGGATGAAAATCTTGATGGGCAGCATGAACTGCACCGCCGTGCTCATTTCCTGGATATTCATCAGGATGGAGGCTTCGCCCGCCACGTCGATCACCAATGCATCAGGGTGTGCCATTTGCACGCCGACAGCGGCGGGAAGGCCGTAACCCATGGTGCCTAGCCCGCCGGAGGTCATCCAGCGGTTGGGTTTGTCGAAGGGCAGGAACTGCGCCGCCCACATCTGGTGCTGGCCCACTTCGGTGGTGATGAATGTCTCGCGTTTGTTTTTCTTCTGGTCTTCCTGTGTGAAGTGTCGCAGGCGCTCCAGCGCGTATTGCGGCTTGATAACCGATTTGCTGTGTTTATAGGACAGGCATTTCTGCGCGCGCCATTTTTCAATCTGTTTCCACCAATCGCTCATCGCGTCCTTATCGGCCTTGTAACCGCGTTCGCGCCAGACCTTCAGCATGGCGGCCAGCGCTTCGGCGGCATCGGCGACGATCGGAATATCAACCTGGATATTTTTGTTGATCGAGCTGGCGTCGATATCGACATGGATTTTGTGCGAATTGGGGGAGAATTTATCGGTGCGGCCCGTCACGCGGTCATCAAAACGCGCGCCGATATTGATCATGACATCGCAATCATGCATGGACAGGTTGGCCTCGAACGTGCCGTGCATACCCAGCATACCCAGCCATTGCTTGTCGCTGGCGGGGTAGGCGCCCAGCCCCATCAGGGTGGATGTAATCGGGAAACCTGTCTCTCTTACCAACTCACGCAGAAGCGCGCTGGCTTCCGGTCCGGCATTAATCACGCCGCCGCCCGTGTAAAAAACCGGGCGCTTGGCATGAGCCATCAGCTCGACAGCGGCCTCGATGGCGTCCATATCCGGCGCAGTTTTGGGGTGGTAATTATGCAGGTCGGATTGCGCCGCCGTTTTATATGTGCCTTTGGCGAACTGGATATCTTTCGGGATGTCGATAACGACGGGGCCAGGGCGCCCCGTGCGCGCCACGTGGAAAGCCTCGTGCATATGAGCGGCCAGCTCATCGGCGTTTTTAATCAATACGTTGTGTTTCGTGCAGGGGCGGGTAATGCCGGTTGTGTCGGCTTCCTGGAATGCGTCGGTGCCGATCATGAAGGTCGGAACCTGCCCGGTGATGCAGACAAGGGGAATGGAATCCATCATGGCATCGGTCAGGCCCGTAACCGCGTTGGTTGCGCCGGGGCCCGATGTCACCAGCGCGCAGCCGACTTTCCCGGTGGAGCGCGCATAACCCTCCGCCGCGTGCAGGCACCCCTGCTCATGACGGCAAAGAACGTGGCGGATTTTATCCTGATTTTTGAAAATCTCGTCATAAATGGGAAGAACCGCGCCGCCGGGATAACCGAAGATCACTTCAACGCCCTGATCGATCAGCGCCTTGATGACCATTTCCGCGCCTGTCATCTTGGCGGGCGCTTTTTTCTGGACGTCTTTGGCTGCCTCTTTGGGGGCTTCTCTTTTTGCGTCTGTGGTGCTCATGTTTTTCTTCCTTCTTTGCTAACGTCATCCCGTTGGCATTCTGCGTAAGCAGGATTAGCACAAACGGGGTCCATATGTCGACCAGCTTTGCTGGTTGTCCCTAAGATCCCCGCTGTTTAAGTTTAGCTTCGCTCAACCGCGGGGATGACGGAAGAGGGAAGGTTTTTTCGCAATAAAAAACCCCGAACCTTCTTGGGACGGGGCGCTTTCTTGCTTGGTTTTGTGTTTACGTACAGCTAACCGCGCAGCGCCTCCTTCACGAGCACCACGACCACGAGTACGGTATTCAGAATGTTCAAATTAAATTTAGTCATAAGCCACCATTACGCGAGTTTTTACGGAAGTGCAAGATTTTTTACATCTGGTTTCTAAACCACGTCGTCTGGCGTTTGGCGTAATGGCGGGTGGCGGCCTGCGCCGCTGTGATGGCATCTTCCCGTGACATTTTTCCCTTCAGATGGGCTGCGAGTTCCTTAAACCCCAACGATTTTGTAGCCGGAACGCCATTCGTTACCTCGCCTGAGTCTATGCGGGCGGAAAAGGTTGCGGCTTCTTCCAGCGCGCCGTTTTCCATCATCCAGAGAAAACGGGCGTTGCAGCGCTCGTAAAGCGTTTCGCGCTCAGGCAGGATAATTTCAACCTCGAATTTCCATCCTTCCGGCGGGCCCTGGAGCGGCAACGCCTGCCATTCGGCGAGAGATTTTCCAGTGGCCTCCAGCACTTCCCACGCCCTTACCAACCGCGCCTTATTATTGGGGTCAAGGCGCGCGGCCATTACGGGATCGCGGGATCGCAGCTCGGCATGCAGGTCGGCGGCGCTGCGGTTTTTCTGCATTTCGATGGCCCGGGCGCGGATGTCATCCGGGATGTCGGGCACGGGGGAGAGTCCCTCCGTCAGCGCCTTGATATAAAGTCCCGATCCGCCGCAGATAATGGGCGTGCGGCCCTCGTTAAAAACCTCTTCGATAACCGGGATGGCCATTTCGCGCCAGTTCCCGGCGGAGCATATTTCGTTGGGGTGAAGCGCGCCGTAAAGACGGTGGGGGATTTCCGCCTGCTCTGCTTTTGACGGCTGGGCGCTGAGCAGGGGCAGGCCCTCGTAAACTTGTACGGAATCGCAGTTGATAATGACGCCGCCGCGCTCCCGCGCCAGTTCCATGGCGCGCGCCGATTTCCCGCTGGCCGTGGGTCCGGCGATGATGTGGACAGTCGTGAGTGGTGAGTTGCGAGTCATGAAGCCTGACCTTTGCTCACGACTCACTTCTCACCGCTCATTACTTCTTCAGCTTCAGCGCGATGAAACGCACATCGCCGCCGCGGTTGATCAATAGCAGGACGGAAT
>CAZBNG010000145.1:0-3780 GCA_964493095.1 uncultured Pseudobdellovibrionaceae bacterium
CGTATGATCGCGTATCTTACGCTTTGTGAAAACGCCGATGAAAAACGTTTTAAGGATATGTTCGACGGCTCCAAATACGCGCCTGAGCCGCTTCAGCCCGATGAGATAAAACTGGCGCAGGCGCTACACGGGCAGGAGCTGGAACACAAAGACATGCCGCTTGCCGTGCGCGTGGAATGTCCCCCGCAATACGGGGAAAGCCTTCAGAAATATTTCGGAGATGATTTCGAAACGGAAATGCGGGCCATGTTATCCGGGGCTTCACTGGATTTGCGGGTCAATACGGTATTGGCGCCGCGCGATAAAGTGAGGGAATTCCTGAAGGCCGACGGCGTGGAAACCGATGAGACGCTCTATGCGCCGCAGGGTCTGCGCTGTCGAGCCAAGGCATATCTTGCCAAAACCAAGGCGTTTGGTAAGGGCTGGATTGAAATCCAGGATGAAGGCTCGCAGCTTATCGCCTACCTTTGCGAGGCGAAGCCGGGCATGCAGGTGCTTGATTACTGCGCCGGCGCAGGAGGGAAAACTCTCGCGCTGGCGGCGGATATGAGCGTGGAGGGCCGCCCGAAAGGACGCATCGTGGCGATGGATCTGGATGAGCGGCGCCTGATGAAAAGCCGCGAGCGGTTTAAAAAAGCGCGGGTGAGCGATATTATCGAGCCACGCCCCCTTTCCGACCAGCGCCACCGCAAATGGTTGAAGCGGCAGGACCAGACCTTCGATATCGTGCTTTGTGATGTGCCCTGCACCGGAACGGGAACATGGCGGCGTAATCCAGACATGCGCTGGAATACTTACGGGCCGAAGCTGGAGGAATTAACGCCCATCCAGGCCGAGATACTCGATAAAGTGGCCCACACGGTAAAACCCGGCGGCAGGCTGGTTTACGCCACGTGCTCGCTTCTGCCCGAGGAGAATGAGCAGCAGGTGGAGGCGTTCCTGAAACGACATGAAGGGTTTGAAGTGCAGCCGCTGGATCAATCGCTGGGCTTGGGCACACCCTTTATGCGTCTTACCCCGCACCGTCATAACACCGACGGGTTTTTCGCCGCTGTCTTAATTCGTCGCCCCTGATTAGGTTCCGCAGGTAAATAAAAACTTTGTATCGCCCGGATTTCGCGGGTATAAAAGCCCAAGGAGAATTCTATGACGCAAGCAGACATTATCCCTATGGCAGATATAAAAACCCATCACGAACACATCCTGATCCTTGATTTCGGATCACAGGTCACCCAGCTTATCGCCCGCCGGCTCCGCGAGAGCGGTGTGTATTGCGAAATCTGGCCGTTTAATCAGGCCGATGAAGCACGGATTAAGGCCTATGACCCGAAAGGCATTATTCTCTCCGGCGGGCCGTGCAGCGTTCTGGATAAGGGCTCGCCGCGCGCGCCGGAATGTGTGTTTGAAATTGGTGTGCCGGTGCTGGGCATCTGTTACGGTCAGCAGACGATGGTTCACCAGCTGGGCGGCAAGGTCGAGGCGGGCGAGCATCATGGCGGCGGCGAATTTGGCCGCGCCTATGTCGATGTGACCGGGCACAACGCGCTTCTGGATAACGTCTGGGACAAGGGCGCGCATGAGCAGGTCTGGATGAGCCACGGCGACCGCGTCACTGCTCTGCCCGACGGGTTCGAAGTTGTCGGCACGTCCCCGGGTTCGCCTTACGCGATTATCGCCGATGAAAAACGTAAATTTTACGCGGTGCAGTTCCACCCCGAAGTGGTCCATACGCCTCATGGTGCCGCGCTTTATAAAAATTTCACGCATAATGTCTGCGGTTGCTCTGGCGACTGGAGCATGGCGGCTTTCCGCGAAGAAGCGATTGAAAAAATCCGTACACAGGTCGGCAAGGGCAAGGTGATTTGCGGTCTGTCCGGCGGCGTGGATTCTTCCGTGACCGCCGTGCTGTTGCATGAGGCTATCGGGGAGCAGCTTACATGTATCTATGTTGATACCGGATTGATGCGTGCGGGCGAGAGCGAACAGGTAGTCAGCCTGTTCCGTGACCATTACAATATCCCGCTTATCCATGAAAACGCATCGGATCGTTTCTTAAGTGGGCTGGAGGGTGTTTCCGACCCCGAGATCAAACGCAAGATTATCGGCGGGTTGTTTATCGATGTATTCGATGCCTGCAAAAAACGCGTGGGCGGCGCGGAATTTTTGGCGCAGGGAACGCTCTACCCTGATGTGATTGAGAGCGTGAGCTTTACCGGCGGTCCGTCGGTGACGATCAAATCGCACCATAATGTTGGCGGCTTGCCGGAGAATATGGAGCTTAAACTGGTGGAGCCGCTACGCGAGCTGTTCAAGGATGAAGTGCGCGCGCTGGGGCGGGAGCTCGGCATGCCCGAGGAATTTATCCGCCGTCATCCTTTCCCCGGTCCGGGGCTGGCCATCCGTATTCCCGGTGAAATCACGCCGGAGAAACTCGAAATCCTGCGCAAGGCCGATACCGTGTACCTTGAGGAAATTCGCAATGCCGGGCTCTACGATGCAATCTGGCAGGCCTTTGCCGTGCTCCTTCCCGTGAAAACCGTGGGCGTGATGGGCGATGACCGCACCTATGATTATGTCTGCGCGCTGCGCGCCGTTACCTCAACCGACGGTATGACGGCGGATTATTACCCCTTCCCGCATGATTTCCTGGGCCGTGTAAGTACGCGCATTATTAACGAGGTCAAAGGCATCAACCGCGTAGTCTACGATATTACTTCCAAGCCCCCGGGGACGATAGAATGGGAGTGATGGAATGAAATTAAAGAAGATAGAACTATTAAATATAGAAAAAGGGGATGGTGGCTATGAATATATATATGGGGCTTTTGGAATCTCTCTATTTTTATTTAAAAAGTTTTATAAAATTACATTTACATCTGATCTTCCACATTGGTGGTGGTCTGAAATTCAGAAACAAATGGTAAGGAAAAAAATTTATTTCGAAGACCTGTTAGACAAGAGAAATGAAAAATTAGATATAGGCATGGGTAAGGTACAATGCATTCCTTTTACAAAGGAAGATGAATATATATATGGGGTGTCTTTGCAAAGATGGAAGGTATTGCTAAATAAAGCCGTCGATAAACAGAAAGAGTTGAGTGATGACTATAAAGATGAACACGGCGAAGTAGATCTTACAAAGTATTCTTTGTTCTCTGGATAGTTTTCAACGCTTCAAATCCCTGTAGAAGTTTTCATGACTGCCGATGCCGAGCAGGGTCAGTGTTAAAATATCATCTTCGTATGTATAAGCCAGCAGCATGAGCTGTCCAACCATTTTGAATTTGTGGACGCGCAAATGCGATAAATCACCTTTTTTAGCTTGTCCGATTGCGGGGTTATCGACGATGTCCTGAATGGCTTTTTTCAGGTCAGGTTTTTGATTTGCGTTGAGTCTTTTGATCGCTTTTTTAAACCGCGGTTTTTGTACAATATTCATGGGGGTGCCCCCTTAGTCGTCAAGTTCCGAAAACGAAAAAGATTCCGTCGGTTCATCCATCGCCAGCAATATATCGCGTATAAATTCGTAGGGCAGATCGGGGTTTTCCTCCGCCACTTTGCCAATTTTAGCCCAGTATTCGATTTGTTTGGGCGTGGAACGGCTGTAAACGCTTGCATATTGTTTGGCCTTTTCGACGAGTTCGTCTGATAAATTAACTGTTGTCATAGTATCCACCTTACCCTTAGAAGTTGTAATATATACCAATAAGTTGTATTTTACAACAAAAAGCTTTAATTTGTTATTAAAACCCCACCGCATCGGTAATCGTTAAAAGCTGC
>CAZBNG010000146.1:0-3767 GCA_964493095.1 uncultured Pseudobdellovibrionaceae bacterium
GCCACTGGACGATTGACGCTTGCGCCGTTTCTCAATTTGAAAACCATGTGCGGTGCGTCTGCGGACTGCCAGCCCTGCCTCCGGGCCAGCATCACAAGGCGGAAATGATTAATTTAATTGGGGATGACGCTTTAAAAGCGCCGGAATATGAAGCACAGGAAAACACTTACGTTCATCTCTATGGAAAGCATGAGATAAAACCGGGCCGCAAAATGGGCCACGTAACGATTTTAAAAGAGAAATTATAAAATTAGGGTTCGCCTATTGTGGCATCAACTCCGCTTTGCCCCCCTTCAGGAGCTCCTTCATTAGAAGTTCCCTCATAGTCGTTTTCAACAACCGCGACAGCGACATCTCCCGCAAAACGGCAGACTGTCAGAGCTCCTTCTGCCAAACTTTCTGCTACCTTACCAAATAACTCAGCAGTATTACTCATTTTACTCCCTCCTCCCATAAAACCGTTAACAACTGGACTTTAAAAAACCTTAGTAATTTACTTGCCCACCCCTACACCTTATTGGTAAAAACCATCAAAGCAAAGGATTAACCAATGAAAGCACAGACATTGTCCACACAAGCCAACAACAACCAAACACGCACGGAAACAGATTCCATCGGCGCCATCGAAGTGCCGTTTGACGCTTACTGGGGCGCGCAGACGCAGCGCTCCCTGCAGAACTTTGATATTGGCACGGAAAAAATGCCGCAGCCGCTGGTTCGCGCGCTTGGCATTCAGAAAAAGGCCTGTGCCATGGTTAACCTTGATATGGGCCTGATTGATCAAAACCTCGGTGAAACGATCATCAAGGCGGCAGACGAGGTTATCGACGGCACGCTGGCTGACCAGTTCCCCCTCGCTGTCTGGCAGACCGGGTCAGGCACGCAAACCAACATGAACGCCAATGAAGTGATCGCGGGCCGCGCCAATGAAATGCTGGCAGGCACAAGAGGCGGTAAAGCGCCGGTTCACCCGAACGACCATGTTAATATGAGCCAGAGCTCTAATGACACGTTTCCGACCGTGATGCATATCGCCGCTGTTGAGCAGGTTCACAACCTGCTTCTTCCTTCGCTGGAGCGCCTGCAAAAGGCTCTGGACAAGAAGTCTGTTGAATTTAAGGATCTGGTCAAAAACGGCCGAACCCATATGCAGGACGCTACGCCATTGACCCTCGGTCAGGAATTCTCCGGTTACGCGAAGCAAGTTGAATACGGCATTCAGCGTGCCAAAGACACGCTGCCGCGCATCTCTCAGCTTGCACAGGGAGGAACCGCGGTTGGCACAGGTATCAACACCAAAATAGGGTTCGATATCGCCGTCGCAAAGAAAGTCAGCGAAATCACGGGCCTGCCCTTTACAACCGCCGAAAACAAATTTGAAGCACTGGCGGCGCATGACGCGCTGGTGGAACACTCCGGCGCACTAAATACGATAGCCGCGTCCCTCATGAAAATCGCAAATGATATCAGACTGTTAGGATCAGGCCCACGCTCCGGGATCGGCGAGATCATCCTCCCGGCCAACGAGCCCGGTTCATCCATCATGCCCGGCAAAGTCAACCCCACGCAGTGCGAAGCCCTCACCATGGTCTGCGCACAGGTCATCGGCAACCATATGACCGTGACCGTTGCCGGTTCAAACGGGCATTTCGAGCTGAACGTGTTCAAACCGGTCATGATTTATAACGTTCTGCAATCCATCCGGCTGCTTGCCGATGCGGCGCGCAGCTTTACCGAGCACTGCGTGGACGGGATCGAGGCCAACCACGCCCGCATCAAGGAACTCATGGAAAATTCCCTGATGCTGGTCACGGCGCTGAACACGCATATCGGCTATGACAATGCCGCAAAAATAGCCAAAAAGGCGCATGCGGAGAACACGACCCTGAAGGAAGCGGCGCTGGCGCTGGACCTTCTGACCGCCGAGCAGTTCGACCAATGGGTCAACCCGGCAGATATGATTGCCCCGAAAGATTAAAAAGGTGCAGCTATGAGCGTCATAAAACGCTCCGTTAATATAGCGGGACACGCCAGCAGCGTGTCACTGGAGGCTGAATTCTGGGAGGAACTCAAGGCAATAGCGCAAAAACGCGGCATTTCCATGAACGCCCTGATCGGTGAAATAGACGAAGACCGGGAAGGTAACCTTTCCAGCGCCCTGCGGATTTACGTGCTCAAAACGCTTCAGGGCAAGCTCTAGCTATTGCTGCTGCTGTAAAATCCCCTTGAGAACGCCGCGCAACGCATCTTCCGGCTTAACGGATTTAAGCTGATCCTCCAGGCTTTGAGGCTGCGTTTGGGGTTGTGGCTGATCCGCCGGCTTTGCTTCCCCGGAGGATGGCGCCACGTTTTCAGTTCCCGCGCTTTCCGGCGTAGCAGCATTATCATTAGCCGCATTGTTATTCGCCGGTGCAGGGGCGGCAGGGCCGGGCAATCCCAGCTTATCCTTCAGCACATCCTGAAGTTTGTCGGAAATTTTACGGGTCAGGTAATCCTGAAGCGCGCCCTGGCCGATGGCCTGGGCCGGTTTATCGAGAGGCCCCTTCACTTTGACGGTGAAAGGCGGGATATCCGTTTTACCTTTCAACGTAATGGTGTGCTGCGTCTCCATGGTCCATAGCGGCAGGTTGAGATTGCCAGAAGTGGCGATATGCGCCGTATCCCCGTCCAAAGCAAGCTTGGTGATATTAATCACGCCCTCTTTGATATCGAGCTCACCATCCAGCGCACCGAACTTCGTGCTTCCGCTTCGCGAAGCGCTGCGCCATAACCCTTCCAGGGTATCGCCGGTTTTTCCGCCCGCTGTAAGAGCTGTGGCAAATTGTGAAAGGTCAAAGCCCTTCAGCGTAATATCCTCGCCGGTCAGTACCACTTTGCCGCCCAGATCATAAATTAAAGCCGCCTGGGATACGCCGGAGCTTTTAAGATTAACATCGGAACCGAGCTTACCCGTGCCGGAAATCGTAATGAATTCGTTATAGGCAAACAGTTTGCTGATTTCCTGCAGCGACAAATCGCGTAGCTGGGCACTAACCTCAACTCCAATAGGCTGCCGCGGATTAGCGTCAGAACGGACTTTGGCGTTCCCCGTAAGCGATCCGCCGTAAATTCCGGCCTTAAGATCGGTGATATTCATAAGGCCATCCTGCAAACTGACTTTTGCCCCCGGCTCTTTCAGCGACACCTGATCATTGACAAATGACCGCGCCACAAGTGTCAAATCTGCATTAAGCAAGTGCATCCATCCCATATCGATAGCTTCACGTGACCAACGCACACCACCGGAAGCATTGCCGTAACCGGCCGCCCTGACCCGCTGAGTCTGCGCGTTGTTGGAAGCATCGGTGAGAACCACGTTCCCAAAGCTCAGATTGCCTTTAACAAGCGGCTTTGACTGCGTGGTATCGACATCCAAAGCGCCCTCAAGCGCGATCCCCGCGATATCGCCTTTGAGCTGGTCCAGTTTATAAATATCCCCCTCTCTCTGGATATGGGTAAACAGGTCGAGCGGCTTACCGAGAGCACGTATACGAGAGGAAGACGGGTTTAACGTCTGCAACGCACCGGCGAGATCCGGATGTTTTACCTGCAGGGTAATGTCGTTAAGCGCCAGCTTTTCCAGCGGGGTGTTCAGCATTCCTTTAACAAACAGTTCCCCGCCCAAAGATTGTATATTTCCTTTCATTTCCGCATTTTGAAGATCGCCGTACAGAGCCAGTTTCACTTTGGCGTTGTTATCCTTTTGCGCCAGTTCCGGCAGTTTTATT
>CAZBNG010000147.1:0-737 GCA_964493095.1 uncultured Pseudobdellovibrionaceae bacterium
CCGGACCGACGTTGGAGATGGAGGATGTGGCGCCGGATATGGCTGTTATAAAATCAAGGCCGCAAAAAGATAGCGCGATAGTCAAAATCATGAAACACAGCGCGTAAACAAAAATAAACCCCATAACGGACAGGGGGACGTCCTTGGGGATGGGGCGGCCGTTATAATGGGGAATAAAAATGCCGTTTGGGTGGAGCAGCTTGCGGACCTGCGTTTCTGAAACGGAAAAAAGCACCTGGAAACGGAAAATCTTGATGCCGCAGGATGTCGAGCCCGCGCATCCGCCCACTACCATAAGAAACAATAGCAGGCTAAGCGCAAAGCTTCCCCAGCTATTGTAATCTCCATTGGTGTAACCTGTTCCGGTCATTAGTGATATGACGCTGAAGGAGGCGTGGCGCAGTGCTTCCAGGAAACTCATGTGATTGTGAAAGACCAGCGAAATAACGGTAAAGATGATGCCGGCGGCAATGATGGCAAGGAAGGCGCGGACCTGTGAATCTGTAAACAGGGATTTGAGACTGCCATTTGATACTTTGACGTACAGCACGAAGGGAAGGCTGCCGAGCAGCATGAAAATCATCGCTATAATTTCCGGCCATGCGCTGGGCATATCGGCGAAAGACTTGTCAGAAGTCGAAAACCCTCCCGTCGAAATAGAGGTCATGGCATGGACCAGCGCATCCAGGAGGCGCATGCCGGAGAACAGAAACAAAATGACGGCAGCTCCGGTGAGA
>CAZBNG010000147.1:768-3556 GCA_964493095.1 uncultured Pseudobdellovibrionaceae bacterium
CGATAGTGCTTGCCGTTTGTGCCAAGCGGGGCAGGGCTTTGCTGTTTTCCGAAAGTTCTGTCTTGAAAATCTGCATGCCGCCGACTTTCAGGAAAGGCAGGACGGAAAGCGCCATGATGATGACGCCGATACCCCCGAGCCATTGCAAAATGGCTCGCCAGAGCAAAATTCCCGCCGGGGCGCTGTCCAGTCCCGTAATAACGGTGGCTCCTGTTGTGGTAATGCCCGACATGGCTTCGAAAAAGGCGTCCGTGTAGTTGAGCTTGAGCCCGGATAACCAGAAAGGGAGCGCGGCAAAAACCGCCATGGTCAGCCAGCTTGTGACGGTCAGAATGAAGGCCTGGCGCCGCGACATGGAGAAATCCTGCCCTGAGTTGCTCAGGATCAGCGACCCCCCAAAAAAAGCCGTAATAATGATGCAGATGAAGAAAACGCGCCAGTCGCCGTTTCCGGTATACAGGTCGGCAAGCATAGGGACCACCATGCTGATCGCCATGACCGAGAGAAAGGTCCCTATGATATAAAGAACGGGGCGCAGGTCCAAATATCTCTCCTTTGGCTAAGGCGGTGCAGTGCCAAAGACGCTAGGCAACAAGCGGCGCATGGTAAAAGGGGCGCCTATTTAAACTGGATGTTGGCGCGTCGGTTTGCAGGCTCGCGGATGTTGTCTGC
Source organism: uncultured Pseudobdellovibrionaceae bacterium (assembly GCA_964493095.1). GTDB lineage: Bacteria > Pseudomonadota > Alphaproteobacteria > Micavibrionales > Micavibrionaceae > CAYXSX01. The sequence continues at coordinate 1,441 of CAZBNG010000147.1, forward strand.
GGTTTTTACCAACAGGTCGTTTTCACCACGGCTTTCAATGAAAATCATATCTGCGCTTATGCCACGTTCAATAAGGGCGTCGCGTACGGCCCCGGCTCGTTTGAAGGCGAGGCGGTCGTTGTAGCTTTTGGGGCCTGACGTGTCGGCATGGCCGATGATGTTAACCTGTTGCGGCGGATTCTTGGCGATTTCCTGGGCAACGGCGTCGAGAACACTGAACGTGCTGGGGCTGAGTTTGTAGGAATCCCAGTCAAAGAAGATCAGGTACATTGCATTTTCCGCCGCCATAGGCTTGGAGGGATCGATGTCCATCGGTGAGGGCGGTTCCACTTCCGGAAGCGGTGTGATTTCCTGCGCCGGGGGCTGGAGGTTGGCTTCAAGCTCGTTCATAGCCTGCTGAAAGGCGGCTTTGCATTCGTTGATATCGGTGGATTCCCAGTCTTCTTCCTGCTGTTCGATCCAGCAGTCAAACTTTGCCTGCGCTTTTGCTGACAGGGCCGGAACGGTTTCGCGCGCACCCTGATCGAAAGCGACAATCAGGCGGCCACGGGCGGCCCCCAATTCCTGCATATGCTGGTCGTCCAGATTCCAGTCACTCAGAGGTTCCGGCAGTACGGCGTCCCCCGCAGCGGCAGCCAGCCCTTTACGTGCAAAGTGCAGCGCATCGGGGAAGTCGAACATTTCGTGAAGTTCGCTGTTGGAAAAGGTTCTGTATTCATCGGCAAGAGCCTGCGTAAATGGTGTGCCAACGGCCTGTGTCTCGTTCAGGGCATCAACTTCGCTGAAGCTGTCAAATACGGTACAGCCTGTTAATGCTATTGTTCCTGCTAACAAGAGGATATTGCGCAGCGTTTTCATGCAGAGCTCCTTAAAAAGAGTTTTAAATTTTTGTATACCTGCTTTGTAAAGCTGTGACGCCGGAATGTAAAGCGGCAGGTTGTGCTTTTAGAGCGTTTTTTGTGAAAAATTTTTACAAAAAACTTGCAGAATAAAATAGCCGCGATTCTCTCTAAGGCGCGGTGAGGGTGAAGCGGGCGAATCTACTAAATAACTTGCCAACAGAGTTTTCAACAGCCTAATTTTTTGAATTTTTTGGATAAAGTCAAAATGGTCTTAGATATCTGTAAATATAGGGGTTGACTTTTATCGTCTGAAAATGCGTTTTCTTGTCCGCTTAAATTTTTTAGTTCTTACAAATATGGTGAAAATGAATGCATAAGCCTTTATCGGGTCAAAAGATCGCTTACCTGGTTGCCAACGGATTTTACGAAGAAGACATGACAAAAAGTCAGCGCGCTCTGCAGGAGCTGGGAGCCGGTATCCGTATTGTCAGTATGGATCACGGCCTGGCCAATAGCTGGAACGGGGAGGGCTGGGGACTTAACTTTGCGGCGGATAACGTCCTTAATGAGGCCCTTGCCGCTGATTTTTCGATGCTCGTTATTCCCGGCGGACGCCGCAGCGTTGAAAAATTAAAGCTTACTGCTCATACGGGCCGTTTTATCGGCGGTTTTCTTACGGCGGGCAAGCCTGTTGCCGTGTTCGGCAGCGCTCTTGAGCTGCTTGCGTTTTTCGACAAGGTGACAGGCTACGAAGTGTCAGGACCAGCTCGTTTGAGAACCGAAGCAGAAAAAGCGGGCGCCGTCTGGATCGAGGAAGGTCCTGTGGTCGACGGAAATCTTTTGACATCAGAGGTTACCGATGAAAATCGCGCCGATTTTGTTGAAGCGTTGTGCAGGCATTTTTCCGGAGACGCAGTAGAGACTGCGCAGGCCGCCTGATCTGGCGGGTTGATTTCTCCGCGCCGCTTTGGTTATCTCTTCTCTGGTCAACTTACGTTCGTTATAAGGAAGTTCTTATATGCGCGCAGAAATTCAGGCAATTATCGATGATATTCAAAATATCCTGGTATTGCTGAGGAGGCATCTTTGACTGGGATGTCGCCGTTAAACGTCTTGAAGAACTAAACGCCCTTTGTGAAGATCCCGATTTGTGGTCCGATCCCGACAAGGCCCAGGGCCTGATGCGCGAGCGCACGCGCCTTGAATCCCAGATATCCGGTGTCGTTGCCATAGAGCAGAGCATCAAAGACAATGTGGAAATGATTGCTCTGGCC
>CAZBNG010000148.1:0-407 GCA_964493095.1 uncultured Pseudobdellovibrionaceae bacterium
ATTGGCGAATTTCTTGAACAGGACGGATTTACCCTCCATCACCGGCTTGGCGGCCTGTGCGCCGATATTGCCGAGCCCCAGAACGGCCGTGCCCTCGGTGATAACGGCAACCATATTGCCCTTGGACGTGTAATCGTAAGCCTTTAGCGGGTCGGCGGCGATTTCCTCGCACGGGACGGCCACGCCGGGAGAATAGGCCAGCGCCAGGTCGCGCTGCGTCGCCAGCGCGGTTGTGGGTTTCAGGGCCACCTTGCCGGGCTCGGGATAACGGTGATAATTTAATGCATCCTGTCTGAAAGCTGCTTCGGCGTTGCTTTTGGTATTATCCTTGGTGGCCATGATCTGTCCCGCTTTTTTATCTTAATATAGTTAATCTTTCCGAGGCTCATCCCGTCACACAGCGGGAG
>CAZBNG010000148.1:417-3491 GCA_964493095.1 uncultured Pseudobdellovibrionaceae bacterium
GTCTACCAATTCCGCCACGGCCGCAAGTTCCATAGTTTTCGTTGGTAAAATTTAAGTTGGCGATTGATATCAAATACCGCTCAGCTTCGCAAGAGTGCATAGACATTGCAGTGCAATAAAACGCAAGCCTGCTCTCGACTAGTTTTGCAAGGATAGTTATATAAAGTCGATGGAATGGAAAGTTTCAAATAAACCTGTCCCGTATGAGGACGCGCTGGCGTTTATGGATGCGCGCGTGGCGGCGATCGCGGCGGGGGAAGCGGAGGAATGCGTCTGGTTGCTGGAGCATCCGCCGCTTTATACCGCCGGGACGAGCGCGAAGGACGAGGATTTACTGGGCGGGGATTTCCCTGTCTTTAAAACCGGGCGGGGCGGGCAATATACCTATCACGGGCCGGGGCAGCGCATTGCCTATGTCATGCTTGATCTTAAAAAACGCGCGAAAGAAAAAAGCAGACAAGCTTGTCTTCCCCGCGCAAGCGGGGTTCTTGAGGCTGCAATCGGAAAAGGTCCCCGTTTTCACGGGGAAAGCAGGGTGGTTGGACCTGATGTGCGGCAGTATGTCTGCGATCTGGAGGAGTGGATTATCCGTTCCATCGGCGAATTCGGGATTAAGGGCGAGCGCCGGGACGGGCGTATCGGTATATGGGTTGAGAAAGGGGACGGAGTAAAAAAGGGTGATTTTACTCCGTCCCCGGTTTTGGATTGCAAGATCGCAGCTATCGGCGTGCGGATCAGGCGCTGGGTTACGCTTCACGGGATTGCGATTAATGTGAATCCTGACCTGTCGCATTTCAGCGGCATCGTGCCGTGCGGGATTTCTGATGCAGGGGTGACCAGCTTTGCCGATCTGGGCGTTAAGGCCGATATGGCCGCGCTGGATGAGGCCCTTAAAGAAAAATTTTTTGATATTTTTGAAAATTAAATTTCTAAAGCATTAACAAGGGTTTGAATGTGTTTTTGGATTTGTGCTTCTGCTGTTGCTCTGGAGCCCAGTGCTGCCCCAGCTTCTAAAAGCGGGTTTTGTTCCAGTGCTTTAAGGGCCTCGAGAATGTCTGCGATTGCCGTATGTGAGCTGGTAGCTATACTTTCAGCTACAAAACCGTTTTTGACCATAGCGGCCCGTAGTTTGGATTCTTCTATCGTCAGCTTGTCAATATCCACTTCACCTTCGAGGGCTTTTTGAAAATCGCGACGGATATCTAAAGCGGCGGTATCGAGGTCGGGAATTGCGTCCTGAAGAGCTTTTTTTTCAATGTCGCATAAGTCCCCGACAGCGTAAACGGCCTTTATCGTATTGATTTTTTTGATTGTATCAGCCTCTTCGGCAAGGGCGCCGATCGTTTGAATGAATACTTCAAAAATTGCCTGGCGCGGATCAGAAATAGTTTCTGCCTGTTTTGCCTCTTCAGGGGAAAGGCCGGTGTGTTCGTGGAAGTTCAGGTAAGCTCTTAGAGATTCAAGGTTGTCGGGATCTATAGCTCCCCTTAATGCCGGGTAAGTGGCAAGCTTGAATTTTCTGAAAATAGCTTCGACAAGCTCTATCTCTTCAGGTTTTAATATATCTTTTAAAGAAATGGGTCTGCTTACCTTTTCTCCATAGTAGTATGTGCTGTAAACAGCATCTTTGTTTCCCATAATGGGGTCATTAATAAAATCGGAAACTTCTCTGTGTGTTCGTTTCTTTACAATTTGATATGTGGTTTGGTTTGTGAAACTTTCCAGACTTTCGGGGAGGTCGGGTTTGCTTCCGAGCTCTCTAAGTAAACGTTTCAGTTTTGATAATGCCTTTTTCTGTGCTTTTTCGATTATCTTTGTTTTTTCCTCCGGAGAGGTTATTTCGGATTCATTCATAATTTGGCCATCATCCATCGTAAAACGTCCCATTTTATTGTGTGTTTATGTTTTTATGAAATATTTTTAATTATGTCAACGCTGTGGTTTAACCAATAACAACTTAAAACATTTTTGGAAAATTGCTGCGCTGCGTTACGAAAAAGCTGGGGAGAAGTTTTTTTCGTTTAAATAAATGATATTGTTAGGTTCTGACCGTGCTGCCATGCTGTTTGTAATAAAAAACCACAAACAGGGACGTTTGAATGTCAGGGACGCTTGGTGACGAGTTCGAGGGTAAGATTCACGATGGTTTACCCGCCGTTCATATACCGGGTTTTAAGGATATGTTTGCTGCCATCGCCGGAGAGGGTTCTGTCACGGTAAACGCAGGGAAATATTTTTGCCGTGCCCGGATTCCGGTGCATCCGGATGCGTCCAGAGAAGCGGTCGCGGAATTCTTAAGAGAAAAAGTTTTTCCTACTCTTTCGCACCATGATGGCGATGCGCGCATGCTTTTGGTGAGTTTTGCGTTTCGTGCAAGGAACGGCGACTCTCTTCCTGAGGAGCCGTGGAAGGGGAGAACGCCCGGGGCGATGCTGCGCGGCGCTTTGAAACCCAGAGTTTCCCAAGACCCCAGAGAACGATACAAAGAAGGGCCGTGGATTGAGGTTATATAGCGCCATTATTTTTGACATAACGTTCTTAGGGTGACGGCCCTGAAAAGAGTTTTAAAATTACTGTGTTATAGGAGTAAAAATGACCCCTGAGCAAATAGAGCAAGCCGGCAAGTTTCTTGCCGAAATTACCGATGTCGAAGTGGAGTTTCTTCCCGTCGCTGCCGCCCGTGATTTACTGGCGCTTCTTCCCCTGAATGACAAGGAAATGGTTGAAGCGGGTGTTGGCGGCTATTGTTTAGTGCATACACCGGGACGTTTAAGGATCGACGTGCCGCCGGGGCACCCGCTTAGCGGTCACGGCCATCTTGTTCTGAAATACGACCAGGCAACAGGGGTGCCCGAGAGGTTGTGTCTTACGGAAGCTTTTTCCACGCCAGCCGGAACGGCGAATGGCGCTCCTTTTTCTTATGCGCCCAAGCTCCCGGAACCGGCATAGGCGGCTATTCTTTCTTTACCGTAAATTAACAAAATCCTGTCAGATTTAAGGGGGTAATTTGACAGGGTTTTTTATGACTGACGAGAAGACATTAGCTACGGAATTCAAGGCGTGCAGCGATGCTA
>CAZBNG010000149.1:0-3428 GCA_964493095.1 uncultured Pseudobdellovibrionaceae bacterium
GGTAATTCCGGTTGTAACAATATTTCTTTGCGTGAAATGAAAAGGACCTGTACGCTGGTGCTAATTCCCATTGATGAAACTGAACAGGAGAAGACCACATGCAGGACCATACATTATCTGGTGTCAGTAACTCACGCGTGGAAGCCTTGCGGCAGAAGCATCTGGCTATAGAATCCCAGATCAGCGAGGCACTTAAAAGTCCGTCAGTTACGGACTTCCATATAAGGTCCCTTAAAAAGGAAAAGTTAAAATTAAAGGAAGAGCTCGAATCTATGCGCTCCCGCGTAAAGGAAGCGGCGTAAAATTCCTCTGCGATTAAAATAAAAATGGCCGGATATCGTATCCGGCCATTTTGTATTGGAGGGATAAGCTCTTAAAACAGGGATGTTTCGCCCTTATCATCGTCATCCTTGGAGGATGAAACGCCGGTACCCAGGAAGTTGGAGAAGTCAAACCCGCCTGTACCGCTGCTGTCTTCTTCTTTCTGGTTTTCTTTTTCCAGTTGGGCCTGACGCTCCGCCTTGATTTTTTCGGGGTCTTTTCCGGCCGCTTTCAGTCCTTTTTCGTACGCTTTTTCGAATTCCTGATAGGTACACAGGCCCAGCTCCGCCGGGTGGCGCGGACGCAGGTTGGAGGAATTGGGGTGCGTGCGGTCGCGGACTGCGGCAATCGTCGGTTTGGTCGTGCCGATCAGTTTGCAGATCTGCGCATCCGTGATTTCCGCGTTGTGCTTAAGAATGTAAGCAATCGCATCAGGCTTGTCGCCGCGTTTGGAAACGGGGGTGTAGCGTGGGCCTTTGGAGCGGATTTTAACCGTAGGCAGGTCTCTTCTTGCCATGACAAGGGAGGCATTGGGGTCGGCTTGCGCGCGATCCAGTTCTTCTTGTGTCAGTTCGTTGTTCTCGACTGGATCTCTGCCTACCAGCCCACGTCCGATATCTTCGTTTGCCAGGGCTTCAACTTCGATTTCGGTTAATCCGACGAAATCGGCGATCTGGCGGAATGTCAGTATGGTGTTTTCAATCAGCCAGACGGCACTGGCTTTGGGCATCAATAATGTTCCTGCGGTATCTTTGGCTGCGGCCATTACTTTTCTCCTAAATTAGTTATTCATAAAGCGAACGCCAGCAAGGGTTCACGATCCTGTCCCGGGAGGATCTATGGTCTAAAACCGTTTCAATTCAAAGGGAACGCCCCTGTATAGGGTATATCTCTCGAAAAATCCAGTAATTTTTTAACATTGTGCGCGGGGCGGCGGCTTAGTATTCTTATTCATCAAAGGAGTAAGACCATGTTTGATGATCTGGAACCTGTCAAAAAAAAATCTGCCGAGTTTCCCCGTAATCTGGAACGTCTCTCCGTAACGGAGCTGGACGATTATATAGCGCAGTTGCGCGATGAGATCGAGCGTGTGGAAAAGGACAAAGCAAAGAAAAAGGCCAGCTCCGACGCGGCGGCTTCGGCTTTTAAATTTTAAGACATATATCATTATTGTAAGGAATAAGAATGCGCATAGAAGAAGATGTTAAGCTCGATTTTAAAGACGTGCTGATCCGCCCGAAACGCTCTACGCTGGGTAGTCGGAGAGAGGTAGATATTTCACGCAAATACACATTCCGTCACAGCAAATACGAGTTTTCCGGTGTTCCCATTATTGCGGCAAACATGGACGGGGTAGGAACGTTTGATATGGCCCGCGCCTTTTATAAGGACGGCAACGGCCTTAGCGTTGCGCTGCACAAGCATTACAGCCTTGAGGAGCTCGTTAAATTCTTCAGGGAAAGGGCTGCAGCGAATGTCTGGTACAGCATTGGCATGGTGGAGGCAGACCAGGAAAAGCTTAAAAAATTCATTAAAAAGGCGAAAGCACCCAAGCGTCTTTGCATTGATGTGGCCAACGGTTACAGCGAACAGTTTCTCGATTTCGTGAAACGCACCCGGGACACTGTGCCGAATGCGGCGATCATGGCCGGCAACGTAGTGACGGGGGAAATGGTGGAGGAGCTTATTCTTTCCGGTGTTGATGTGGTAAAGGTCGGAATCGGCCCCGGCAGTGTCTGCACCACGCGTAAAATGACCGGGGTTGGATACCCACAGCTCTCCGCAATCATTGAGTGTGCCGATGCCGCTCATGGCTTGGGCGGCCTGATTTGTTCTGATGGCGGGTGTACCGTGCCCGGTGATATTGCCAAGGCTTTCGGCGGCGGAGCTGATTTCGTGATGCTGGGCGGTATGCTGTCCGGTCATGCGCAGGCTGAGCAGGAAGTCGTCGAGGAAAATGGCGAAAAATTCCTGAAATTCTACGGCATGAGTAGCGACACAGCGATGAAAAAACACAAGGGCGGCGTGGCGGAATACCGTGCCAGCGAAGGGAAAACCGTAAAGGTTCCCTACCGCGGTGATGTATCGGGCAGTTTGCAGGATATCCTGGGTGGGCTGCGTTCCGCCTGTACTTATGTCGGGGCAAAGCGTCTTAAGGAATTATCAAAACGCACTACTTTCGTACGCGTAACGCAACAACTCAATACAATTTTTGGGCAGGGGTAGCTTGCGCAGCGGGAATGCACGCGATAGGGTATTGTCTTTGCGTTCAAGCTAAAGGGGAAAAACGGAAATTATGGATGAAATTGATAAAAGATTAAAAGAAGCTTCCGAAAACTGTCTGAAATATTATGACGGCTGGAATAAAAATAAGAAAAACGCAGAAGCAAAAAATGCCTTGCAGGAGGCTATCCACGATCTGCGCAAAGTAGCTTCACGTCTTGAAATTGAATTGGCGATCAGCGAGCGTAGCGAAGTAACGCAAAAACCTCTTCCCATTCCGCCGCACCGTTCTAACAATCGCCGCATACAAAACACAGGGGATGACGGTGATATGGAGGTCGGCAACCGGGTAGAGCCGGGTAACGGTAATGAAAATGGGGGGAGTGAAAAGCCTTCGCGCCGTCGCGGACCCAAAAAATCCGAAGGCTGAACGGCCCTAGGAGCGGTCTTTCAATTCACGGATTTTTGCAAAATTTTCCACCGATCCGGCACGAAGAAAAGCGTTTGTTTCCCTTTCAAGTGCCATGGTCGAAGGAATGGTTGGCTTACCCATTTCACGCAATGATCTGACTTCTTTCATGCGTTTTCGCAATGCTTCATTTCCTGCGTCAAGGCTCAGGCAAAATTCGCCGTTGGCGTGTGTGTATTCATGTCCGCAATAGATTTCGGTGTCGTCAGGCAGGGCCGTGAGTTTTTGCAGCGAATTCCACATCTGCTCCGGCGTGCCTTCGAACAGGCGGCCACATCCCATGGCGAAAAGCGTATCGCCGCAAAACAGCGCTTTTGATTCGGGTGCATAAATAGAAATATGGCCGCTGGTGTGGCCGGGCGTCTCTATAATTTGCAAACTTTCATTCCCGAAATGGAAAATGTCGCCTTCGCCA
>CAZBNG010000150.1:0-3400 GCA_964493095.1 uncultured Pseudobdellovibrionaceae bacterium
TCAGCTATAAAATGGACTCTCTGCCAATGATCGGTAAGCTGGAGGGGGGAGAGCTGAGGGCTAATTTAGGCGAGGACAGCAAGCTCACATTTAAAAGCGATTACATGCCGTTCGTTGGTCACGTTGATGGTTTTCAACTCAAATTTTCCGCAGGCACCGACGATAGCAATATATCCTTGCGTTATAAAACAGACATATCCTGGTAGGCCGAACAGAACGCACCGGAAGTAGCGTTTTTTTCCGGAGTTCAAGAGAGTTTTCGCAGGGTAGTTTCCGTACTGGCGGAAAAGGTGAAGAGTTCTTGATAAGTAGGGAGTTCTTGCTTTTTTGATATTGATTTATGCATACATTTGCATTCTATAGAGCTGTTTATATACAACACGTTAGTACTCATTATATGCTTTAGGATATCTTCGTCAGTGTCAATTGTAAGTTGTTTTTGCCAGATATCTAATAAGACTTTTAAAGGAGCCTGTGCCCTGTTCCGTAGCGCGAAAATGTCCACTCATAAGTCTGAACACCTGAAATATATGGCGGTTATTTCCATTGTCATGGTGCTTTTGGTTATTGGGAGTGAAGTTTATCTGAGCTTAACCGCCTATGGCCTCGTCAAGGATACCAAAAAACTGTGGGGGGATTTTCAGGAAGAGGTTTATAGCCGTTCCCAGGTTGTAGATGATCTTCATGCCGCTCTGGGATATGGCGGCATCATACACAATTTCAAAAATTACGTCCTGCGAAACGATCCGCAATACAGGGAAAGTTTTGAAAAAGGGCTCGCCGATGTCAGGAAAAGCATCCAGGAATATCTGCGTAAAGAAAGTGTGAGCGAGGAGGAGCGCCAGAATTTTTCTACGATAATGAATACGTTCGGCCAGTATGAAGCCAATCTTCCCGTTGTTGCAAAAAGTCACGAAGAGGGTCTCTCCATACGGGATATTGACGGCAGGGTGCGTGTTTATGATGCCAATGCTGTCCAGGCTCTGGATAACCTGAAGCGTTTAAGAGACCAGAGATATGCGTCTTTTTTTCATATGCAGGGCATGTTTCATCACCGGGCCGATGATATCCTGATCTTGCAGTTTTTGATCTTGCCTGTTGTTTTTCTGGTCGGGTTTTTACTTATTCTTTTTGTCTGGCGCCTTATCAGGGAGACGGCTTCCCGTGAGAGCGCAGAGGTGGAAGGGGAGGTTTACCGTAAACGCCTGGAGGCGACGCTGAATAATATCCATGACGCTTTTGTAACGGCGGACGAATTCGGCATTATTGAAGATTTTAACCCGGCCAGCGAAATTATATTCGGATATAGAAAAGACGAGGTTTTAGGTAAAAACGTTAGCTTTTTGATGTCTGGAGAGTACAAAAAGCAGCATGATGAATATCTGTCGCACTATCGTGATACACACGAGAAGAACCTCTTGATCCGGCCGCGCGAGCTTGAGGCAAAGCGTAAGGACGGGACTGTCTTTCCCATGAATATTTCCCTTTCTGAAATTGAGGTTGAAGGGAAGTCGTTTTTTGTTGCCATTATCAGGGATCTGACGGAGGAGAAAAAGTCTGCCGAGGCGCTGCGAAGGAAAGAAAAAACTGAATCGCTCGGCGTTATGGCCGGGGGGCTGGCCCACGAGATTAATAATGCCCTGCAGCCGGTTTTGGGATTAAGCGAGGCAATGCGCGACCGGTTCGCCGGCGAAGACGAGAAAGTCGCAAAATGCATGAGCTCTATATACGATAATACCATGCACGCCAGGAACATTGTGCGCGATATTCTGGCATTTGCACGGCAGGAGAAAAAGGAAAAACAGCAAATCAACCTTTGCGATCTTATAGAAGAGTGCCTGAGTTTCGCGGAAGAGTTTATTTCCCCTGACGTAACCGTCGAAGTCTTCCCGTATGAAAAACGAAAAGAGCATCCCATGTATGCCCATATTGACCGTACGGGCATGGCGCAGATTCTCTCTAACCTGTTCAGGAATGCTTCGGATGCCATGAATGGTGTGGGGACTATTACTTTATCCTGCGACCGGGTGTTTATTGATCGCGGGGAGGCTCTGGGGCTGGATTTGAGAGAGGGGGAATATGCCCGCATGCGCGTATCTGACAACGGTTCCGGCATGAATGAGGAAACGCTTGAGCGTATTTTTGATCCGTTTTTTACAACCAAGCCGTTCGGCAAGGGGACCGGTCTGGGGTTATCCGCTATTTACGGGATTGTACAGGACTGGGGAGGAACGGTTACCGTTGAAAGCGAACTGGGAAAAGGTACGGCGTTCGATATCTATATTCCCCTTCTGAAAAACGCCGACGGCGAGGGCGGCGCTCCACAACAGACCAAAGGGAAGCAGGATGGCGAAGATACTGGTGATTGACGATATGCCCGATGTGCGTCTGACGATTGACGTGACGCTGGATATGCTTGGGCATGAAATCGTTGAAGCGGAAAACGGGCAGGTCGGTATAGAGCTTCTTGAAAAAGAAAACTTTGACCTTGTGATAACCGATATTCACATGCCTGTTGTTGATGGTACGGAAGTGCTTAAGTACATTGCGGCTATGGACGATCCGCCCCCCGTTGTTGTCATATCCGGCGGCGGCACGTCTGTTTGCGCTAAAAAAGTTAGTGAAGACCTGATTTTAAGTATGGTCGATCAGTATGCATGTTGTATGCTAAGAAAGCCTTTTACAGGGAATGAGCTGAAAGATGCTGTTGCCGGCATTTTATAGGGTTTCCTGCCTGTAGTTTCCTCAAGATAAACCAGAGCTGAGAGATATGAATAATATTATAATGAGAGACAATGGTGCTGAGATTCTGGAGAGTTTAAGGATTCTCATCATCGATGATGCCAAAGAAGTGCGCCTGATGCTGCGTAACATGCTTTCCGAGCTGGGTGTGACGCAGGTTTTTGATTCACCGGATGGCAAGGAAGGGCTTGATTTCATGGATGCTGCTCCTGACATGGTGGATCTTGTTATCTGTGACTGGAATATGCCCAGGCTTTCCGGGATCGAGCTGTTACGGCAACTGCGCTCGGTTGATGCCGGGCTTCCCTTCCTGATGGTGACGGGGCGCAGTGATATTAATTCCGTTATGGAGGCCAAGGCGTCCGGAGTGAACGGCTATATAGCGAAACCTTTTTCAAAGACGGAACTTAGGGATAAGATTATTGCCGTTATTAAAAAAGTGCGTAAGAACGCGAAAAAAATTTAATCGCGGGAGCCTTCATTTGCCCGGCCGCTTGTTGAGAGCTTGCAAGATGCTTGTTGACTTAAAAGGCCGTGTGTTTGCATAGTAAAACCATGGAACAACACAAACCCAATATATGCGCGCGTTCCCCGATGAAGGTGGAACTAGAGGCGGATAAAAAATATTTTTTCTGCACCTGTGGCCTGTCGCAGGGAC
>CAZBNG010000151.1:0-3078 GCA_964493095.1 uncultured Pseudobdellovibrionaceae bacterium
CATCCATGGAACCTTCTGCTTTGCCCGCGCCGACCAGCGTGTGGAGCTCATCGAGGAAAAGAACGATTTCTCCGGATGCTGCTGCAATTTCATCAAGCACCGCTTTAAGCCGCTCTTCAAACTCACCGCGAAATTTCGCTCCGGCCAGCAAAGAACCAAGGTCAAGCGACATCAAGCGCTTGTTTTTCAGGCTTTCGGGCACATCGCCATTCACAATCCGTTGCGCCAGTCCTTCGATAATTGCGGTTTTGCCTACGCCCGGCTCACCGATCAGCACGGGATTGTTCTTGGTGCGGCGGGAAAGTACCTGCACCGTACGGCGAATTTCCTCATCACGCCCGATAATCGGGTCAAGCTTCCCGGCGCGTGCCCGCTCGGTCAGGTCCTGCGCATACTTTTTCAGCGCCTCGAACTGGTCCTCCGCGCGCGCGGAATCTGCGGTACGCCCCTTGCGCATATCGTTAATGGCACTGTTCAGCGCCGTGTCTTTTACGCCGGAAGCGTCAAGGACACCAGAGACGTCAAGCTTTTTGGCCATAACCATGGCCTGCAGGATGCGCTCGACAGTTACAAACCTGTCCCCTGCTTTTTCCGCAATATTGAGTGCGTTATCCATGATTTTGGCAATATCGCTTGATAGGCGTATACCGCTGCTGCCCGGCCCGGTTACAACGGGAATTTTTGCCAGAGAGGCCTCAACCTCACCCTTCAGAAGCGCCGCATCGCCACCCGCCGCCTGTACCAGCTTGCCTGCATGCCCATCAGGATCGTCCAGCATCACCTTCAAAAGGTGTTCAGGCTCCAGCGACTGATGATCCATGCGCAGAGCCAGGGTTTGGGCTTCCTGCAAAAGCGTTTTTGATTTTTCGGTCAGGCGGTCAAAGTCCATCGAAACAACCTCACAAGTTAAAGCTTATACTACTCAAGAAATACTATACTCCCCTTGACTGAAATCAAGATTAAGACAATAAAAAAGGCGGTAAAACCGCCTTTTTAAATTTTCATTCTACTACAACAAGTTAAAGGACGATCTTAATCTGCGTTCTCTACTGTCTCTACCAGGTCTGCTCCCATTTTTACGGGTGTACGCCTGTCCGTACCCCCCTCAGACTTAGAACTAACATTTCCCCCTAATATACTGGCTGGCAAGGACAAATCGTCTTTTGTGCTCTCACGAGAAGCCGGACGCCCCTTATTATTGCCACGTGCCTCGGAACGCCTGCCGTTATCCACTCCACCATCAAGAGCATCGCCATACTCCTGCGCTCTTTCCTGTGCGACATCGTCTTCAAATTGATTTATAAGTCTTTGATAATGCTCGGCATGCTGCATATAACTCTCGGCCAGAATACGATCTCCACCGGCCATCGCATCTTTGGACAAAGCCAGATATTTTTCACAAACCTGATGGGCCGTACCGCGAATACGTACGTCAGGTCCGTTGCTGTCATAGACCTGTGCCCTGTTTTGATTCCCGCGTCTTTGGCCGTTCCCACCGTTTCCGCGACTTCTTTGCCGTCTATTCGTCGTTCCGTGTCTCATAAAATCTTCCGTTTTAATTTCTTATCGTTTTCAAAAGTACAGACATGCGTACACCATACACCATTTTATACTGTATGGCTAGCCATCATATGTTTCTATGACTGCATAGAACACAATATGTTGGGCCGCTTCCCGATGACCGCAACTGTATATTGCGTTTTCCTGTGCCTGAGCAAAATCAACTTACATCGGGCGGCATTTTTTAATCAACCGGGCCACTAAAAAAAAGATCATTTATCCCCATTGCAGATTTCCACAACCCGCGCCATGCCTGCGAGATCGCGATGTACGCCCCTAACGGAAACGTTAGATTCTTCGCTGAGTCGCACCACGGTTTCGCCCTGATCGAATCCGATCTCAAACAGGGCCAGACCGCCGGGATTTAAAAACAAAAAAAGTGATGAAAATATTTTTTTATAGGCTTCCAACCCATCCTCACCTCCCTCAAGAGCAAGAATCGGATCGTGATTTCTGACTTCGGAAGCCAAACCGGGAATCACAGAGCGTGCTATATAGGGCGGATTAGACACGATCAGATCGAACTTGCCCTCTACAGAATCAAACCAGTCGCTTTTTATAAACTGCGCACGCGCGGCGACCCCGTTTTTTTGCGCATTTTCCTGCGCCGTCTGAAGAGCGCCGGGTGAAATATCGACACCTAAGCCTTTTGCTTCCTGAAACTCCCGTAAAAGACTAATCAGAATACACCCCGTGCCCGTGCCCAGATCCAGCATACTGCGCGGCGGATTATCTTTCAGACGTTTAACGGCCAGCTCAACAATCAATTCTGTTTCCTGCCGTGGATCGAGCGTGTCGGCAGAAAGCACGAACTCAAGCCCCCAGAACTCCCGCATCCCGTAAATCCGGGAAAGCGGCTCTCCGGCAAGGCGACGATTCAGATCGTCATTAATTTGAATAACTCTGGAATCATCGATCATGCGTTGCGGTGAAATAATAACATCAGACCACGCAAGCCCGGCGCGGCACTCAATAATCCGCCGCGCCTCAAGCTCTGATCCAAGACGGGCAGCCAGCGCATCATAAAGCGCTTTCAAATTACGGGGCAGTTCCTGCAAGTTTTTAGCTTTCCAGCGTTGCCAAAGCCGCCGCATGATCCTCGGCGGTCAGAGCGTCCACTATTTCATCAAGCCCTTCGCCGCTCAGCACATCATGGAGCTTTTGCAGCGTCAGGTTAATCCGGTGATCAGTTACCCGGCCCTGCGGAAAGTTATACGTGCGGATACGCTCCGACCTGTCACCCGACCCAACCTGAGAGCGGCGATTCTCTGCACGTTCGTCGGCCAGCGCCTGGCGGCGGGCGTCGTAAATGCGCGTGCGCAGGATTTTCATCGCCTTTTCACGATTTTTATGTTGCGAGCGCTCCTCCTGCATTTCCACTACGATCCCGGTCGGAATATGCGTGATGCGCACCGCCGAATCCGTCGTGTTCACATGCTGCCCGCCCGCGCCCTGCGAGCGGTAAGTATCTATGCGCAAATCTTTCTCCTCGATCGTGACATCGACTTCCTCGGCTTC
>CAZBNG010000152.1:0-3034 GCA_964493095.1 uncultured Pseudobdellovibrionaceae bacterium
GATTATGGGTAATGCTTTCTAAGCGGAGAATTCTTCCTGACGGTATCCTTGCGCGTACAGGGCGGCGGTCAGGTCGCCGTAAAGGATGCAGTTGGGGATAGCGTTTTGCACGATTTCCTTGGGCCGGTAGCCGATCCCCAGTCCGGCGGCCTCCAGCATGGGCAGGTCGTTGGCGCCATCGCCGATAGTCAGGGTTTGCGCCGGGTTCAGGCCGGATGTGCGGGTATATTCGCGCAGGAAATTAAGCTTGGCGCGTTTATCAAGAATGGGATCAACGACCTTGCCGTCCAGCATGCCATTATCAATACTCAGTACATTACCGTGATGTTCGTGAAAGCCTGCCTTATTCGCAATCGCCCCGGTAAAGAACGTGAATCCCCCGGATACAAGAATGCATTTAGCGCCGTTTTTTGCCATGGTTTTGACGAATGTTTCCGCGCCGGGGCTGAGGCGGGTTTGCAAAAGCGTTTCCTCAAGCTTTGCCACCGGAAGCCCCTTTAACAATTCAACCCGTTTGCGCAGGGCTTCCTCAAAATCCAGTTCGCCGTTCATCGCCCGCGTCGTGATGGCGGCAATATGCTCCTTCAGCCCCGCATAGTCGGCCAGTTCGTCCAGTGTTTCCCCGGTCACGATGGTTGAGTCCATATCGGCGAGAAGCAGGCGCTTTTGACGGTTTTCAATGGCGGTCAGAAAAAAATCGATTCTATCGGATGCAAAATGCTCCCGCAGCCGGGTTGTCAAAGTGGCGGGCAGGCGGTCGGAAAGACCAAGGTCAACGGCCGTTTTCTCCGCCAGCCAGACAGGGGCGCAGGTATAGCGTATGTCATGTTCCCGGCACAGGTCCTGCACTTCTTCAAGATGGGTGGCGCTTACCGGGTTATCGGGGGAGGAAGCGACAAGGGTTAAAATATAAGACATCTTTTTTTGCCATCCTGAAGCGCTTGCGCTGAAGGATCTGATTTGGTTGATAGTAGATCCTTCAGACCTTTAGGTCTTCAGGATGACACTCTTACTCTTGCATTGCACCATGCACTGTGGCAGGAATTTGTTCAACGCTAAAGCAGATTTTTAAAAAAGGAAGCAATCCCGCCATGGAAAAGCCAGCCCAAAAACCCGCCAATCCCAATTTTTCTTCAGGTCCGTGTTCTAAACGTCCGGGCTGGAGCCTGTCTGCGCTGGAAGGCGCGTTTATCGGGCGTTCACACCGTGCGGGCGGCGGCAAGAACAAGCTGAAGGACGTGATTGAAAAACACCGTGAGTTGCTGGGCATTCCTGCGGACTACAAGATCGGGATTGTCCCGGCGTCTGACACCGGCGCGTTTGAAATGGCGATGTGGTCTATGCTGGGCGCGCGCGGCGTTGATTTGTTTGCATGGGAAAGCTTCTCCGAAGGCTGGCTGAAAGACGCCACCGACCACCTGAAGCTGGAAGATGTGCGCACATTCACCGCCGGGTATGGCGAGATTACAGATCTGTCGCAGGCCGATCCCGCCCGTGACGTGGTTTTCGTATGGAACGGAACCACTTCCGGTGTACGTGTCCCGGATGGCAACTGGATTGCGGAGGACCGCGAGGGCTTGACATTCTGCGATGCGACGTCTGCCGTGTTTGCTTACGATATGCCATGGGACAAGCTGGATGTGACGACATGGAGCTGGCAGAAAGTGCTGGGCGGTGAAGCTGCGCACGGCATGCTGGTTCTCTCCCCCCGCGCGGTGGAGCGCCTTGAGAGCTTCAAGCCCGAGGGCCGCCCGCTGCCGAAAATTTTCCGCATGACGAAAAAGGGCAAGCTGAACGAAGGCATTTTTGTGGGCGAGACGATCAACACGCCCTCTATGCTGGCGGTTGAGGACTGTTTGGATGCCCTGAACTGGGTAGCGGAGATCGGCGGTTTGAAAGAGACCATTAAACGCGCTGCGGACAATACAGCGGCGCTTGAGGCGGTCGTAAATGCCAATGACTGGATCGGTTTTCTGGCCGAGGATGAGGCGATCCGCTCCACCACCTCCGTCTGTTTGAAAATTACCGATGAGTGGTTTACGGCGCAGGGCGATGAAGAGCAGGCCGCCGTGATCGGCGCGATGTGCAAGACGCTGGAGAAAGAAGGCGCGGCCTATGACATCAAGGGCTACCGCGACGCTCCCGCCGGTCTTCGCATCTGGTGCGGCGCCACGATTGAGAAAGCGGATGTGCAGGCGCTCTGCCCGTGGCTAACCTATGCGTATCAGGCCACCAAGGCAGAAGCGCAGGCGAAAGCGGCGGCTTAGACTCATAAATTTATTGGGGAAGCGGCATCTCCTTGTATTTGTCAGTAATTGTCTCTGTGCCACTGGTTAGTACGTTTTGAGGTCTGTCCTGCTCGAATTCTTGCAGTATTTTGCGAAGAGCAACTTTTTGACGGTCCCTTAAATCTGCACTCGCCATTTCAATATCAAGCTCATCAAAACCTGTATCCAGTGCGGTTTTTGTTGCGGCGGCTACATCTTTCACGCCGTGTTTGCGAAGGTAGATATCGGCTGTGTTATAGAATAGTTCAACTTGCGTGTTGTAATAGAAATTAGCTTTTAAATATTCTTCTGAATCGATGCCATGAGTTCCTTTATATTCTTCGGCAAGGGATTTTGCGAGAATAGCGCCCATTTTATACTCCGCTAAAGCGGCCATTGTCTGATCCCTATATTTAAAGATTTCATTATCAGGAATGATAGCAGCATAAAGCTCACTTACTTCGGATCCCCAACTTGTAGATAGTCGTGGGTCCACATAGCTAAAGTCCTCTTTGGTCAATTTAGAAAATTGACCTCTCAGAGTTCCATTAAGCTCATCAAGTTTTTCGGACATGCCCTATCCAGCTTTCTGTAATCATTGGGTTTATTATTATGAAAAAAATTTAAAGAATTCTTAATAGGGTCGGGAATTTAAAATCCCCTCTTGCTTTTGCGGTGCAGCAGGCGTAAAGCTGGAGGCCTGTTTGCCTAGACAAGACAAAATTAGGAGTAAAATTGATGGCACCCAAAAACGACGCCCGTAAACC
>CAZBNG010000153.1:0-2808 GCA_964493095.1 uncultured Pseudobdellovibrionaceae bacterium
GGGTTTATGGCCCGTTTGCTGGAACCAGTAGAGCATCATGATTTGCACAAGACTGCCCGCATGCAGGGAGCTGGCCGTAGCGTCAAAGCCGATATAGGCGTTTTGCGGTCCTTCGCAGAGCTTTTCATCAAGCGCAGCAAAGTCCGAGCACTGGTGGATAAAGCCGCGCTCTTGTAATATATTAAGAAAATCCGATTTATACGTTGTCATAGGATCAAGTTTATAAGCATGAGTAATAATAAAGTCCACTCTTCAAAGATTTTCCGGGCAATCGGCCTGATGTCCGGGACGTCGCTGGATGGCGAAATAGACGTCGCGCTGATTGAAACCGACGGTTTTGATCATGTAAAGGCACTGGATTTTTATACGCATTCTTGCGGCGGAGCGCTGACCGATGTCGTGCGCGCCTGTTTCGGGAAACGCACACCGGACCGGGCAACGGAGACTGCGCAGGATTTCGTGACACAGGCCCATGTTCAGGCGGTGCTGCGCTCGGGTTTTAAAGCCGATGTGATCGGATTTCACGGCCAGACTATCACCCATGCGCCGGAAGATGGCTTTACATGGCAGCTGGGCAACGGAATGGCTATGGCCGCAGCCACGGGCATGAATGTGGTGGCGGATTTCCGAAGCAATGACGTTAAGTCCGGCGGGCAGGGCGCGCCGCTGGCCCCGCTATACCATCGCGCGATTATGGCGCAGGGCGAAGAAAAAGGCCCTGTGGCGGTGCTCAATCTGGGGGGCGTGGCGAATGTCAGCTATATCGGAGGGCAGGATGATACCCTGCTGGCCTTTGACTGCGGGCCCGCCAACGCGCTGATGGATGATTACATGAAGCGCCATACGGGGCAGCGCTATGATGCCGGGGGAGCGTTTGCGGCTTCGGGCAGTGTGGATGAAGAGGCGCTCGCGCAGTTCCTGCGGTATGAGTTTTTTGCTCTTAAACCTCCCAAATCCCTTGACCGGAACCATTTTGCCGCCGTTATGGAGACTCTTCCCGGTGATCCGGCGGATGCGATGGCCAGTCTTGCGGAGATGAGCGCCGCCGGGGTGGAAGCGGCGCTGACACATATGCCCGAGCCCCCTGTTGTCTGGTATATATGTGGTGGCGGGCGGCGCAATGATTACCTGATGAAAGTACTTGCCCGGCGGCTTGCTCCGGCGCGGGTGGAGCCGATTGAAAGTGCAGGGTGGAACGGCGATGCCATCGAGGCGCAGTGTTTCGCCTATCTTGCCGTGCGTTCACTGCTGGATGAACCGCTTAGCCTGCCTTCCACCACCGGCGCGTCCGAACCGGTAAGTGGCGGGGTTTTGTACAGGGCCGTTTAAGCCTCTTGCTTTTGCGGCTTGCTGCCAGTTAAGTTCGGGCATTATGAGCGTAATTAAAACCGCAAATCCTGAAGCGATTAAAGAAGCCGCCGCCCTTTTGAAAAACGGCGGTTTGATCGGCATGCCGACGGAGACGGTTTACGGCCTTGCCGCCAATGCACAAGACGGGCGCGCGGTAGCAAAGATTTTCGAAGCCAAGGGCCGCCCGGCTTTTAACCCGCTGATCACGCATTTTTCCTCTGCTGAAGATGTGCTGCCCTATATCCGCGATTATAATGAGGAAGTGTTTCATACGCTGGCCGAGGCTTTCTGGCCCGGGCCGCTTACCCTGATTGTGCCGCGCAAGATTGACAGCGGGGTTTCCGAACTGGTCACGGCGGGGCTGGATACAATTGCCGTGCGCGTGCCTGCTCACCCGGTGGCGCGCAGCCTGATTAAAGAGGCGGGCGTTCCGGTTGCCGCGCCCAGCGCGAATGTATCGGGCACTATCAGCGCCACGACGCCCGTTCACGTGGTGGAGGGGCTGGGCGATAAAGTGGACCTTATTCTGGCGGCGGGGCCGTGCGAGGTAGGCTTGGAATCCACCGTTCTTGATATAAGCGGCGCAGAGCCTGTTATCCTGCGGCCCGGCGCGGTGACGGCGGAGCAGATTGAAGAGGTTTTGGGAATTGAGCCATCACTTGCCGATAGCAATGACGTTAATCCGAAATCCCCCGGTATGCTGGTCAAGCATTACGCCCCCCGTATACCTTTGCGGATGAATGCGATCGATTTAATGCCCGGAGAGGCGCTTCTGGCTTTTGGGCCGGATAAGTTCATGGGCATTAAAGGCGGCGGCGGGGCGAAGGATTTACCGCCTACGCAGCGCCTTAATCTGAGCGAGCAGGGCGATTTGCATGAGGCGGCAGCTAATTTGTTTGCGATGATGAGGGCGCTGGACCGGCCAGAACATAAAGGCATTGCGGTTATGGCCATACCTGATACCGGGCTGGGCGCGGCGATCAACGACCGCTTGCGCCGGGCGGCGGCGGCGGGGTAAAAGGATCGAATGAAAAAAATTCTTGTTACCGGCGTGGCCGGGTTTATCGGTTTTCATTATGTGCGCAGGCTGTGCGAAGCCGGGCATACGGTGCTGGGCATTGATAACTGCAATGATTATTACGATCCGGCGTTGAAAGAGGACAGGCTGGCCGTTTTGCGTGGTTTGCCGGGGTTTGAATTTCGCAAGGCGGACCTTGCGGACCAGAGTGCGATAGAGAAAGTTTTTGCCGATTTTAAACCGCAGGTCGTGGTCAATCTGGCGGCGCAGGCGGGTGTGCGCTATTCCCTGCAAAACCCGCATGCTTATATTCAGAGCAATATCGTGGGGTTTACGAATATCCTTGAAGGGTGCCGTCACAGCGGGGTTGAACATCTGATTTTCGCTTCTTCTTCTTCCGTTTACGGCGCCAATACCAAGGTGCCCTTTGCCGTCACGGA
>CAZBNG010000154.1:0-2796 GCA_964493095.1 uncultured Pseudobdellovibrionaceae bacterium
GTAGCTGGCGCGAGCGCGGGTTTGCACGCCTGCCTGCTGGGTGTCGAAATAGGAGCCTGTTTCCGTGCCCCCTGACATCTGGAATCCCGATACTTCCGTCACGAAAGCAGTGCCGACGGTTTTTTCAAAAAATTCTTTCGTTTCTGTCGGGTCTTCAAGCTTGCCGAACAGTTTGATGTTACAGTTCGCAGTGATGGAGTTCGCTTCTTCGCGCACCAGCTTTTTCATAGCCGGCAAATCCTGACCGGAGAAGATCAGGCAGAAGCCAAGAGAACGCGCCTGCGCAGCCATGACGGCCATGCCCTTGGCGGTATAGTAACCAACCTCGTCAAATACCGTCATAAAAGGCGTTGAAGAATGTGTGGGCTTATTTTCGATAACAGTTTCATTGGAGCCTTCCACCGTGGCACCAAGTGTTGAGCCCATCATACCTTTCATGGTGGCGGCGACGATTTTACCAAGGTTGGCAATTTCGTCGCTGGATTTTTCCAAAGCGGGAATAAGCACGACCAGGACGCGGCGGTTCAAAACCACGTCAACCATGTCCACATCAGCGGCTTGTGTGTCGAAAATGTACCCGTAATCATCTCCCAGAGATTGCAGGGAGCGGGTGAACTGCATAGCGAGGTAGCCGTGTTGCTGATTTGCCGTCGTTGTGTCGTACTGCGGCGTGTCGGGGCCGGGCGGCTTAACGTTTCCATCGTCGTCATAAGCGGCATCAACAAAGCCGGGCAGCGTTGCCAGATATCCTTTTACGCCCGAACGCAGGTCTGCGGGTACAGCCTCGTCCCGTGCCAGTTTGATGACATTGTTGAGGGAAAGATAATCGCGGATTGTACGTACGGAAAGCTGCATGTCCTGATTTGTACGTTTCCATGTCAGGACCGGCATCATGGCACCGATCAGAGAGATTGCACGCTCGGACCACATGGCGTTATCGCCCTGGCTTTCGGGCATCAGGCTGACCAGCATGTTTGTAAGATATGAAGCCGATCCGGAGGAGAACGGGTTCATGGTGTTGGACGGCGCTTTTATATCTGAGTTTCCGGTCATGTAGTTAAGCACCAGCAGGTCGTCGTCGCGGCCGAGACGGCGAACGAGAGAGGATAGTTTCGACCAAAGGTCTGTGTCGGCCTTACCGTCGACATAGACAAATCCGGATCCCCAGGTCATGGCGTTGGTTACCATGGACGTCAAACCCACGGTTTTACCTGAGCCGGTTGTTCCAAGGTAGAGGATGTGCGTCCTGGCGTCGGAGTTGGTAAACCAGATTTCTTCATCGGTTTTTTCCATGTTGCCGATATAAAGTATCCCTTCCGCTTTACCGCTTCTTCCCGGCCCTTCGTTATTTTTGTCTTTCCATTTGGCCGACATGGGAAGTTTAAACGCAAGAGAGCGGTCACGTGTGGTGAGCCACCAGAAAAAGATCAATGCGCACACAACGATAAGGTCGGCAAACATGAGGGCCCAGTCATTTATCCATATCGCGGCGGCGGCGATGACAAAGATGCTGGTTGAATATGAGGCAGTCTGGAGCGAATCGCCTATACGAACCCACAGCGGGCGAATATCCCGCAGGATATCGACATGTTTCCGTTCATATTTTCGACTATCGAGTGCCATTTTATCCTAACGCCCTTTCAAGAACTCATCGGCGGATAGTGGGACGCCGTTTTCCGTTGCAGCGGACGGTGTGACAGATGAGGGGGCGATCGAAGTCGAGCCTGCGTGAGTATTGCCGATTACATTCCAAACAAAGAGCAGGACCAGAAGCAGGCATACCCCTAGAATACTGGCCGCCAGAGCGCCGCCTTTTTTAGCGGGAGCAATCTGAACGGGTTGCGACATTGTTTCTGTCCTGCTTTGAATTTGCCCGCGGGCATCCTGCAGAGCCTTTGCCGTTTCCATGAGACTGCCGATAGCTTGGGACCGTTTCGCAAAAACAGCGATTTCGGCAGCTTCTCCCCTGGGGGTTTTTAAGCAAAGTGCATAACGATTGTTTTGAGTATCATCCTGCACTTCAAGTGCCGATGCCTTAGCGTCTCCCAGTTCCATCTGCCAGACAACAGGTTTAATAGCTTCAGGCAATGAGAGAATGAGCTTGCCATCAACAACCCTTGCTGTTGTCTGGCTTTGTCCGGTGATTGTTTTTAATAAGGCAAGCATAGTGATCTCAATTCCTTTGTTATTTTGCTTTTTTAATACCGCGTTTCTTTGATCCGCTGTAATCCAGCGGTGGAATGGCACGCGCACGCCCTGAAGCCATATATTCTTTCATAGTTTCCACAGCTCCTTCGACTTTAGGCACAGGTATGGGCCGTTGTGTCATGCGTTCAATTTTATAGTGAGACATCGCCCCCAGAGCCTCGATATGATAGGAGTGACGGCCCAGATTGTTAAGAGGGTACCATAGGCGCCGGTCATGGGCGCGCAGCCATACAAACTGTGCCGGTGCCAAAACACCGCCCTCGTCCCGTGCATACTGTAAAGCCTTGAGCATAGCCGTGGTCACAAAGCCACCCTGATTGGCTTTTTCCAGCGTCTTTTCCGCCAGTTTCTTATCATTAAGCACCCGGCGGGCATCTCTTAATAATCTACGGTCTTTACTAAGTTTTAATCCCTTTTTCATGCTCCAGCACTTTGCTATGCGGGCGAGCATTTCGTCAGACTGGTTTCTTTTTCTTGCCGCTTTCAGGCAAAAGGCGGCGAGCAGAATTTGTGCGTAAGGGGGAAGTGCTTTTGCACCTTTCCAGCGCGGACCCAACTGCCGTGCGAAGGCTTTGGAGGTTGCCGCTT
>CAZBNG010000155.1:0-2788 GCA_964493095.1 uncultured Pseudobdellovibrionaceae bacterium
GGCAGGCCCGCATCCTTTCCCGATGATGGTGCGCGATTTCCAGTCCGTGATCGGCAAGGAACTGCGTGAGCAGATGATGGAACGCGAAGGCCGCCTTCCCGATACTCTGGTGGCCTGCATCGGCGGCGGGTCAAACTGCATGGGGTTGTTCCACCCCTTCCTTGATGATGCGGACGTTAATATGATCGGCGTGGAAGCGGGCGGGCATGGCGTGAACACAGACAAGCACGCCGCCTCTCTTACTGGCGGGAAACCCGGCGTTCTGCATGGAATGCTCAGCTATTTCCTGCAAAACGAAGACGGCCAGATCACCGAAGCGCACTCCATTTCTGCGGGTCTTGATTATCCTGGTATCGGCCCCGAACACGCCTGGTTATTTGATCAAAAGCGCGTGAATTACGTTTCCGTGACGGATGACGAAGCGCTGGACGCTTTCAAACTCTGCACCAAGTTAGAGGGCATTATTCCGGCGCTGGAGCCCTCCCACGCTTTTGCGCATGTGAAGAAAGTGGCTCCTACCCTGCCCAAAGATCATATCCTTGTGATGAATCTCTGCGGACGCGGCGATAAAGATATCTTCACCGTCGCCGAAAAGCTCGGCATGAAGATATGAGCGCGCAAACGCAGGAAATCAGAGCAGGGCTTGCCAACGTAGAGTCTTTCACTATCGCCGGTATCTCTATTGTCACCAGCAACGAGAAAGCCGCCGAAGATATTAATGCGCTGTGGGAGCGCTTTTTTCAGGAAAAAGTCGGACAGAATATTTCAAGCAAAACCGACGATGTGATTTACGCCGTTTATTCCGATTACGAAGGCGATCATGAAAAGCCCTACCGCTTTACCATCGGCTATCGTCTGGATGAGGCACTGAATGATAACCTCGCGCCGGAATTCCATACCGTACGTGTCCAAGAAGGTGATTATGCGATTTTAAGCGCAGCGGGCGAGCAACCGGGAGCCCTGATTGAAACTTGGGAAGCGATCTGGGGCAGCGACCTTGACCGCTCCTTCCAAACCGATTTTGAAATCTACGGCCCGCGCTTTTTCGAAGAAGGCGTGAACGAAGTCCTTGTGCACATCGGGGTAAAATTATAGGAACCATTTTACTGCCACACAGATTGCGTATATAAAATACATATGGGAAATAATGTTTCTATAGCAGAGATAGATACTAGACACCTTGTGAGTCTGATCACAGGAATTCACGGGTCGTTTATACGCAAGCAAGATCGCCTAAAAGAAAAATTAGTTTGGGCAAGAACCACGGGCGAAGCTCAAAATATCCGCACCCTTATCGATCTTACCTCACAAAGACTGCGTCTTTTTTCGAATGTAGTCATACATTTACCTTCTTGTCTGTCTCTTACTATCGTTGAAGACACGCTAAAAATGGGGCGCTCTTACAACGAACGCGTTCGTATCAGTTTCAATGCCGGTATCCGGGTGGAATTTTTTAAGGCCGCAGCGATGAATCCCGAAAATATTCAGAAGATGCACCAGATGGGCGTTAACGACGCAGGCATAGAATTCATGCAAAGGACGGGCAGAGTTCCGGCCAACGAGCATGGTACTCAACTGGATATTACTGCAGATCATGCTAGAGATATCAAGTTTGGCGGCACCAATGATTTTGATAACCTCGTTGTTATGCCCCAATACTTAAATACGCTGAAAGAACAGTTTATCGCAGCCCAATTATCTGTTGTTCGCCGGGGCGCAAGCATATTAAGCTTCGCCCCTGCAGCCAATGACGCTCCGGCAAACGTGGTTGTTTTTCCTGGGGGATTTCGCGAGCGTAATGACGATTTGGCAGAGCAAGCAAAGAGGGCTTCACAATTATTCGAATGCGAGCTAGTGTTTGAACCCTTATATACGGAACCTTCAAACGAAAATTAAATGAATCGCATTGAAAAAACATTTAAATCACTTAATCGCGCTGCGCTTGTAACATTTATCACAGCGGGCGATCCGGATTACGATACGTCGCTCAATGTCCTGAAAGCTCTGCCCGAAGCGGGAGCAGACATTATCGAGCTCGGCATGCCATTTACCGACCCTGTGGCCGACGGCCCCACCATTCAGGCTGCGGGTTTGCGTGCGCTGGCGGGCGGAGCCAACATGCACAAAACCCTGCAAATGGTGCGTGAATTCCGCAAAGACAACCGTGAAACGCCGATTGTTCTGATGGGCTATTACAATCCCGTTATGGCCTACGGCCTTGAAAAATTCGTAGCCGATGCCAATGAGGCCGGTATCGACGGCCTAATCATTGTTGATTTGCCGCCTGAGGAAAGTGAAGAGCTTCAATCCCTGCTGAAAGGCACTTCCATCGACCTCATCCGCCTTGTCACGCCGACAACCAAAGGCGATCGTTTGCAAAAAATCCTGCAAGGCGCGGGCGGGTTTTTATATTATGTTTCCATCACAGGAATTACAGGAGCCGCCAAAGCTGATTTGGGTGCTATCGAGCCGCATATCGCCGAAATTAAGTCCAAAACCGACCTGCCCGTGGCCATTGGTTTTGGTATCAAAACACCGGAAGATGTCACTAATTTTGCCAAAATCGGTGATGCCGTGGTGGTGGGGTCTGCGATTGTTAACACCATCGCCAATGACGTGAAAAACGCCGATCCCGCCCCCGTTGAAAAACAGGTGGCCGCATTGGCCGGTGGACTGTAAACGCTCTTGCAACTTGACATTTAAGCCCGTTTTCGCCATCTTTGGCCGCTGTAATTTACGATACTCCTTAGTCGCCATAATTGCTTAGATTTGTTCTCTGACTAGGCAC
>CAZBNG010000156.1:0-849 GCA_964493095.1 uncultured Pseudobdellovibrionaceae bacterium
GATAAAGGTTAGGCATCAGTCGTGCCATAGGGCAGGGGGAATTGCAATAGGGGTCTGGAAAGCGGGGCGGTTTTATGCGGGGTCAGGTGCGGCGCGGGCTTCTGCGACAACGCAGTCGCCTTCCTGCCGGCATTTGCCGCAGCGGGGGCGAAAATCTTCGCCTGATATTTCCTTCGAGATCTGGCGGTAGGTTTTTGTAAGGTTGCCCGGCGCTATCGCGGCTTCGCCTAACGGGCCGCTGCGTATATCTCTGCAAATACAGGTGACGGACACGAGAGTTTTTTAAGCGGCGGCAGTGCCCTTGTTATGCTCTTGCACCATATCCTTGAGCGTTTGCAGGCAGCTACAGCAATTGGGCTTGTTTCCGCCCGAGCAGGTTGAATAGGTTTCCGCCACGCTGGCCTGCGTACCGTTTTTGCTGGCCAGGTGTTTCTTTACAGTTTTGTCGCTGAAGGGGTGGCAAAGGCAGACGAACATAGCGGCGGTGTTTTCCTGATTCGATTAATATTAATAATGATTATCATTAACGGGTATGTAATGCAAGTCATTCTCATCTAAGAAAGTGTTTTACACCATATTTCCCGGTTGCTAATTATGTAAAATTTGTATAAAATAAAAAGAATGGGTTAAAACTTGGGCGGAAAGAATTTCGCCTAATGTTTCAGGTGATTAGGACCGGCTGTGCTCGGAATGCGGTATGGCCGGAACGGGTGGGGAATGCAGGGTATCAGCTTTAAAAATCTTTCCATCCTGGTGGTGCAGGATCATAAATTCATGAACGAAACGATGGCTTCCTGTTTGCAGGCTTTGGGCTTCGGCAGGGTTGCCGCCGTGGAAGAAGGCGAAGCC
>CAZBNG010000156.1:859-2774 GCA_964493095.1 uncultured Pseudobdellovibrionaceae bacterium
AGCCGCTTTTAACGCCTTCCGTGTCATGTCCCCGGATTTCGTTCTGACGGATTGGGATCTGGGAGATATCAGCGGCATAGAACTGATCACTAAGATACGGCGGCATCCTTTATCGCCGAACCGCCTCGTGCCGATCATCATGATTACGGGATACGGGTCTATCCAGCGCGTCACCATGGCGGCGGAAGCCGGCGTGAACAGTTATATCGTGCAGCCTTTTGATATTGAAAAACTGACCGAAAACTTGGAAAGGATTATCAATTTCCCGGTCGATTTTATCGAAAGCGAGGAATATTGCGGCCCGGCCCGCAGCCGCTATGAAGCGTTGCAGGAAAACCGTGGAAATATGGCGGTTGGTTTTATGCCTGTCAGTCATATGCCTATGAGTTTACGGGATTAATGAAGGGGGCTTAAAGTGACAGATCAGCACAACGTCACGAAAATAAAGTTTTCCGGTAAAAAAGTATATAAAGCGTCGCGTGCGCTGCAGGCGAAGAGCGGGTTTGGCAAGGTTGACGCCAAGAAAGTGGACGCAGCCAGAGAGGCTGTCCAGGAAGCGAATTACTGGCCCTTTGCCGCAGAACGCATTGCCGTGATGGGGCAGCTTGTGAAAGAGGCGCGTGCTGGCGGAGATTATGAACATTTCACGCAGGAACTGATAAAAGTGGTCGTGCAGCTTAAATCGACCGCTTCCACTTACGGCTATGAGATTATCGCCGACCTTGTAACGATTATGCTGGAATTCCTTGAGCTTACCAACGAGTTTGACGCGGACGTTATCGATCTGGTCGAAGGGCACCAGAAAACGCTCACCTACCTGGTGGATAAGGATGCGAAGCATGCTTCCTCCGAAGAGGAAAGCAAGCGCCTTAAAGACGAACTTTACGAAGCCTGCATGCGTTACCGCAATAAAAAGACCCGCGATTAATCAAGCAAAAGGGGACGGAGTAAAAACACCCTTTTTTACTCCGTCCCCGGAATGAGTTAAGCGCCTTCGCTGTCCAGCGGGCTTTCGGAGTTGAGCTGGATGTAATTCTGTTCGCCGATCTGCTCGATCAACTGCAACTGCGTCTCCAGGTAATCGACATGGCCTTCTTCATCGGCAAGGATGGAGGCAAAGAGGTCGCGGGAAACGTAGTCATGGATGCTGTCGGCGTAGGCAACGGCTTCCTTGTAGTTTTTGACGCCGTCCAGCTCGATTTTCAGGTCGCATTCCAGCGTTTCTTTCACGGTTTCGCCAATGAACAGCTTGGCCACCTCCTGAAGGTTGGGAATACCTTCGAGAAACAGAATGCGCTTGATCAGCCTGTCGGCGTGCTGCATTTCCTCGATGGATTCGTTGTATTCGTGCTTGGCAAGCTTGGTTACGCCCCAGTCTTCCAGCATGCGGGAGTGCAGGAAATACTGGTTGATGGCGCCCAGTTCCTTTTTCAGGGCGGCGTTTAAATATTCAATAACTTTCTTGTCACCTTTCATGGCTTCTCTCCTTCTTCTAACTGAGGGCGCGGTCGATAATCGCGTCGATATTCTTTGTGTAAGCGTCGTAACTAAAGATAGTGTCCAGCGCCTCTTTGTCAAGTTTTTCAGTAACTTGCGGGTCACTCTCAATTGCATCGCGCAGGGTGAGTGTACCTTTGCCGCTACTGCGGTCGGCCCACACTTTCATGGCGCTGGCCTGTACGATGCGGTAGGCGTCCTCGCGCAATATTCCTGCCTGCGTCAGGGCCAGCATCGTGCGCTGGGAGAAAACAAGCCCACCTGTCATCTCAAGGTTATGCATCATGCGCTCGGGATAAACGAGCAGCTTTTCAACAATCCCGGCAAGGCGGTTCAGCGCATAGTCGGCGGAGATCAGGGCGTCGGGTAATATCGTGCGCTCCACGGCAGAGTGGGAGATATCGCGCTCGTGCCAGAG
>CAZBNG010000157.1:0-2692 GCA_964493095.1 uncultured Pseudobdellovibrionaceae bacterium
AATTGCAGCAGACGTGCCATATCAAGCACATCACCCGCGCGGCAGGAAAGATGCGCATTTCCAAGAACGCTGCGCGGGGGAACGCGCTGCAGGGCGGAATTTACGGTGGTCAGCAGGATGCGGGGTTTGCGCCGCTTATCGGCGTTCCATGCAATAAGCCCGGCCAGCGTAGCCATGCGCCGCGCCACGATATCAGCATTGGGGGAAACGCGGTCATAGGGAAGGCAGTCCCATGCCGGAAGCTCCAGCACATCGGCGTCCGGCGCAAAAAAGCCGAGTAACTCTTTTAGCGCCGCCATGCGCACATCGTCCGAGGCCACATGCACCAGCACCCTGTCCTGCGGCATCAGGTCGCGGGCGCGGCTTGCCAGAATGCGCGCATCCTGCCCCTCCGGCGCCCCGTAGATGACGTTACCGCCGCTTTCCTGTTTTTCTAATTCCTGTACCTGCATCTGGTTCTGAAAATTTTAACACGGAGATAGCACAGGAAAGAAAATAAAGAAACTCCGTGATCACCGTGCGCTCCGTGTTAAATAAGCTATGCGAATTTATGTTTCCTGAGCAATTCAAACACATCGCTGATGATATTGGCGGGCGGCTCTTCCTTACCGGTGATCCAGTTGTAAAGATCCGGGTCGTTGCTCATCAGCAAATCTTCGTACTGTTTCAGCCGCCTTTCGTCGAACCCGCCGACATGCGCATCGGCAAAGCTGCCCATGATCAAATCCATCTCTTTCGTCCCCCGATGATGGGAGCGAAAAATCAACTGCTTTCGTTTTTTCTCAATCTCATTCAAAACTGTCATCCTGCTTTAATATCGTTACGCCCGACAAAGGTACTTTTCGCACCATCATTGTCTGCCCGCCGTTTATAACCGTTTTTAAAAACCTGTGTATACCATCAAGGATCATCCACTTATTCCCGCGTCGGATAATTTCAATCGGAAACGCCGTATCGGCATTCATCGTCCTTGCATATTCGATGTGGTATTTTTGCGGATCATTAAGCACTTCGCGCGGCGTTATACAATATCCTTTTTCTTCGAACGGCCAGACAGGCACATCCAGATGCCACATCAGCGGTTCTATGGGCATCTCAGCCACAGGCAAGTCCATCGCCCATAACTTTGCCACGTCCCAGTCTATGGAATACCAGTATTTTTCAATAAGTTCAGGTTTCATGGTGCCTCTTTAACTTAGTATATGAAGCTGAGGAGAAAAAATCACAAAAATTCTCTGTGCCTGCGCCTCCGGGTAGTTTAAAAAATGATTATGTCCCGGCCTTTCGCATTAGACCCGCTCTTTCGCACCCTGACCACTCTACAGGGCGTAGGGCCACGCGGGGCAAAGCTGTTTGAAAAGCTGACCGGCGGCCCGAAAGTGCTCGACCTGCTCTGGCACCTGCCGGTTGATTTTATCGACCGCCGTTTTTCTCCAAACGTGGCGAACGCGCCGGAGGGGAAAATCGCCACCATGGAGGTGACGATCGGCAAGCACACCCCCAATGCCCGTCATGGACTGCCCTACCGCATTTCTGCCCATGACGAGACGGGCGCCATTACCCTCACCTTTTTCCACGCAAACAAGGACTGGCTGGGCAAACAACTGCCCGAAGGAACGCAGGCGGTTGTCAGCGGCAAGGTGGAGTATTATCAGGGCAAACCACAAATCGTGCACCCGGATTTTGTGAAGCCATCGGAACGCGCTTCGCTGGAAACGCTTGAGCCAATTTACCCGCTGACGGCAGGGCTAACCAATAAGGCGGTACGCAAAGCCGTGCAGCATGCGCTGGACTATGTGCCGCAGCTTCCCGAATGGCTAGACCCGGCTTTTAAAACGCGGCAGAAATGGTCAGACTGGGATGCATCACTTAAGGCCGTGCACAACCCGGCGGATGAACGGGCGGTGGATGCGGACGCCCCGGCGCGGGCGCGCCTTGCCTATGACGAACTTCTGGCCAACCAGCTAACCATGGCGCTGGTACGCAACCGTACCCGCAAGCAAAAGGGGCGCAGTTACCGCCCCGCGGGAGCCCTGCGCGACAAGGTTCTGGCCGCTCTGCCCTTTGCCCTCACGGGCGCGCAGGCGCGTTCTTTAGGCGAGATTGACGGGGACATGGAATCCCCGCTCAAGATGCTGCGCCTCCTTCAGGGCGATGTAGGCAGCGGCAAAACGGTCGTGGCTTGCCTTGCCATGCTCAGCGCTGTTGAAAACGGGGCGCAGGCCGCGCTGCTCGCCCCTACCGAAATTCTTGCCCGCCAGCACGCGGAGAGCTTAAAGCCGTGGTTAGACGCGGCAGGTGTGCGCTTTGTAATTTTGACCGGGCGCGATAAGGGCAAAGCGCGCGAAACGCTCCTCCAGCAAATCAAAAACGGCGCGGCACAAATTATCATCGGCACGCACGCCATTTTTCAGGAAAGCGTCGAGTTTGCCGATCTCGGCCTTGCCGTCATCGACGAGCAGCACCGCTTCGGCGTACACCAGCGCCTGATGCTCTCGGCCAAGGGCGCGGCGGCGGACGTTCTGGTGATGACCGCCACGCCGATCCCGCGCACCCTGACGCTTACCGCATACGGCGATATGGATGTCTCCCGCCTTGATGAAAAACCGCCGGGGCGCAAACCTGTCGATACCCGCCTGATTTCCCATGACAGCATGGGCCCGATGGTCGAGGGGTTGAAACGCAAGATTGC
>CAZBNG010000158.1:0-2686 GCA_964493095.1 uncultured Pseudobdellovibrionaceae bacterium
GGCCAGGGAGATCGAAGCCCTTGATGCGCGCAGGGCACCCGCCCCCCTCACTGCCCGCGAACCCGCCGTCTATTGATCCTCCACCCCATAATCCCACTTTCCTAATCTTACCCCCCTATTGTCATCCTTCAGACCTAAAGGTCTTCAGGATGACACAAAGAAGAACGTCATCACCCGCCTTGTGCTTGCAAAACCTCTAAACGGGGACGGAGTAAAAAAGGCACTTTTTACTCCGTCCCCGTTCAACATGATGGTGAGATGTTTGGTTTTCGTTCCGGCACCCTAAACCGTAAAGTCAGTCTTCGCAGCAAAGGGTCTGCTGGCGCCGGTCCAGCGGCAGCCGCCCGCACCGAAGACGCGCGGCAGACGCACAGGTTCTTGTGACAGCGCCCCGGCCACGGCGTCCAGCCCGTCATCGTGAATACCGCTAACGCCGGGTCGCCATTCGCGCATCTCCATCATGAAATTTGTTTTGCACACGTCGCGGTGCATGTAAAAACGCTTTGCCGCCAGCGGCGCATCGAACGCCTCGATAATGCGCACCTCTTTCGGCTTGCGGGTGGAAATTTCTTTCACCGCGCACATGGACCGCGCCTCGGCAAGCTCGTTTTTCAGCAGCGAGGGCAGGAACCGCCCCAATCCGTTAATCTCGATAGCGATAGAGGGCAGCATCAGCTCTTTCGCGATCCTTGCCACGATCCGGCATTGCTGCGTCGCTTCGTCGGTATCATCATGCGGATCGCAGGTAATGTATTCGAGATGATGCAGATACATGTTCCCCTCTTTATCCGAAAACACACAGGCCAGCACGCTGTTATCGCCCTTCGCGCTGCCAAAGGCCGGGTCCCACCAGCTTGAAGCGGAGACCATCACCTTGCCGTCGATATGCAGCTGCATAATTTCCTTGGCGTAATAAAGCCCACCCTCATAAATCTCGATCAGGTCGGGGTCCAGCCGCCCTTCCGCGATATTGACGGGCAGCAGCAGCATCTGGGACGCGAATTTATTCGGCCCCGTATCGCGGCGCATTTCATCAAGATACTCTGCGGGGAAACGTTCCTCCCACGCGCTTTTACCTTCCCCGTCCAAAACGGGAATTTCCTTGCGGTTAAACCCCTGAAGGAACGGCGCTTCCTCTCCGATTTCGGCGCGCGGTTCCTTGGCGTAAATCGTGTAATAGCTATGCGGCGTGCCGATATAAAGCTGCGTGCCGCCGGGCACGAGGATATAGGAAATCTCGGCAAGGCGCGTGCGCAGCTCTTCGCGTTTCTCCCCGCTGTCACAGGTATTGGGCACCTCGACATCGTCGCAAATAACAATATCGGCCCGGCTTCCCGTGATGTTTGATGTCACGCCGCGCGCCTGCATGGAGGGATCGCGCGAAACGATTTCACGCCTGATCGTAAACGTATCGCTTGCCCACTGCTCGGGCCTGTCCGGGCGCATATTTTGCGTCATCGGGTGGCGCTCGATAATGCGTTTAACATTGCGTACCATCTTTTTGGCCAGCGGATAATCCGCCGCCAGTACGAGGATACGCAAATCCGGGTTGGTATATAAAAGCCATGCGGCAAACAGCCCGACAATCGTGCTCTTGCCACTGGAGCGGAATGCCATGAGCAGAAGTTTCAGGTCTTTCGCCAGCCACGCCTCTTCCAGCCACTGCGCCATGTCACAATGAACGGGCGGCGTGGAAAAATTCAGTTGCTCATTCCACTTCTCCACGAAGGTTTTAAAATTTTTCTTTTCATTCTCTTCTACGCTCATTCCCTACTCCCGGTTTTTCGCCTGCTCGATCGCCTTGCGCGCGGCATAAATTGCGTCCTGCAACGCCCCGCCTTCCGGTCCCTCGATAGCCCCAGCCAGTCTGACCAGCGTCCGGATATCGGCCACCGCCTTGCGGCACCCCTCAAGATTGGCGTCGAAATTTTCCGGGCTGTCCAAAAGCGCGTTATCCAGTTGCAGGTGATAGGCCCTGATCGCTTCTCTCAGGGCATAAGGAAGGAACGCGGCGATTTCCCGCTGCGTTCCCGCTTCGGTGATAGGCATGTTTCTCTCCGTTTAAAATTAAATTCAGAACAG
Source organism: uncultured Pseudobdellovibrionaceae bacterium (assembly GCA_964493095.1). GTDB lineage: Bacteria > Pseudomonadota > Alphaproteobacteria > Micavibrionales > Micavibrionaceae > CAYXSX01. The sequence continues at coordinate 2,083 of CAZBNG010000158.1, forward strand.
ACGAAAAGGGGACGGAGTAAAAACAGCCATTTTTACTCCGTCCCCTTTCTCGGCAGGTTTAGGTAAAGCGCGAAAGGATGAACCAGTTCGCGCCGTTGGATACGACCGTGATGGCGTCGTATTGCCCGGTCAGGGTCTGGGAATACTGATCGGGTCCGCTGCCGCCCTGCTCGGTCACATTCACAACGTTACTCGAAGGGTCGGTTTTTTTGATCGTCACCGTCCGCCCGACCGCTTCGGCGGCATCCGCCGGGGGAAGGCGCGTGGTCAGCGCCCCGCCAAAACTGGAGACCAGATAGACATCCACCGCCATATCGATATCCACGGTTCCTGTGGAATCGATAAAGCGCGTGTTGCCCGCCAGCCTGTTTGAGGCCTTGATATACCACCCCGCGCCGTTGGAAATAACGGTGGCGTAATCGTTCGGCCCGCCCAGCAAAAGCGTATTGCCATCCGGCCCGTCACCGCCATCTTCGTTGATGGTGACGATATTGCCGGTGTTATCGACCTTCTTGATCGTGACTTCGGCCGCCGTGGCCGTCGATGCCTCGGGCGTATCGATGAACTCGGTATCGTAACGCATGAGCGTGGCTTTCAAATCGCT
>CAZBNG010000159.1:0-2551 GCA_964493095.1 uncultured Pseudobdellovibrionaceae bacterium
AGGCGGAAACACCACCCAAATATATGCCTTTTAGCGGAAGCGGTCAATATTAAGCTCTAAGCTGCTTTTTTCCTGGCCTTGGGGAAGTAGGCCTGAAGCGGGGCGACGTCGAGTTCGCGCGATTTCAGGGCGCGGATGGCCTGCACCCCGGCGGACGCGGCGGTTAGCAGCGTGTAGTAGGGGATTTTGTTCATCAGCGCCATGCGGCGGATGGATGTGGAATCCGCCACCGCCTGCGCGCTCTTGGTCGTGGTGTTGATCATCAGGTCGATCTCGCCGTTGATGATGGCGTCAAGGATATGCGGCTGCCCCTCCATCACCTTGTTAATGCGTTTGACCTCAAGCCCCTGTTCGCGCAGGAAAGCGCAGGTGCCGCCCGTGGCGATCAGCGTAAAGCCGATATCGGCAAGTTCTCTGGCAATGGGGAGCAGCCCTTCTTTATCTGCCTTTTTAACGGAGAGGAACACCTTGCCTTCCGTCGGCAGGGAGATGCCCGCACCGAGCTGCGATTTGGCAATGGCATGCGCGAGGTCCTTGTCGATGCCCATAACCTCGCCGGTTGATTTCATTTCCGGGCCGAGCAGGGGTTCCACGCCGGGGAAACGGCTGAACGGGAAGACGGGCGCTTTTACGGCGTGGTGGGATTTGCTCATGCCTGTCAGTAGCGGCGCGTAAGCTTTAAGTTTTTCCCCTGCCATCAAGCGCGCGGCAATCTTGGCCACGGGTACGCCGGTAGCCTTGGCCACGAACGGCACGGTGCGGGAGGCACGGGGGTTAACCTCGATCAGGTAGATATCGTCCTTGCCTGTTTCCTCGTTGCGGCGTACGGCGAATTGCACATTCATCAGGCCGATAACATTCAGCGCCCTGGCAAGGATCACGGTCTGGCGCTCCAGCTCTTTCACCACGTCGGTGGAAAGGGAGTGTGGCGGCAAGACGCATGCGGAATCGCCGGAGTGAATGCCCGCTTCCTCGATATGTTCCATGATACCCGAGACATAAACATCCGTGCCGTCGCATAATGCGTCCACGTCAAGTTCGATAGCGCTTTTCAGGTAACGGTCCAGCAGTACGGGTTTGTCACCGGAGACTTTCACGGCGGTGCCCATATAATTATCCAGCTCCTCCATATTATGCACGATCTGCATTGCCGCGCCGCCCAGCACGTGGGAGGGACGCACCACCAGCGGGAAGCCGATGCCTTCGGCGATGTCCAGCGCCTGTTCCTTGGATGTGGCAATGCCGTTGGGCGGCTGGAGAAGTTTTAATTTATGCACGAGCTTCTGGAAGCGCTCGCGGTCTTCGGCAAGATCGATGGCGTCGGTGTCCGTGCCCAGAATGGGGATGCCTGCTTCCTGCAACGCCGGGGCGAGTTTGAGCGGCGTCTGGCCACCGAGTTGTACGATTACTCCCAGTACTTCGCCGTTGTGCTGTTCGGCCTGAATAAGCTCGATAACGTCTTCGGCGGTCAATGGTTCGAAATACAAACGGTCTGATGTGTCGTAATCGGTGGAAACCGTTTCCGGATTACAGTTCACCATGATTGTTTCATAGCCGGCTTCTTTTAGCGCATAGGCGGCATGTACGCAGCAATAGTCAAACTCGATCCCCTGACCGATTCGGTTGGGACCGCCGCCAAGGATGATGACCTTTTTACGGTCGGTCGGTTCGATCTCGTTTTCCGGCGGGTTGAGGCCGTCGCCCTCATAACAGCTATACATATAGGGCGTGGCGGAGGGGATTTCCGCAGCGCAGGTGTCCACGCGCTTGTAAACCGGGCGCACATTATGGCTGTGGCGGGCCTTGCGCACGGATTGTTCCGTAACCCCGGCGATGGCGGCCATCTGCGCATCGGAGAAACCGAGCTTTTTGTATTTCAGCCAGCCTTGCGCATCACGAGGCAGGCCCTTTGCGCGCATTTCGTTTTCGGCGGTGACGATGTTCAAAATACGCTCAAGGAACCATTTGTCGAATTTGCAGACATTGTGAACGTTTTCCACGGAAACACCCTGACGCAGCGCTTCGGCGATATACAAAATGCGTTGGGGCGTGGGTTTGGAAATCGCCGCCATGATGTTGTCTTCGAAACTTTCGTCATTCGGGTCGCCGAATGAAATGCCAGTCAGGCCGTTCACGCCTTTTTCAAGGGAGCGCATGGCTTTCTGGATGGATTCCTCGAAATTGCGCCCGATGGCCATAACCTCGCCGACCGATTTCATCGCGGTGGTCAGAAGGTTGTCTGCGCCTTTGAATTTCTCAAAGGCGAAACGCGGCACCTTGGTAACCACGTAATCGATGGTTGGTTCAAATGATGCCGGGGTCTTGCCGCCGGTAATATCGTTGCCCAGTTCGTCCAGCGTATAGCCGACGGCGAGCTTTGCCGCGATCTTGGCGATCGGGAAGCCGGTAGCCTTGGAGGCCAGAGCGGAAGAGCGCGATACGCGAGGGTTCATTTCAATCACCACCATGCGGCCCGTATCGGGGCACATGCCCAACTGCACGTTCGAGCCGCCCGTCTCTACGCCGATAGCGCGCAGCACCGCGAGAGAGG
>CAZBNG010000160.1:0-2480 GCA_964493095.1 uncultured Pseudobdellovibrionaceae bacterium
AGCGAGCGACCCTTCCCATGCCGGGTCTTGCGCCAGCCCGGCAACATGCCAGCCCGTTGTGGCGCTGATGAACAGGGCGACAACCACGCCCGAGAGAATAGGGCGGCGCAGCTCCGTGCGCCCGGTCTTGGTAACGTAAGCCAGCATAATGGCCACGATCAAAAACGCTTCCAGTCCTTCACGGAAAATAACAACGGTTGTTTCTAACATGGGGAACCTCTCATACATGAAATTGAGAATTGTTATCACTTAATAGACCCCTTGAGGTTCTCAGGCAAGCCCAAATTTATTTTTGTTGAAGTTCTTTTGATTTCAAGCGGTTCGGACCAGCGCCAGACCCATATCACCACAGGTGGAGCGCAGTTCGATTATTTTTTGTTCTTCGTCAGTGCGAGAAGGCCGCAAGGCCGACGCGGCAATCCAGCTTTCTGGATTGCTTCGCTTATTTTCATTTGCTCGCAATGACGGTTTAAAGTGCACTGTCCGCAAATGCTTTTTCCCAAGGCCGCGGTAATGCATGCGCGCGGTTAATTCCTGTCCGACATAACATCCCTTTTTGTAATCCACACCGTGCAGCGTATCGATGCGCCCTTCATCCAGCGTGGATTTTTCCGGGATAAGGTCGCGGCTGCCGTCTGGGATGCACAGCGCGATGCGCCGCCTGTCCCATTCCTCGAAAGGCTTTTCGGGCAAGCCGGGCTTTTCAAAGCCGCGATATCCCATGTCGGCGTGGCGCGGGTCGGGAACAGATGACGGGATGACCGGATCACTGGATGGTTGGAAAATGGCGTAAACGGGAATGTTTTCTTCGCACGCTATTGTAACGTCTTTGCGCAGGCGGTAGCGGGCAAGGCGCATTTCAAGATCACGGGCGCGGGCGCCGCCCTCGCATTCTATCAGGATGTCTCCGGCGCTGTTTGCGCTGATGAAGAAATCGTGCAGGAATTTACCCTGCGGCGTGAGCAGGCAGGCATAAAGGCTTTCCTGTTTCTCCAGCAGGCGGATATCGTTGGTAATGAGGCCTTGCAGGAAATCGCGCGCATCGGACCCTGAAACGGTGATCAGGCCGCGGTTTTTAAGGGCAACGAAAAAACTTTCCATGGCGATTTTGTGTTTTCAGGGTTACGGGTTTTCCGGGGTTTTCTTAAATTTATTAGTGCGTTCAGCGTTTTGTGTGGTTAAATTAAGGTCTATGAATATTTTATTTATCACGGCCAGCCGGATCGGCGATGCAGTTTTATCGACCGGCCTGCTTGATCATATAGCACAAACGTACCCGCAGGCCAGAGTGACGATCGTCTGCGGCCCTCTTGTCACGTCCCTGTTTGAAGGCTATCCGCTGCTCAAGGAAATTATCCCGCTGCAAAAACAAAAGCATAACCGCCACTGGTTTGAGCTTTGGAAGCAGGTGGTAAGGACGCGCTGGGATGTGGTGGTGGATTTGCGCAACTCGGCGGTGTCGCGCCTGATCCGGGCGGGGGAGCGTTATATTTTCGGGCCAAGGATCAACCCCGATCTCCATAAGGTGGAGCAAAACGCCGCCGTGATGAAGCTGGATTACGTGCCGATGCCGCGTCTGTGGTTTACACAGCACCAGCAGCAAAAAGCGAAAGAGCTTATCCCCGAAGGCGGCTTTGTGCTGGCGGTCGGCCCGGCGGCGAACTGGCCTGCCAAAACATGGCCGGCAGAGCGGTTTATAAAAATTGTAAAGTGGATGACGGAGCATGACGGCGTTATGCCCGACGCGCCCGTGGCGGTTTTTGCCGCGCCGGGTGAAGAGGATATCGCGCGCAAAGTTCTGAAAAGCGTTCCGAAGGAGCGCCAGTTCGATGTCATCGACCGCGCCAATCCCGGCACGGCGGCGGCGGCACTGGCGCGGTGCGATTTTTATATCGGTAACGATTCGGGGCTTATGCACTGCGCGGCGGCGGCGGGCGTGCCCACGATCGGGTTGTTCGGGCCCAGTTATCCATATCTTTACCGTCCATACGGCGCGCATTGCGATTACGCGGCCACGCCGGAGCGCTTTGAAGAGCTGACCGGATACGAGGGGTACGACCCTTCCACGGCGCCCTGCCTCATGGAAAGCCTGAGCGTGGATGATGTGAAAAAGAAAATCACGGCATTCTGGAAGCTGCGCCGCGCGGCTTAAAATCTTGCGTCATTGCGAGCCGAAGGCGAAGCAATCTAGAAATGGCAAGTGTTGCTCTGGATTGCCGCGTCGGGCTTCACCCTCCTCGCAATGACGAAATAATGCTAATCGTTCAGGTCTTTATACTCGCCGTCTTCCTGCGTGTGCGGGCGGCGATACCGGCTTTGATATTGATAGCCCTTCAGCGTGTCGAGATATTCGTCACGCGCTGTGATGGCGATATCAAAGGGGAGGTGGGCTACGCGCTCCCAGCCCTTGTCGAACATACATCCTTCAAAGTCTTGGTAATCGCTGTATTCGGCCAGCAGGGGGCCGTCGTGATCAGGCG
>CAZBNG010000161.1:0-2454 GCA_964493095.1 uncultured Pseudobdellovibrionaceae bacterium
CCGAGAGGGTGGAGTCATCCACCGGCGCGCCGTCGGAAATCACCATCAGGATTTTGCGTGCTTCGGGTCTGCGGGCAAGGCGGTTATAGGCCCAGACCAGCGCCTCCCCGTCGATGTTTTCCTTTAAGATTCCTTCTTTCAGCATCAGGCCGAGATTTTTACGCGTCCTGCGCATCGGCGCGTCGGCGCCCTTGTAGATGATGTGGCGCAGGTCGTTCAGGCGGCCCGGGTTGGCCGGGCGGCCCTGCTGCATCCACAGGTCGCGGGAATTGCCGCCCTTCCATGCGCGCGTGGTGAAGCCGAGAATTTCCACTTTCACGCCGCAGCGCTCCAGCGTGCGGGCGATAATATCGGCGGTCATGGCGGCAATAGCGATGGGGCGTCCGCGCATCGAGCCGGAGTTGTCGATCAGCAGCGTCACCACGGTATCGCGGAAATTCGTCTGTTTTTCCTGTTTGAAGGTCAGGGGCACGTTCGGGTTGGCCACTACGCGGGCGAGGCGCGCGGTATCGAGGATTCCTTCCTCAAGGTCGAACTGCCAGCTGCGCATCTGCTGGGCCATAAGCTTTCTTTGCAGGCGGTTGGCGAGTTTTGTAATGATGGCCTGGTGCGCCGTGAGCTGCTTGTCCAGCACGGCACGCAGGCGGTAAAGCTCTTCGTGGTCGGCAAGGTCGCCCGCATCGACTTCCTCGTCGAACTGCGTGGTGTAAACGTGGTAAGCGCCGCCGGGCATGTCGGAAAATTCCGGGCCGCGGTTGGTGAAGGGGTCGCCCGGCATTTCGCCCTGCATGGGATCGCCTGCATCTTCGGCAGTGTCCTCCGTTTCCGCTTCAAAATCATCGGCCTCGCCACCTTCCTGGCCATCTTCCATACCTTGCAGGTTCTGGTCGCTGTCGCGGGAATCATCGCCTTCGCCGCTGTCATCGGCGTTTTGCTCTATATCCTGTTCGTTTTCCAGCTCGTCGCTGCCCGGCTCACTATCTTCCGGGACATTGAAATTCAGCGCGCGGATCAGCGCCTTTGAAGCTTGCGCGAAAGCCTGCTGGTCGTGAAGCAGGGGTTTGAGCGATTCAAAACCGGCTTCCGCGAGCTGTTTTTTGATCCATGGCTGCCAGAGCGCCAGCATCTTTTGGGCGTTTTGCGGCGGTGCTTCGCCGGTCAGCTCCAGCCGCGCCAGAACGTGCAGGGCATCGCCAAGGGCTGCCTGTTCACGCTTTTCGAGATTGTTAAAGCCCCTTCGTTTGCATTTTTCGTCCAGCACGGCGGAAAGGTTTTTCGCCACGCCGCTCATGGCGTTGATGCCCAGCGCTTCGCAGCGCGCCTGCTCCAGCGCCTCGAAAGCCTGTGCCGCTTCCTGATCGTGCGGACAGATACGGTGATGCAGCTCTGCGTTGTGATGAGCATAGCGCAGGGCGTGCGCATCGGCGCAGCCGCGGGTCAGGCGGACGGAGGTCCCGCTCATCTCGAAATCCGGCACGGGCAGGCGTGGGGATTTCGTCGCCGGGTTGACCATGCCGATCGGCGGCTCGGCCGTGGAGAAAACAGGTTCGAGCTCCCTGCGCCCCGCAATGGTGCGCAAGGTCACGCCCGTGGTGTTTTTAAATTGTTCGAGATTGGGGTTCTTGTTCATTACCGTTTTCCTGTCGCCTATCCGGGCCTTTTCTTTCCCGTCATCCAGAAGACCTTTAGGTCTGAAGGATCTTGTATCGTAACAATAAGATCCTTCAGCGCAAGCGCTTCAGGATGACGATTTGAGCAACAGGGACGAAAAATCTTGATTTTTTGACATAATTTTTGATATCAATATTTTTTAGAATTTTGATCAAAAGGTCTGTGTGCATGATACGGAATACTATAGGGGCTGTTTTCGGATTGGCTCTTGTTGGTGGGGTAAGTACCTGCTCTGCAATTGATTATAAAGACGATGGCGAGCTCGATGTTGTGAATGTCTTGAGACAAACATCTCTTGTCCTTGTGTTTGCTGTCGAAAAAGCCGGAGAAGCTGCGGCATGCGCTTATTATCAGGCCGTTGAGGAATCGCGAAAAGACAATAATCCATGCCATGCTGTAACTAGCGGTAGGGCTTTTGAACGATTAAGGGAAGATCTTGAAGCAATATCCATGCATCGTCACCCCTAATTCTAACTCACCGCGACATTCCTGATCGCGCTTTGCGGCAGGTCGACATCGAAGCAGCGCTGGTAATATTCCGCGATAATCGGGCGCTCGGTTTCATCGCATTTGTTCATGAAAGAGAGCTGGAACGCCAGGTCGCGGTCCCCGAAAATCCGCATATTTTGCGCCCATGTCAGCACGGTGCGCGGGCTCATCAGCGTTGAGAGGTCGCCGTTGATAAACCCTTCGCGGGTCATGTCGGCCATGCGCACCATCTTGCCGATAGTCTCGCGGCCTTCCTCGGTATCGAGTTCCGGCAGCTTGGCCAGCATGATTTTC
>CAZBNG010000162.1:0-2438 GCA_964493095.1 uncultured Pseudobdellovibrionaceae bacterium
GCGCCCCTCCGCCGTGCGCAGATAACCGGTAGCCAGATAGCGGCCGTCACTGATTTTACGCAGTCCCTGAATGCTGTTTTGCAGACCGGGTGCGTAACCATTACTGTCTACAACCTTTCCGTCCATATCAACGCGGTAAATGATCGCATTATCAGTACTGTCCAGCCCGCCGGATTTCGCCGAAACCGCGATAAGATACTCTTTTTCATCGTGGCTCCTGATAATGTCATGCGCTTCCAGTTCAAATTTCTTCGCTACAACTCTGTGTTCCGACAGCTTTTCTCCTTTCAGGTCAAAAATACCCAACCAGATCTGAGAAGGTTTTTCAGAATCGCCCTTTATATTCGCCATAACGATAAACCCTTCGGGATGCCGCAATATCTTAACGACTTCCTTCAGGCCATCAATATCATAGGATTTTTCCCATACCGTGCGCCCGCGCTTGTCAATTTGCGCCAGGATCATATCCACTTTACCACCCTCATAGGCATAACGATCCCCCACCGCCAGAACCTGCCTGTTTTCAACGGCAATAGCGGAAACAAACCTTTCCACCTCATCCTTTTCCCCGTACTCGGCATCCCATACGTTATAAGAGCCGATATCGGGTTCCTTAAGATTTACAATCAAGCCGTATTCCGGCGTACATTGCTGAGCCGCGCCCGCAGGCCCGAAAGAAAACATGAAAGGCATAAAAGCCGCCCATGCCGCCAGTATAAGTTTTTGTCTCTTCATCCCGATAGCCACACCAAATGATAACCTATGTGCAGTGTAGGATTGACCCGCTTAAAAGTCTATGCCACTGCTAAATTCATATATAAATTGTAACACGTTCAAAAGGCAGCACATTCCCGTTTATGAAACTCCTGATCATCAGTGATGCTTGGCACCCGCAGGTCAATGGCGTTGTCCGCACCTACGAACATCTGGAAAAACACCTGATGGACAAGGGACATACGGTCAAAGTCATAGGCCCGGCGGACTTCAAATACACCATACCCATGCCCGGCTATAGCGAAATAAAGCTGGCACTCTTTCCTTACGGGCGAATAGCGAAAATCATCGAGGAATTTGAACCGGACTGGCTGCACATAGCCACGGAAGGGCCGCTGGGCTGGGCTGCGCGTAAGTACTGCCTGAGAAACAATCGGGACTTCACAACCAGCTACCATACGCATTTTCCGGATTATGTCGCCAAACGCGTGGGAAGGTTTTTGCCGTTTCTCTACCGCCCCTCGCACGAATTGGCCAAACGCCATGTGAGGCGTTTTCATGCCCCGGCCCGCGCCATGATGATCGCCACGCAAAGCCTTGAAGATGAACTTAAATCCTGGGGCTTTAAACCAAAAATGAAACGCCTGACCCGCGGAGCGGACCTTTCCCTGTTCACGCCCGGCCCCAAAACACTGTTCCAGAATCTGCCTGGCCCTGTGGCCCTTTATGTAGGGCGCGTCGCCGTTGAAAAAAACCTCGATGATTTCCTCAATATGGAGTGGACGGGCACGAAAGTAATCGTAGGAGACGGTCCTTGCCGGGAAGAACTGCAAAAAGCTTACCCCGATGCTCATTTTGCCGGCACAAAGCTGGGAGCAGAGCTGGCAGAACATTACCGTTCCGCCGATTTGTTCGTCTTTCCCTCCCGCACCGATACATTCGGCATGGTGCTCGTCGAAGCGCTGGCCTGCGGCCTGCCCGTCGCCGCCTATAATGTTACAGGTCCCAAGGATATCATTACCGAACCCTTTCTGGGCGCCTTGCACGAAACGGATCTTGCCTGGGCCTCCCGCAAGGCCATGGAAAACGGCACGGCCGAAGAACGTGCCCGGCACGTGCGCGAATATTTCACATGGGAAGCCGCCGGTGAACAGTTTGAAAGGGCGTTGGTAAAACGCCCCTTTATAAAAGTGGATCAATAAAATCGCCGCCTTGCCACGGCGAAACAAAAGAGATTGAATAGAAATATGGCTAAAATTTTACTGGCAGAAGATGATTTATCAATGCGCGATTTTTTAAGCGTCGCCCTGTCAAAGGCAGGACATGACATTACGTCCTGCGAGGACGGGCTGGAGGCGCTGAAAATTCTTGAGCGCCGGGGAAACAGGTTCGACCTCCTGCTGGCAGATATCGTCATGCCCGGCATGGATGGAATCGAACTTTCCCAGCGTGCCGTCGCGCTGAACGAAGATCTGAAGGTCATGTTCATTACCGGTTTTGCCGCCGTAGCCATGGAACGCAAGGACGACATGAAAGAAGACGCGAAGGTTCTCTCCAAACCCTTCCACCTGCGCGACCTTGTGGACCAGATAGAAACATTGCTGGCGGCGTAAGCGCTTTTAAGTGCGCAAAGGGCTTGAAAAACCCGGCGCAACCCTTTACTGATATCCACCTACCGAGCAACCCAAGTAGCAATGTGGGCGGTTAGCTCAGCGGTAGAGCAC
>CAZBNG010000163.1:0-2378 GCA_964493095.1 uncultured Pseudobdellovibrionaceae bacterium
GAGATACAATAAACCCCAGGAATGGGCGTTATATGATCTACCAAAGGTTCGGACCTCACTCAAAAAACTACAAACATTGAGACAAACAGAGAAAGCTCAAACCACAAAACTAGGCTCCCTATATGGAAGCAGCCACACATCGCCATAGGCAGCCACTGAGAGCCATCAGCGGGTACGCACGACACCACACAAGGCGCAGAGGCTGATCCCACTCACGGGGCCGCTGAGGGGCTCTCCACAGGATACAGTGATCGCGTAGTCATTGACTAAGTCATCTCAATAACAGAGGTGGGCGACATCATCTTTAGATCACTGATAAAACATTTATGAACTACTACCGGCGTCTACCGATAGTAGTTCAGTATAGATCATACATCACTATTTTTTTCCAAACTGTTCATTAAAATTTCTAACATATCCGCATATGTTCGTCGGTCAGCTTTACACATCGCCTTGAAACGATGAATAGTATTCAAAGGACCTTTAATGCTTAACTGACCGTCAGCAATAGGCTCTCGACTTGGCCATCTTGAACCTTCTTTGTAAGAAATTAAATGGGATTTAGTGCTCGATATTTGAGATCCTTCCGTCTGTGGCTCAAATTTTTTTAATCGATCGAGGTCAAGTGATCTAGGCATCTTTTGTCATCTCCAATAAATCAACAACTTCGCTAGCAAAGCTTTGTGCATTTTGGATTGCTTTCGAAATCCCATTTACTTCTTCGGAATTAAGCTGCCGCAAACCGCCTCCTGCATTATGCAATGAAGAAAAAGCCGTGCGCCGATGCAACTCAGTTGTTAAGAGGGTCCCGGACTTTTCAAGTTCGTGGTGAATGTGCCGCTCCAAACGACTTTTCACAGCCGCAGACGTTCTAGTAAGGACAATTGCAGCAGCAATGTTTCTGCGCCGTGCACGACTTTCCATGGCAATTTCAGCAAGTGTATCGATCGCCGCATCCGCATCTTGCTGCTCCTCTCCAGATGGGACGAGCACGAGATCAGATTCAGAGATTGCAAATGACGTCAAGCGACTGGCAGACCCTTCCAGATCAATAATCACGAACGCGGCTTTTCTCTGGCTCTCATCGATTTCCGTTAATATGCTACGTTCACCTCCGCTTTCAAGTACGTGCAAGTTGTCTGGCAACGGAGATAGCGAAGCCCAACGACTGAGCCGTTTGGCTGGGTCTGCATCGATCATGATGACAGATGCGCCTTCAACAAGCTCCGTACCAAGTATGATCGCCGACGTCGTTTTGCCTGCGCCACCTTTGGAACTGGCGAATGATATTACGGCCATTTGGCTCTCCGTGTTCAGTATAAGCTCAGGTACCTAAGAACATACAGTATCATGAAGTACCATTTCATACCCTAGTGTATACATACCTATAGTACTAAACCTGACTAACGGGTAGGATATAGTAGAGTACCCAAAGGTACCTGTAAGTACTTCATGCTACCCAGAGGCATCCAAATGATTAAATGATTGCACCTCTACTGTTTGTTGCTAAGGATATAATTAAAAGACCTACGCACTCGGAAATTATAATAGGGCGCTATGCTTGACTTCGGAAAGTTCTGTTATTTACACGTCGAGAAAACTGGCGGTACTTATATCTCAACGGTTCTAAAAGAAATCTGTCTTTTGCCTCTTTTAAAAAGCAATCTCCATGGAACGATTAGTCGGAGAACGCTCAAAGAGCGTGTATTGCACTGGACCGGCGCAATAAGAAATGAAGAAAGGTCGTATTCGAGATGTCGCTGCTTTTACTTCAATTCTGTTCGGAATCCATTTGAATATTATGCCAGTCTATATAATTATGGCTGCGATGGTCGAGGCGGTGTTGCACAGGCAATTAGGCGGCATGTTAAGGATGACTTTTATAATAGAACTGAAGCCGGTTTTCTAAAATGGGCAGAATTTATTTTGGATGAACGGAAGGCTGAGCTTTGGCATGGCGAATATAGTGAAACATGCGCACACAGCGTTGGACTGCTAACGTATCGTTTTCTAAGGCTGTCCTTGGCCGACCCCTTGCAGAAACTAAAACTCATTAAATCTCCAGAGGAAACTGTTCAAGTTTTTCAGAGACATAGCATATTAAATTATACCATTCGAACAGAGAGCTTGAACAAAGACCTCCATTATCTTTTTCATGGACCGCTTAGGTTTTATGTAGATATAAATCGAAGTGAGGCTCTGCTGGTGAGAAATAGAAAAGTTAATGCATCAATATCGGATGTAGTAACAGGTGAGACATTGCGAAACAGCTCATTGGCTCAAAAAGTTGCTGAGCGTGATACTTTTATACTTGATACCTTTTATCAAAAAAGTTGAATGATCGATTAAAGAGATTTGGCTTTGCTCTGAAAGCTTAC
>CAZBNG010000164.1:0-2365 GCA_964493095.1 uncultured Pseudobdellovibrionaceae bacterium
AGGAGACGCGGGAAATCATGCGTCTTCTTAATGGTGATGCGAAGGGACCGCAGGCGCTGTTCGTCGGGGGCTGTGTGCGCAATACTATTATCGGGACGCAGGTTGATGATATTGATATCGCCACGAAGCTTACGCCGCCGGAGGTTACAAAACTGCTTGAAGGAGCCGGCGTGAAAGTCATTCCCACCGGTATAGAACACGGCACGGTTACGGCGGTTATCGCTCAAAGGTCGTTTGAAATCACCACGCTGCGCAAGGATGTGCAGACCGATGGTCGCCGTGCGGTCGTGGCGTTTTCACTGGATTGGCGGGAAGATGCCCAGCGCCGGGATTTCACCATGAACACGCTGCTGATGGACGGGCAGGGGAATATTTATGACCCGCTTGGCTCCGGTTTTGCCGATTTACAGGTGCGGCGCGTGATATTTGTCGGCGACCCCGCAGCGCGCATAGCGGAGGATTATCTGCGTGTGCTGCGTTTCTTCCGCTTCCATGCGATATATGGCGGTACTGATATGGACAAGGCGGCGCTGGGGGCCTGCCGCGCGGCGGCGGATAAGATGCCCGCGCTTTCCCGTGAGCGCATCACGCAGGAGTTTCTAAAACTGCTGGGCGCTGCTGATCCTGTTCCCGTTCTTAAGGAAATGTTTGCACTGGGTGTGTTGGGCCTGCTGGCTCCGGAAAAAGAGAATTTTTATGACCTGCTTGCCTTTATATGTGCGCGGCAAAAAGAGCGCAAGGCGGGGGAGGGCGCTCTGGCGTCGCGGTTACTGGTCTTGGCTGATTTACAGGAAAATAACCTGAAAAAATTTGACGAATTTCTTATTCTTTCCAAGGGGCTGCAAAAAGAAATTAAAACAATATATGCAATATTAAGTGATCTGCCTGTGCTGTCGGATGACCATGCCGTGAAGATTGCCGTTTATAAATGCGGACGCAGCGCGGCGGCGCAAGCGCTATTGATAGAGGCGGCGCAGGGCCACGTTCCTGGCGATTATATGCCTGAAGCGCTGGCCCTGATCGGTCGCTGGGATATTCCCGTTTTTCCCGTTACCGGTGACGACCTGATCGCGAAAGGATATGAGCCCGGCCCCGCTTTAGGCGAAAAGCTCTCCCTTATGGAAGAAGCCTGGATCGCCTGCGGGTTTACCGAGGCCGGGGATTAGCCGAAAGTTTGCAGGCTAAGATGAGCTTCTTCCATTTGTTGTCGTAACTCTGCCTGTGTTGTAAGTTCGGGATTACCATGATGCCCTTGGTGTTTTACAGGTACGGGCTTGTTGCTTCCATTTAAAACGATAACCTTAAAGGCCGCTCTCGCAGAACTTTTTTCTTCTCCAGATTTTTGGTTGGCAATGTTTGCACTCATTCATTTTCTCCGTAGTTTCTAGTCAGGCAAATTGCCTTCTTCCGCTATAGAAAAACTCAGAGCGCAATGCAATAAAAAAGTACTTTATTCACATTTTAATTCGCAAAGGTTGAATCCTAGGCCTAAAATTGAGGAGATTGCGATTTGTTGTTCTGACGAAGATCCGTGATAGAAATTTCCGTTAAATATGGTGGTGGTTCCGGTGTCTATTTTATCCAGCGATAAAAGGCCCCGTTGGCTTAACTCTATCACCATTCTGCCAAATGCTTTTGGGTCTCTTACGGATAACTTGCGAAGTTCATGGCCTATGTGTCCGGGTATATAATTCATACCTTGTGGGCCTGCCAGGCATCTATGTACATATACCATCCCGGAGTCGTTGTGAATGGGAGTCGGTCCCCCTTCATTTTCACTTCCTACAAATACCATTGCCGAGGTGTTTTGAAGACCTGAATATCCGATACCTAAAAGTTGAGCCTGACGCAGCATTTCTTCAAGGATTGGTTCCGGAAAATCTCTGTCGCTTAAAGCAGGGGTTTTGATTTCCGGATCTGCTTTTAGGTCCTCTATTGTTTGATTGACTCTAATAAGCAATCTATTCTCAACTTCTGCCAGCATCCACGCACAGCCTATAAGTTTTGCCCATACTTCTTCCGTGAAATGAGTGCTACATGTTGCTTCTCTATACTCTCTTTCCGGGGTTGATTCTTTTATAAAGGCCGCCCTTAATCGTCCTTTGTCTACAAGAGCGAAAAGATAAGGGATGAGTAGGCTTGTGGCTTCCGGCCCTATTAAATCGCTGTCCACTTCGACCAGATCGTCCATGCCGTGCTTGCGCGGTAATTGAGCCAGAAGATTATAGGCCCCTGATAATGTAGGTTTGCTTTCATCGGGAAAAAGAAGGCGCCCGTCTTCCGACTTCTCTGCCAAAGCCATTGTCAAAATATAAAACTCCCGCAAAAAATTTTTTTATAGCATGAGAAACTATTTTATTTTTAT
>CAZBNG010000165.1:0-2083 GCA_964493095.1 uncultured Pseudobdellovibrionaceae bacterium
CGATGACGGTGAGCGGGCTGTTGATGCTGACCATGACGCCGCTGAAAGGGCTCACGCCGTTGTGCGAACGGTTTCTTGAGAACCCGGAGAAGATCCAGAATGCCGGGGTCGCCGTCGTGCAGGCAGGCTGGGACGATGCGCCGTTTTTGGGCGAAAACGAAAAGAAACGCCTGCGCAAAAGCCTCAGCCCGCATGAAATTACCGCGCGCGAACATGGGGTGCCGCGGCTGGGCAGCGGACGGGTGTTCCCGGTGGATGAAAAGGCGATCATGATTCCGCGCTTTGAACTGCCTGCACACGTGCGCCATGTGTTCGGGCTCGATTTCGGCTGGACCAACCCGACCGCAGCGGTCTGGCTTGCGTGCGACGACGAAACCGAAACGATCTACCTGCACGATATTTATACGGCCAGCGAACGCGCACCGGCTGAACACGCGGAAGCGATTAAAACGCGTGGCGTGTGGATGCCGGGGGTGTGTGATCCGGCAGGCCAAAGTGTCGGGCAGCTGGACGGCAAAAGCCTGGTGCGCGCGTATGAAGACCACGGCCTGCGCTTAACGCTCGCCGATAATGCGGTCGAAAGCGGGTTGATGACGGTGCTGGAATATCTGCGCAGCGGGAAGTTGAAAGTGTTCGCCGACCTTGAAGACTGGTGGCGGGAATTCCGCCTGTACCGGCGGGATAGCAGCGGCAGAGTGGTCAAACGCAACGACCACCTGATGGACGCCACCCGCTATGCGCTGGTCAGCGGGCTGGTGCTGGCGCGGGCGAAGCCTGAAACCGATGAGCCGTCCTTCCGCCGCCCGCCGCCCGACTGGCGGACGGTGTGAAGTGTGACATTTACAACCTCACAGGGTACGGATAAACTGAGAAAATTCAGGAGGGGAAATATCTTAATGTATTTATATGAATACGCTGATGTGTTCTTTTGGGCAATGGTAGTCGCCGTGCCTCTTGCCTGCGCCATATGGTTCGTGAAAGGCGGAATTGCAGCAAAGATTTTTACGGCGCCGATTTTGCTGGCGTCCTTTGTTTTTTAAGGTCATGCCGGCTGGGGTTGCGTTCAGGATTGGTACAGAGGCTATAATGAGGCAGACAGAATGCGAAAAAATATCGAACGGGTTCTGGCTTCTGACGATAAACGGGCACTGCTGAAAGATGTAACGCCCTTTGAATGGGTGGCCGTATGCGCGTTACCTCCTTATGGAGGTTATGCGTATGAATATCCTCCGTCACAGGAAGCGGTGGATTTTTTCAAAGCGCTGGGAGCGGAAGCTCTGCGCTATTCGAACAGTGGCGACGGGCCGACGGTGTATCTGTTCAGAACAGTTGATGGAGAAATTAAAGAATTTTCATCTGTGTTTAAAGGTGTCCGGATGGCTTCTGACCGGGAGGTGAAATCGCCTTGTTACACAGTCGATGAAGCGGTTGTGCTGGTTGAACAGCAATTGGGAAAATAGAAATAAGAAAAGAGTAAAGTCAGGGAGATGAAAAGTTTTTACTTACGGGTTGGCGTAAAGGTAGCCCTTTTAATAGCGGCTAGTTGTATAGGTTTGAGTTTGTTAGTCCTGTTTCTTTTATCAGGATTTGGGCAGTAGAGAAATGGATATACTCGTTCCGTACCTGTTACCGCTTGCCGTTACGGTTGCTCTGGGGTTGTGGTTCTGGAAAGGGGGGCGGGCCGGTAAAATCTGTGCGGCGGTATTTTTGCTGTTGATGTTCTGGTTTTGGGGGCATGTATTTATCCTTCATGTTTATCCGTGGTGGTATCAATCGGATGAAGAGTCGGCTTTTTATGCAAACGCGGCAGCGGCAGCGGTTTCAGGTAAAACTGTCGTACCGCTTGAAGAAATAACACCGTTTGAATGGGAAAGTATGTGCACTCTCACGGGGTATGATTTTTTTGACTCCGACCGGGCAGGAAAAAGAGAACGCACTATTCTGGATACTCTGAAAGTGGATAAATGGCCGGAGCCGGCTGGCCTTTTCGGTACCGATTATGGGTATTATCTTTTCAGGACAACGGAAGAGAAGATAATCCGGATACCGGAACGCTGGGAAAAATTCCGCAAGCAATATCTAG
>CAZBNG010000166.1:0-2014 GCA_964493095.1 uncultured Pseudobdellovibrionaceae bacterium
TAGTGTTAAACGCTAATCTTAAGGGTCAGGCCGTCGACGGCCTCTATAACGACAATTTCTCCGCGCTTTAAATTCATTTTTCTGGAAGATTCAGCCTTCCATATTTCGCCGTGCGCTCTTACGCTGCCTTCCGAGCCTTTCCACTCAATCACCTTGGCCTGTGCCCCGATCATGGCTTCTATGCCCGTGGTCACCTTTTTACGGCGAAACCGCAGAATAACCAGTGCAGAGCAGGCAATCATGCCAAACTCCACAAAGGCTATGCCAAAAACAAACGGCCAGTCGAGGGGAAGACCCAAAATAGTCTGGCTGCCCGAGTACAGCGCGTGGGCGACATAAAGTGAAAGCAGGCCGTTTAAAGCCACAATTCCAAAGGTGGTGACGAATAATTCACCAACAAGCAGGAGGGTCCCGGTCAGGTATAAAAACAACCCGGCGGCGGGAGCGGAAACAACGCCCCAGAGATAAAGAGCCAGAATGAGGCTGGCAATCATGCGGCTTCTTCTTTTTCCTTAGCGGTTGAGAGTACGCTGATTAAAGCATCTCCCATGGCGCTTGTCGAGACTTCCGTGCAACCCGGCGCCATGATGTCGGCGGTGCGGGTGCCATTGTTAAGCACTTTTTGTACGGCGGCCTCGATTTTATCGGCCCATATACTTTCATCCAGAGAGTAGCGCAGCGCCATGGAGAAGCTCAGGATAGCCGCCAGCGGGTTGGCTTTGCCCGTTCCCGCAATATCGGGGGCGGAGCCGTGGACGGGCTCATACAGTCCCGTGCTGCCCGGCTCACCCAAGGAAGCGGAGGGAAGCATGCCCAAAGAGCCCGTCAGCATGGAGGCTTCATCGGAGAGGATATCGCCAAACAGGTTGTCGGTGACGATTACATCGAACTGCGAAGGGCGGCGCAGGAGCTGCATCGCGCAGTTATCGGCATACATATGCTCCAGCGTCACATCGGAAAACTCGGCCTTGTGAAGGGCGGTGATGTCTTCGCGCCACAGCTTGCCCGATTCCATCACGTTGGCTTTTTCACACGATGTAACCTTGTTGCCGCGCTTGCGCGCCAGCTCAAAGGCTACGCGGCCCACGCGCTTGATTTCGGATGTGGTGTAAACCTGCGTATTCACGCCGCGGCGCTCGCCGTTGCCAAGGTCTTCAATACCGCGCGGTTCCCCGAAGTAAACGCCGCCCGTAAGCTCGCGCACGATCAGGATATCCAGCCCCCTCACGATTTCGGGTTTCAGCGTGGAGGCATCCACCAGCGCGTCGAACACAAGGGCAGGGCGCAGATTGGCAAACAGCTTCAGCTCTTTGCGCAGGCGCAGAAGGCCCGCTTCCGGGCGCAGGTTATAGTCCACGCCGTCCCATTTCGGCCCGCCGACGCAGCCCATAATGATGGCATCGGAGTTCCGGCATTTGTCCAGCACCTCATCGGGCATCGGATGACCGTATTTATCATAGGCCGCGCCGCCGATGTGATCATGCGTCAGGGAGAAGGAGAGGCCGCCCTCATCCTCCAGCCACTTAATAAGCTTGGTCACTTCGGCCATGATTTCCGGGCCGATCCCGTCGCCGGGCAGTATTGTGAGTTTATGCGTCATGGGTTAAAGCCAGGGTCTTTCAGTTTTGCGTTTTTGTTCGTAAGTTTTGATGGCGGCACTTTTCGCCAGTGTCAGCCCGATATCGTCCAGGCCATTGAGCAAACATTCCCTGCGGAACGGGTCGATATCGAAGAAAAAAGAAAATTTATTACCGCGCGTAATGGTTTGCTTTTCAAGATCAATCTCGATCGCGGCGTCGGGGTTTTCCTGAGCCTCTTTCATCAGCTCATCGACCTGCTCCTGTGGTAGGACGATGGGCAAAATTCCGTTTTTAAAGCTGTTATTATAGAAGATATCGGCAAAGCTCGGCGCGATGATGCAGCGTATGCCCATGTCCAGAATGGCCCAGGGCGCGTGTTCGCGGCTGGAGCCCGAGCCGAAATTCGCCCCAGTAACCAGGATTTCCGCATTCCG
>CAZBNG010000167.1:0-1930 GCA_964493095.1 uncultured Pseudobdellovibrionaceae bacterium
GCAGCGATTCGATGGAAATCTTGTGGTCGCGCAGGATGGCGGAAACTTCGGCCAGAACGCCCGGCTTATCCAGCACGTCAAGACGCAGATAATACTGGTTAACCGTCTGCCCGGCATCGATCCATTGCGGGTCTTTCAGGTCGTTGGCCGGAACCCCGAAGGTCGGGATTTTAATGCCGCGCGCCAGGTCGATAATATCCGCCACCACGGCGGAAGCGGTCGGCCCCGCGCCCGCGCCACGCCCGATGGAAAGGCCGCTATCGACAAAATCTCCCTCCACCATCACGGCGTTAAATACGCCTTCCACCGTTCCAAGCGTGCTGGAAATCGGCACAAGGCAAGGCTCCAGGGTTTGCAGCACCTTATCGCCGATGCGCCGGGCAATACCCAGCAGCTTGATACGGTAGCCGAACTCGGTGGCCATTTTAATGTCGGCGGCGCTCACGCGGCGAATGCCGGTAATCTGGAGATTGGCAAAATCCGGCTTTGTGCCGAACGCTATAGCGCTGAGCAGACAGAGCTTGTGCCCGGCATCGATACCGTCAATGTCAAAGGACGGGTCGGCCTCGGCATATCCAAGTTTCTGGGCATCGGCCAGCACGTCGTCAAAGCTGCGCCCGGTTTCACGCATCTCGCTTAAAATGTAATTGCAAGTCCCGTTCAGGATACCGAAAACCGCCTGTATTTCATTCCCGGCAAATCCCTCGCGCAGGGCCTTGATAACGGGAATGCCCCCCGCCACCGCCGCTTCGTAAGACAGCGCCGCGCCGTTTTCCTCCGCGATACTGGCCAGCTCAAAGCCGTGATGCGCCAGCATCGCCTTGTTCGCCGTAATGACGCTAAGGCCCTTGGAAAGCGCCTTTTTGGCAAGACTCAGCGCCTGCCCTTCTTCCCCGCCGATCATTTCCACAACGGCGTCCACGGAATTGCGGTCGGCAAGCGCCTCGGGCGTCTCCACCCAGTTATAAGGGGAAAGGTCGACGCCGCGGTCTTTATTGCGGTCGCGCGCGCAGACGCTCACGATTTCAATCGGCCGCCCGGCACGCTGCGCCAGCAGATCACCGTGATCCTGAACAATTTTTACAACGCCCGCCCCTACTGTCCCAAGGCCGGCAATTCCCAAACGAAACGGCTGTGTCATTATGATAGAACCCTAAATTAAACGTAAAACTACCGGCTTTTTATCATCGGTAAAATATCGACGCGGCGCGATGCGGCCTCGGCCGAACGTTGCCCGTCACCGGAAGCGGGATGCGCCTCTCCCCATGCCACCACACGGATGCTGTTATAAGGGACGCCCGCCTCAATCAGGCGGCGCGCAACCTCGAACGCCCTTTCCATCGAAACCCTGAGATTTGTCACTTCGCGCAAATCCGCATCAGGTATGGACGCCTTGCGGCTGGCATGCCCCTCAATGCTCAGGTCGTAACCGCCGGCAGGATTATAGTTGCCGGCTATATTGTCGATCAGCTCTGCGGCCTGCGCCGAGGGCGTGACCTGATCATGGGCAAAATAAATGCTGAACGTATTGCCTTTGGCGTCGGTAATTTTAACCTGGTCCGGCTGGGCGGTAAACTCCTGCGGTTCTCCGTCCGCGCTGAACAGCGATTGGGCAGACTGTTCCGCCTTGTCTATGCTTTCAGACTCCACGGCGGGAACGGGGAAAGATTTGGGCATGTTCCGATCTCCGCCGACAACGCCGCGCATAGTCTCATCAAGCGGGAATACTTCGACACTGGGGTCGCCGAAATTCTGCGGCGGCGTCATGGGTTCCGGAATATTAACCTCAGGCTCCGGCTCGGCTTGGGGGAAAGCAGACCTGTCGTAGCTGCAAACCTCGACATTGCCGGTTGAGAAGTCTTTTGCCTCCCTGGTCGCGGCATCTTTAAATTTCCATTGGAGAGGCTGATTTGCCTTATCTTCCTTATGC
>CAZBNG010000168.1:0-1908 GCA_964493095.1 uncultured Pseudobdellovibrionaceae bacterium
AGCAGCCAGACTGTTCGTCAGGCTGGTGATGTTCTGGTTCTCAGCGAAGAAACTGAAATTCGGCTTACCAACGGCCTCCAGCAGCGCGGTCGGTTCCTGATAGGTGAATTTAATGCCGGGGGTGGGGCACATACCCATCAGCGTGCACGGGCAGATATCGATACACAGGCTGATATCGTAATTGAGGCAGTCGTCGAAATTCATGGTTTCGCCCAGCGCCGTCTGTGGGCTGCCGGTATCGAAACCGGCTTCGTTCAGAGCATCATCGACGCCCGGATTCGCGCTCAACGGCCCACAATCAATATCGTTTTTTCCGGTTAACTGACTGACGTCGAAGCCGGCGACCCGCTGGCTATACTGACAGGTATTGAGCTTAGCATGCGGATCGTAAACGCACTGCTGATTGGTCAGTTTACAGGCGGCACTCTGCCCCCCGTGGTGACAGGCACCCATAAAACTGGATGTTGCCTTGGCACCCGGACAAATCGATTTGGTATATTCATAACATTTACGCTGACTGATCAGGACCTGTTTTTCCTGAACATGCGGTGAATTCAGAAACGACTGAGCAGAATTGACACCATCCTTACCGGTATAAACAAAATATTTGGGTGCCATGCCTTTCTTCTTGCGATAGCTATAACTCGCCATATCGATTTTAGCGCCGGGCGTGGCAGCATCAGCCCACCGGCAGTAACCGGTATCAACACAGTTAACCGGACACATCTGATATTTTCCGAGGCACCCAACTCCCTTCGAAACAGGGCCGGAAACGTTGGTGAACAGATTGATGTTATTGGCGAGGTAATTCCCGCCCGACTCAAAATGGGCCAGCCGTTCGAGATAATCTTTCGTACCGCCTTTAGCGACGCATTTATCGTCCTGGCCCGTTGCCTGACTCGCCGTCGGCACCGGCGGGATAATCGCCTGCGCCCCAAGAGGCGACAGCAAAAGCAGGCAAAGGAGAATCCAGCGTATCATGTATTACTGATTTGTCTCCCCGGCATATTGCGTCCCGTTCCACACATAAAGGTCAATCGACTGGCCGCTGAAAAATTGAATGTCATGATAACCGCTGGTCCGGCTTTCCAGCACCAGAAGGTCAAATCCGGTCATTTCCTGAATCAGCCTAAGTTTCCCGCCCGGTTCCTGCGTAAAGATACTCAGACGGCAACCGAACGACCCGCACGTCTGCGGCAGATCGAAATAAGCAACGATTTCTTCTTGGCCGTCTTCATTAAAATCGTAAGCTGAATAGGCAATAGCGTAATTTTCATCCTTTATCGGTTCAATCCCGTAAAAAGCTCGCACTTGTTTATCAACGGCTTCTTCATTTTTGACATCAAACGTAAAAATACTTGTCCCCTCAACGGGGGCATCGTTTTCAGGCTCATTCCCAAACCGAACCCCCTGAGCAAAAGAAACGCCGTCTGCGAGCGTGAACACGGCCACACCCGCCGACAGCGCAAATATGCTGACAAGCCCCTTAACAAGCTTCAAACGATTCAGTTTCATTAAAAACCCCTCTATTATTAATTTTAGGGCGCAAACGGAGAATTTCAACAGGCAGAGGCTTTCACGCAGCCTTTTGCGGCCTTTCCGGCCTGCCGCAGCCGCGCGAGCTTTGGCGGGCCGAAGTTGAAACCGCTCCGTGCGGTCGATCGCACGCTCGTGATGCTTTCAACAAGCGGAACATCCTTACCAGAACCACCAGCCACCTTTGTTTTCAGGTGAATCGACGATCTCGTCTTTTTTTATTTCTTCTTTCACCTGCCGGTCGCTCACGTCCAGTTCACCGCTGCCGTCGTCGTAATAAGCCCGTTCCATCCACACTTTGTGGCCGTCCACCGCAAGCAACACCTGAACCTGGTCGCCGCTTTCCCCCAGAATGACTGCTTTTTCGGGCGT
>CAZBNG010000169.1:0-1662 GCA_964493095.1 uncultured Pseudobdellovibrionaceae bacterium
TTTTCGGAGCTCTTCCCGCGCAAAGCGCCGCGCCCGAAGTGGCAGATTTCACACTTCAAAACCAAGGGCAGGTTTTCCTCTATAAAAAGGATATTCCCCAGACGGTTATAGAGATGCTCCAGCCCGGCATCGACCGCAAGGACCCCGATTACCAATACGCCCAGATCATGAATTACGTACTGGGCTCCAGCGGTTTTGGCTCCCGCCTGATGGAGGAAATACGGGAAAAACGCGGTCTGACCTACGGCATATACACAAACCTGCAGGAGATGGATCATATCGACCTGCTGGGCGTTTCCACCTCCACCGCCAACCCGAATGTCGGCGAGATGATGGAGCTGATCGGCGCCGAATGGGACAAAATGCTGGCGCAGCCCGTTACGGAGGAAGAACTGGCCACGGCGAAATCCTACCTGATCGGCTCGCTGCCCCTCTCCCTTACATCAACGGATAAAATCGCCGCGCTGCTACTTTCCCTTGAACGCGACGACCTGCCGCTTGATTATCTCGACCAGCGCGCAGAGATAATCGGCAATGCAACAACCCAGGACATACAGCGCGTTACCCAGCGGCTTTTGAACAAGGATTCCCTGATAACCGTCATGGTCGGGAAACCCGAAGGCGTCACCCCCACGCAAATTCTCGATGTGATACCCAATGCCGAATGACCCGTCGAAAAAAGCGGAATGGGGCACGCTGGAAAACCATGCGTCCGCCTTGCGCGATGAACATATGCGGGATTTATTCACCGCCGATCCGGGCCGCTTCGATGCTTTTTCCATCGAGCTTGACGGGCTTTTATACGATTTTTCCAAAAACCTGATTACCGACGACACGCTAGCGCTGCTCGTTGATCTCGCAAAAACGCAGGGCGTGGAAAAATGGCGTAAACGCCTTTTCGAGGGCGCGCCGGTCAACATCTCCGAAGGACGCGCCGCCCTGCATACTGCACTTCGAGGCTCCTGCTCTCCCGACCTTGAAATCAGCGGGGAAAACGTCTCCGCCTTCGTGGCGCAGACACTGGAGAAAATCAAAGCCGTCAGCGAAAAAATCCGCAGGGAAAAGAAATTTACCGACGTTGTGAATATCGGTATCGGCGGCTCCGATCTCGGCCCTCATATGGTTTGCGAAGCGCTGAAACACTGCGCCGACGGCCCGGCGGTTCATTTCGTTTCCAATATCGACAGCGCGCACCTGACGCAGACGCTGGAGCCTCTCAAACCGGAAACAACCTTATTCATTATTGCCTCGAAAACCTTCACAACGCTGGAGACGATGACCAACGCCCATAGCGCGAAAGCGTGGCTCGGTACATTCGTGAGCAAAGGCCATATGCTGGCGGTCACCGCCAACGACGACGCGGCCCGTGATTTTGGTATTAAGGAAGAAGATATCCTTCCCCTGCGCGGATGGATCGGCGGGCGTTACAGCCTGTGGTCGGCCATCGGCCTGCCGATTGCCATTGCCTGCGGCTTTGAGAGTTTCGAAGAACTGCTCGCCGGCGCACATTCCGCTGACCTGCATTTCCAAAAAGAACCGCTGGAGAGCAATATCCCCGTTGTCATGGCGCTGCTTTCCGTCTGGTATACGAATTTCCTCGGCGCACGGGCGCACGCCGTTTTACCCTATGCGCAGAACCTTCACCGCCTGCCCGCCTATATC
>CAZBNG010000170.1:0-1638 GCA_964493095.1 uncultured Pseudobdellovibrionaceae bacterium
ATCTGGGTTGTCCGGTTCTGGGGGAAACAAAATATGAAGCCGCGCCCGATCCGGACAGCAAGTTAACGCCGCCCGATTTCAGCAAGATGAAAATAGCGCCGCGTTTGCATCTTCATGCGCGGCGGATTATCCTGCCGCACCCGGCAAGGAAAGGTTTGCTTGATATTTCTGCACCTTTGCCGCCGGAGCTGGCGAAAAGCTGGAAAGAATTCGGCTTTAATGGCAAATTCAAGGGCGACCCGTTCGAGGATTTGAAATCATGAAATGGATAAAACGCATCTGGAATATTACGTTTTGGAGCGCGGCGGTGCTGGCGCTTTTGCTGTTCGTGCTTTCGACGATGGGCGGGAATAGCGACACGCTCAAAAAAGCAATGGAGAATTTTTTGAGCGAGTCCACCTCCTCTTATGTGGAAATCGAAACACTCAATCATGTCGGGTTTTACCCCGCTCTTGTTTTTGATTTCGAGGGGTTGGAAGGGCGCGCAGGTGAAGGAGGGGAGATTGATGTTTTCTCTGTTGGTGCTTTGCGTCTGTCGATGGGATTCTGGGATATGACCTTTAGCAAGGGGCGTTTGCGTGAAGTTGAGGTCAAAGATGTTTATCTCGCCCCCGGTATTTGGGGTGACAAAATTGTCACGATCAACCGGATCGCGCTTGAGCCTGCGCCGGACCTGCCGCAAGGCGGGGCGATGAAAGCCGAAGGGTTGGTGGGAGATAAGGTGTGTGCCGCAATGATGCCGATGATTCTTGAAGAGCGCGGTTACAAATTTGCGGAGGAACGATCTGCCGATTTCACGCTGGGTGATGCGAAGGCGCGTTTGCTGTTTGGTATAGAACCGCAAGTGCTGGAGCCTGTCACGCGCGGTGACGATTATTGCGATCTCGTGAGATTGCTGCTCGATACGGATCTGGATTTTGCGCATAACTGCGCGCTTGCCGCGCCGAAAAAACCTGAAGAAAAAATGCCCGAAGAAACGGAAGATGAAGAAATTTTACAAACTGGTCAGCCATAAAAAGGCGGGAGACGGGTATCATATCCTTCTGGACGGGAGGGCGGTGAAAACACCGTCCAAGGCGGAATTGCTCGCGCCGTCCGAAAAACTCGCCGATGAGATTGTCAGGGAATGGGCGGCGCAGGAGGAAAAAATTATTCCCGATACCATGCCGATCACGCAAATCCTGACGACAAAACAGGATCGCGTGATGCTGGAGCGGGAGGCGATGCAGGATGCCGTCCTTAAATATCTCGATACGGATTTGATTTGTTATCTGGCGGAGAGGCCGGAAGAGCTTGTGGAATTGCAAGAGGCGCGCTGGAAAAAATGGCGTGACTGGTTTGAGGAAAGATTTGAAACAACCTTAAAGACGACGCATACTCTGGAAGTCCTTACCCAGAAAGAGGCTGCTCCTCTTGTTTTTGATTATATAAAATTAAGGAGCGTAGACGAGTTTACAGTTTTGCAGTTGGTAACGGCATTATCAGGATCGCTCATCATGGCGCTGGCTTTCGTGGAAGATGCCGCGCAGCCACAGGATGTAATCGATGCCGCCTTCGCCGAAGAGGATTTCCAGGCACAGATTTATAATGCGGAAAAATACGGCGACGATCCGATGCTGGCGAAAATCATCGCGGCCG
>CAZBNG010000171.1:0-1635 GCA_964493095.1 uncultured Pseudobdellovibrionaceae bacterium
GTACCCAGCCACCAGCCCTCCACCGGCGCACCGCCCAGCAGAGCACTCACGCGCTCCTTCATTTCCTGCGCGGCCTTATTGGTGAAGGTCACGGCGAGGATTTGCGAGGGATACGCCCGCCCGGTCTGGAGCAGATGCGCAAGTCGCGTCGTCAGCACGCGCGTCTTGCCCGTACCCGCCCCTGCCAGTACCAAAAGCGGCCCATCGAGAGTTTCGATTGCCTCGCGCTGTTCGGGGTTCAATCCCCTGAAATAAGGCGGCTCGCCTGCATCCGCACCGCCCATAGCCATTTGTGAAATTGTTTGTGAACTCATGCTTTAAGATAAAATGCGCGCACCCCTGAAAGCAAGGCGCTCGTCAGGCTTTCGCCTTTTCCTGTTCCTGAGGCGTTTTTTGATGCGCGGCGACAATCTGGTTTCGGCCGTTGTTTTTGGCGCTGTAAAGCGCGGCATCGGCGCGCTCGATAAGAGAGTCTATTCTTTCGCCCGGCTGGTATTCCGCCACACCGCCGGACAGGGTGATCTTGCCGAGATTATTGCCCTTGCTCTTATTGACCAGTTCTTTCCCTGCGACGGACATGCGCAGAGAATCGGCCACCTTGATGCCGCCCGCGAGGTTTGTTTCCGGCAGGATAATAGCGAACTCCTCCCCGCCGTAACGCGCCGCCACGTCGCGGCCCTTCACGCCGTTTTTCAGCGTTTGCGCGACAAGCCGCAATACCTGATCGCCGACCTGGTGGCCGTGCGTATCATTGAATTTCTTGAAATGATCGATATCAAGCAATAAGAGGGTGATCGCGGTGCCGGCATTATGCGCTTCGGGAACCATGCGCTCTATATACGTATCGAAAGATTTACGGTTGGAAAGCCCTGTCAGCCCGTCCGTCATGGCCTCCTTGCGGACGGTTTCCATTTCCTTTTCCAGCTCCTGCATCGTGCCTGCGGATTTTACCAGCTCTTCTTCCAGCTTCTGGTTTTGGGCCATCATCTCTTTTGTGCTGGCCAGAACCTGCCCCAGCACTTTCTGGACCTCTTCACTATCGGCGCCTTCCGACAAGCTACCGGTCACACTCTCCAAAGACTGGTTATATTCGCTGGTGGCTGATTTCACACCGCTCACCATATCGGTCACAGCCTTGATCGTGTCTTGTATGGTATCGCTCGCGGTTTTTACGCGCTCCGTCTCGGCGAGATTGCTCAGAAAACGGCGGTGCAGCTCAAGGCAGGTTTCGAAATCAAACTTCCCGCCCTCTTCCTCGATTTTTTCCACCTCCCGGCACAAATCGGGATCTTCCTTGCCTATAAATGAATACCACAACTCGAATATCTCGGGCGTCGGCGGTAAGCCTTCATCGGCAATGCGCTTCATGGCCGATTCCGACATCGCGGCAGCGTCTTCGATTTTACGGGTATATTGCACTTACTCTTCCGAACCTAAAAATAACGTTACTCTTGACTTTACGAGGCTGCGCGCCAAATGACAAG
Source organism: uncultured Pseudobdellovibrionaceae bacterium (assembly GCA_964493095.1). GTDB lineage: Bacteria > Pseudomonadota > Alphaproteobacteria > Micavibrionales > Micavibrionaceae > CAYXSX01. The sequence continues at coordinate 1,485 of CAZBNG010000171.1, forward strand.
ACAGGTTTTGCGCTCGGAACGCAAGTTTATCAAGAAAATCAGGGGTATTCGGTATAGTGAAGCCGGTTAAGCCCAGGCTTCATCGTCAGTCCGTGGTTTTGGCTCCGCGGACGCAGACACAACCGGTGACGGAAGTTGCTGTGCTTGAACC
>CAZBNG010000172.1:0-1615 GCA_964493095.1 uncultured Pseudobdellovibrionaceae bacterium
TTATACGATTGTGCTTCGTTGATAATATGTGATATTTTTTCATTGCTCATTCACAGTTGCTCCATTATTAAGTCATTAAAATCTTGATTAATAGGCGGGAAAGCTAGCCGGATTTCTCGTCCTTCTTTTGTCCAGTTTTCTGCTGCCTGAATAGCCGCCTTTCTACCTGCTGGATCGTTATCACCAGCAATGATGATTTCTTGCGCTAAAGGAAAATCAGGAAGAATAAGCCCTGTCATGCCAGAGGTTGATAATGCGGCCCATACGGATAGATCGGTTTCCTGCATGACGCTTAAAGCCGTTTTCAGTCCTTCGGCAATGACCATTTTTTGCGCTGGCGCTGATAACTGCACGGCTCCACCCGAAGCTGGCCCCAGCATCATCTTTTCCGGTTCCAGCGGCGCTTTCGCGCTACCGTCCGGCAAAATCCAGGTTCTATGCACGGCTATAACATCTCTGGAAGGCCAGCGTCGTATTGCCGCCAGCATAACGGGATACACGCGCCCGGATGATCTGTGTCGGTGTCCGGGCAATAGACGAATATCAGGCGGAATTGCCCCTGCAATGGCGCGTGAACGCAGATAAGTTTCAATGACCATGTTTTCAGCTGGGAAGCCAGCGTTCCAGAGTTTCAGGGCAAAATCCCTGTTTTTGTTTTCTTGCCGTTTATCCGGTTTAGGTGCATTGGTTATTTTAGCCGCACTGGTTCCCTGAAAACGACCTTTGCCGCCGAGTTCACCCGCAAGCTGGAACCCAGCCTGTGCATAGGGAAGGCCCGTTAAATAAGCATAAAGACTCAAAGGCGTTGTGCCACCGTCTCCGGTTGCAAAATCAGACCATTTCCCAGTGCGCCAGTTTATTTTAAAAGAACCGGGCTTACGGTCGTGGCGCTTTGGATTTACAGGCACATATTCGCATCCATAAAAACGTCCGCCAGGAATCCACTTTTGAAGAAAGCCGGGATAATCGGCCAAAACCGCCTTGTTGATTTCGGCAAAATCCAGCCGTTCACGATCAATATACATTGCCGCGTTCCTTTCCTTGCCATTCGTTAAGAATTTCAAAAAAACCTGTCAGGTTGTCCCTGATCTGCCTATGATCCTCTACTGTTAATGTTCTGTTTGTTTTTATCTGCCAGAAATGTTGATCCGTTGTGGCTTTATATTCTTCTCCGCTCATTTTCTGTTTCCATGCCGTCCGTCCCGCCATCGCAGCGATAACCAAAAAGCAAGGGATTAAACATGCGCTTCCATCGCAGAAGTCGCGCTATAATTTCTATCATTCCTGAATATCCTCTGGAGCTATTGTGAATTTATGATTTTTACCAGCTTTGAGCGTAACATGACGTTTTCCACTCTTGATTTCTGCGGTCATGGAAAAGTCAAAGAAACCATGCTTTAGACCGGATATTGTTTCTTGTCTCAAGCGTTCCCATAGTTTTTGCAATTCGGATTTATCTTCCAATTTTTCCTCCATATACTGTTTGTTGTAAATTAAACACTAAACAATTCTTCCAAAAATTTTTAATCCAAAGCAAGCTGCGTTTGGTCGGAGCTAGATAATAACCCCAGTCCTTTGAGCCGAATAACCATTGCCTGCCGGGAAACTCTGAATG
>CAZBNG010000173.1:0-1561 GCA_964493095.1 uncultured Pseudobdellovibrionaceae bacterium
AAGTTCAACTGAAACCGAAAAGACGCCTTTCTCCCGCCCGCGTCGGCAATAGTCGCGCCGTGCGTGCGCCGCGGATCGAAGGGAATAGCTCTCATTTCATCCGCAAACGCTCCGGGGAATAGATTCTTGCGCATGCAGCAGATGCGGGATAAGACTTTCTTATGACCGCTCCCTCTCCCGCCAATCAAAATCAAAAAACCGCGTTATTCGCCGCTTTTGCTTTTTGCGGTGTGCTGGCCTGTCTGCCGCTGATCGGCGTAATCGTGCCGCGCTTTATAGCATTTGTTCCGGCCCTGCTTCTTCTGATCGGAATGGCGGGGTTTTGTATTTCCCCGCGCCGGTTTTTTGCGGAGAATTCCAAAACCTTCCGGATTCCCGTTCTTGTTTTCCTGGCGCTGGCGACGTTAAGCAGTCTATGGGCAATCGCTCCCGATATTGTGTTGGACAGGGTGATGAAATTGCTGCCCGTGCTCTTGCCTGTGATTTTTCTGCCTGTTCCGGTCCGATCTTTGCCGGGAAATGTGGCCCGGTTTCATGTTGTTTTATTCCCGCTGGGGGTAATTGCGGCTTGCCTGTTATGCGCTGTGGAGCTTTATTTTGATGCGCCGTTATACCAGCTCATCCGCGGGAAAAGCGAGGACGCGGTTTTCAACCTTTCCCTGCTCAATCGCGGCGTGACGTCTATTGTGCTGACATTTTTAATCGCATTGCCCCTTGTCCTGAAAGCCTCCTTGCCGCAAGTCCAAAAAAGCGGAATATTGACGATGCTTATGGTTTTGACGGCGCTAGTCCTTTATAAAACCGATAGCCAATCCGCTCAGCTGGCTGTGGTTGTCGGGCTATTTTTTGTGTTTGTTTTTCCCTACCGTTTTAAAGCAGCATGGATTGTTTTGGGCGTTCTGGTGAGCGCTTTGATTCTGAGTGCACCCTGGCTGGTGCAATATATGTTCGCGGAATTTGCAGGAAATACGCAGGAAATACCATGGCTGCAAAGCGGTTATGCGGCGGACAGGATGGAGATTTGGGATTCGGTTGCTCGTTACGTGATGCAGAATCCGTTTTACGGTTTCGGCATTGAAGCGACGCGCGCGGTGGAGGCGTTCGATACGGCGCAAATTTACCGCCATAGTGTGACAGTTTTGCATCCCCATAATTTCGCGCTTCAGCTCTGGATCGAATTCGGCGTGATCGGCGCGGTTTTGGGAAGCGTTTTGCTCGGTTTTATTTTCTATCGCCTGAGCTGCTTTCCCGCAGAGGACGCGCGTTTGGCTCTGCCTGCCCTGATGGGGTTTCTGTCCGTCAGCGCTACCGGTTACGGGCTTTGGCAGGGCTGGTGGATCGGACTGGCTGTTACCCTGTCGGCATGTATTTTGACGGCGCGCCGCGCTTCGTCACTTTTTTGTAACGTGAGGGCTTGAACTTATGGACAATCTTGCGCAGAATGGGGCGTTAAAGCTGCGGTTGTAGAAAAAAGGAATTTTTATGTACCACGATGATAACTGGAACCCGGTCGAAGGGGAAGAGCTTGCCGGGTTTCTCGAGCAGATCAATCCTATAGACG